>JAAUTZ010000088.1 GCA_012031225.1 Chloroflexaceae bacterium
TGGCTGGCTCTGCGCGCCGCCGAACGGGGCGGGTTGCCCAGAAAGGATTGCTGATGGCGAAACGAACAGAGTACCAAACGTACCAAACGTATCAGGGCGCGGCGGGCTAGGCTGGGTGTGGTGGGGCTTGCTGCTGGTGGTGCTGGGCTGTAGCGCACCCGCCGCGCCCGATGATGGGCCGGTGCGGTTGGTGCAGCAGGTGGCGGCGGCGTGGGAGGCGGGCGATTCCACGACGATCTTGAACAGCATTGAGCCGAGCGCGTGGCGGCGCGAAATCGGTGCTGAGATTCGGCAATATACTGGCAGCATCCAGAGCCTCGCACTGGATGACCCAACCTACACCTTGCTCAATAACGATGGCACACTGGCCCGGGTGCGCCTCGAAGCCCGCCTGCGCTACCGCCTGCGGGATGGGCGCACGGGGACGCAGCCGCTCAATTTAGTGATCGAAACGGTGCAGCTTGATGGAACGTGGTACATTCGCCAACTTGATCTGGCGCAGTTATCGGTGCAGTAGCCTGCTGCTGCTGGGCATCCTCTGCGCGTGCCTTGCGCCGGTAGGCACCCATGCCGACCGGGCCCCTGCGCCGGAGCAGTGGGCACTGGCGCAGATCGGGGCGGCGTGTGCATGGCAGGTGAGCCGAGGCGTGGGCGCGGCAGGAGCCGTTACTGTGGCGGTGATTGATAGCGGGGTAGATATGCAGCACCCTGATCTGGTAGGGCAGGTGCGCCACGATGGGTATGATTTTGTGGATGATGACCCCGACCCGACTGATACCAACGGACATGGGACGCACGTTGCGGGGATTATTGGGGCGATGGGCAGACAGGCGCATGGCGTGATCGGGGTGGCTCCTGCCGCGCAGATTCTGCCCGTGCGGGTGATGAATGCGGAGGGGTGGGGCACACAAACCCAGATTGCCGATGGGATTCGCTATGCGACTACGAAAGGGGTGCAGGTTATCAATCTGAGTGTGGGCGCGACGCTGTGGCCAGCGGAGGAGCAGCGGGTGACGGATTCGCCGATCACGGCGGCGGTGCAAGCCGCCCTCGATGCGGGGATTGTGGTGGTGGTGGCGGCGGGCAACGATTTTGTGCCGTTTCCGAATATCATCGCCTACACCAACCCGGATGTGATTTTGGTGGCGGCGGCTGACCCAGACAATGCGCGTGCGCCCTTCTCCAACACTGGTCCGTGGGTAGATGTGGTTGCGCCCGGCCAGCAGATCCGTTCGACCATGCCGACCTATCCGGTGTATTTGACGAGCACCGCGCTGCCGCCCGCCGAACGCTTTCAGCCCAACTATGATACGCTGAGTGGCACATCCCAAGCCGCGCCACATGTTGCGGGGGTTGCCGCGCTGTTGTTAGCGACTGATCCACAGCTAACAGCGGCAGACGTGACAGACATTATCCGCCGGAGTGCCAACATGGATATTTACCGCCAGCATCCGGCGGCATTCCGGCGGCTGCACGAACTCGGCGCGGGGCGGCTGGATGCGTGTGCGGCGCTACGCCAGCTAGGGGCCCAACCATGACAGCGACGCTTCGGATCCAAGATGGGCTACAGCAGCGCGAGGTGGTGCTGCCGCGCACGAGCCAGCCGATCACGCTAGGGCGAGCCAGCGATAACGACATTGTGCTGTATGCGCCGTTCGTTTCGGCCTACCACGCGCAGCTCATTCCGGCGGCAGATGGAACCTATCAGATCGTAGACTGTGCCAGCATGAATGGCATCCTCTTTGGCGGGCAACGGCTTGGGCAGGCGCACACGCTAGCGGATGGCGACACGCTGCGGATTGGCGATCCGCGTTTGGGCAGCTTGGTGAGCCTGACCTACTGCAACCCGCACCACGCCCGCGCTACGCCCATCGTGGCGAGTGGGGTCAGCTTGGATGCCGCGCAGGTCAGCTACCAGATTGGGCGCGGGGTCAATGCGCGTACCCTGCTGCACCCAACTACGCTGAGCCTCTCATCGGGCATGCTCGTGGCGATCATTGGCGCGAGCGGGGCGGGCAAAAGTACGCTGCTCAAAGCCTTGTGCGGCTATCAGCCCGCGACTGCCGGACAGGTGCTGCTGAATGGGCATGATCTGTATGCCAACTGGTCGCGCTACCGGAGCTATCTTGGCTATGTGCCCCAAGAGGATACCCTGCATAGCTTGCTCACGGTGGGGCAGGCGTTGCACTTTACGGTCTGCCTGCGCCTCCCCGATCAGATGACGGCGGCAGAGCGGGAAGCCCGCATCACCCGCGCCCTCACCACCGTTGATCTGCTGGAATGCCGCCATCAACGCATCGCCGAGCTTTCGGGGGGGCAGCGCAAACGGGCCGCGATTGCCGCCGAACTGCTGATCGAGCCGGCGTTGCTCTTTCTGGATGAGCCAGCAAGCGGGCTTGATCCGGGGCTGGAACAGACCTTGATGTACACCCTGCGCCAGATCGCTGACGCTGGCTGCGGGGTGGTGCTGGTGACGCATGCCACCGAGAACATTATGCAGTGCGATCAGGTGGTGTTGCTGGCGCAGGGCTATCCCGTGTACAGGGGCCCACCCGCCGACGCGCTGAACTACTTCGAGCTAGACAGCCTGATCTTTGCCGATGTGTATAGCCGCGTTGAGGGCAACATCGGGCCGGAAGAGGTGCTGCTCTACCCGCGCCTGAAGGCTGGCTATGCGGCGTGGCAACAAGCCCACCCGAACCAGCCAGCCGCGCCTGCTGCGGTGCTGTGGGCGCACGCGCTGCAACAGGCGGCTGGGCCTGCGCCTGTGCCGGCCCCGCTTGCCGTCTTGCCGCACACGGGTTGGTGGCAACAAGCCCGCACGTTGGTGCAGCGGGTGGCCCTGCTCAAGTGGCAAGATCGGCGGTACTTCTGGTTGCTGGTGCTGCAAGCCCCATTGATTGGGCTGGTGGTGCGCTGGCTCACGCCGCCCGATGCGTTGCTTGGAACCCAAGCCGCCGGATTGACGCAGCGGGGTGAAGCCCGCGAACTCCTGTTTACGCTGGTGTTGGTGGGGATCTGGGGCGGACTGTTGAATGCGGCCCGCGAATTTGCCAGCAATCCGGCCATCCTGCGCCACGACCGCTTCAACGGGGTGCGGGCGAGTGCAGCGTTTGCGGCCCGGTTTGTGTTGCTGGCGGGCTTTGCGCTGCTGCAAGTGGGCATGCTGCTGGGCGTGGTGCTGAGTGGCGTACCATTGCCGCCCGATGCGGGACAGGTGTTGCCGCTTGCGCTCGAAGTGGGCGTGACGCTGCTGCTGGCGAGCCTCGCTGCCACTGCGCTAGGGCTGGCGGTGAGTGCATCGGCGGCAGGCGTGGAACGGGCCATGAGCAGCGTGCCGTTGCTGTTGGTGGCCCAGATCATCTTTGCGGGCATGATCTTCCCGGCTACGCATGGCGTGGCGGCGTGGCTCGCGCAGGTGACGATCAGCCGCCCGGCGGTAGATGCTCTCGGCGCAAGCCTCGACCTGAATACGTTCTGCGATCTGCCCAACGATGTTACCGCGCTGGGCGGCAGACCGCCGGTGGCGTGCAGTGTGGGCACGTTGCGCTGGCGACCTGATCCGGCGTTTGCGGATGCCTTTACCCCGACGGCCGACCACGTTCTGCACAACTGGCGCGTGCTGGGCGTGTTGCTTGGCTTGGGGGTGCTAGCGACTATGCTGCTCCTGTGGCAACAGTACATCGTGCGGCGTATTCCGGTGCGGCGGCTGGCCCCGACAACAGCCAGCTTGGTGCAATTGTCGGCTGATGATATGCAGCCGGAGCAGCCCAGCCGGAACCAGTTGCCGATGCGACCCTGCCAGAAGCCGTCAACGATACGACAACCCAGCAAGAGCCACCGCACCCAGAGCATGCCGTACCTAGGCCAAGGACCTCCATCACGCTCAATGGCGAAGTAACCGTGCCCGTAGGCAACGCAGCACCGCATGAGTTGAGTACGGTGCGCTCGGACCAAGCCGATACGATGACCAACAATATTGGGGGGGATACCGCGCCCACGCTCGATATGGGCGATGAACCGGCACTGGCCAGCGGGCCAGCGGGCGATGGGCAATATGGCACACAGATGATTAGCCGCTATCAGGTGATGCAGAACTTGGGCAGTCGCGGGATCTTCACCGTGTATCGCGCCTACGATCCGGTGATGCGGCGGCAGGTGGCGATTAAGGTGCTGCAACAGCAGTATTGCAGTCCGCTCTTTAATGCCCGCTTTCGGCAGGAGGTAGGCTTGCTGGCAGCCCTCGAACATCCGGCGATTGTGCCTGTGTATGATTATGGCGAAATAGATACGCAGCCGTTTATGGTTATGCAGTTTATTGATGCCGGCTCACTGGCAACCCGGATGAGTAGCGGAACCTTGCCGGTGCAGGAACTTGTGGCTGTGGTGGATCGGGTGGCGGCTGCGCTCGATACGGCCCATGCCCGCAATATTGTGCATCAGAGCTTGAAGCCCTCGAACATTCTCTTTAATGCAGGGGAGCAGGCATTTCTGAGCGACTTTGGGATTCATATGAGTGCGGAGATGATTACCGACTTGAGCCAGCATGGGGTGTTTGATGCGAACTACCTTAGCCCGGAGCAGATCAGCCTGATTCAAGCGATGACCCAACAGGGCAGCGATCTGCCGCTCGACATTCCGCCCAGTAGCGACATTTATGCGCTGGCGGCGGTGGTGTTCCACGCGCTCACGGGGCAGCCGCTCTTTGCGTATGCCCGCCCCGAACAGACGCTCGCGGCGCACCTGACGCAGCCGGTGCCGGATATACGCGAACGCAATCGGAAGTTGCCGGTGGGGTGTCAGCAGGTGTTTGCCACTGCCCTTGCCAAAGAGCCGGGCGAGCGGTATCCGACGGCGAGTGCCTTTGCCTACGACCTGCGTGAAATGGCTCGCGGACGGTGGTTCCTCTCGCGGCTTGCGCCGAGCGAGCGCGAGGCCCGCCCGCTGCCAACAACGGCTACGCCGCTTAGTAGTGAGGTGCAGGATAGCGAGCCGCCGCCTGCGCCGGATAGCCCGCGGATCGGGCGGTATCTGCTTGAGCGACCAGTGGGGCAGGGCGGCATGGCGACGGTGTACCTTGCGTATGATCCGTTGACGGAGCGGCGGGTGGCGATCAAAGTGCTGACAGGGCAACTGACGGGCGTGCCGGCCTTCTCGGTGCGCTTTCGCAAGGAAGCCGAGATGGTGGCGGCACTCGAACACGAGAGCATCATTCGGGTGTATGATCTTGGTGAACACGCCGAGCAGCCCTTTATTGTGATGCAATACTTGCCGGGCGGCACATTGGCCAGCCGCCTGCGCGGGCGGCGCATGACGGCGAACGAGTTCCTGCCGATTATGGAGCGGCTGGTGGCGGGCTTGCAGGTTGCCCACGAGCGGCGGATCATCCACCAAGACATTAAGCCCTCGAATATTCTGTTCAATCGGGATGGGGCGGCGGTGCTATCCGATTTCGGGATTGCGGCGGTGGTAGAGGCGAGTACGCGGCGTACACGGCGGCGGGCATTCGGGGGCACGCCGCGCTACATGAGTCCTGAGCAGGCCCAGCTTCTGATTACGCCCAACGATCCGGCGCCACCGATCAGCCCCCAGAGTGATATATATTCGTTAGGGGTGGTGCTGTTTCAGGCACTGGCGGGACAGGTTCCATATGAGGGGCACAGCGTGGCTGAGATTGCACTGGCGCACCTGCACGATCCGATCCCATCTTTACGCAGCTATAATCCGCAGTTGCCCGCTGTCGCGCAGGATGTGCTTGCGCGGGCCCTCGCCAAGGATCCCGCCGAACGCTACGCCACTGTTGAGGAATTCATCTTTGCGGTGCGGGCACTGGCAGATGGGTCGTGGGCACTAAAGCGAATCTGAAGCCCGATCTGTGTTGATTGTACAGGATTTGCCAAGAACTTGACAAGTCCTTGGCCAAACTTTGACCATTTCTTGAGCGAGTCTTGACGTTGAGAATCTTCACATTTCCCTCAAAGTCTGCTACACTATAGACATAAGAATTTATGCAAAACACATTCTCATCCACTCCAGCAATCGTAGAAGCTAGTTAAAGGACATGTCTATGTCAACCATCCAACCACCCAGCCAGAACCAAATATACGGGTCATCGCAACGGGTGTATCCGCAGCAGCTGTTCCGGGCTGCACTTGCCCAATTTGGGCAGCATGCGGGGATCCAATGCACACTCCTGATGGATCTATCGGGGCAAGTGCTTGGCTCCTACTATCCCGCTTCTGATCTGAAAATGAATGATGTTGCGTCCGTAAGCATCGGTGAGTGGGCTGCCGCAAACACACTCGCTAGCCTGAGCCGTGTGACGCAGCGTTGCCGCTTTATCACCCAAGAGCACGACACGTTCCGGCTGTTGCTGGCAGCAGTTGGGGATGATATGGTGCTGATGACGGTGACAGCGAACGATGTGCCGGTGGGCTGGACGCGGCTCCAGATGCAACGCCTTGCTGAGCTGTGCCTGAAAGTTGCCGCTGCGACGTACAGCGGGCGTGAGCCGCTTGTGCGCTCTGCTGCGCCGGTTTCGCACGTTGCCTAGCGAATTACCGGATTGTGACCACGTTGTCGCCCCGCTGACCTGCCCCGTTGCCCATCTCGTATAGCTTTGCCCCTTAATCATAGCTTGCGCCGAGAAAATCTATCAGCCTTACTGTAGCTAGCAGATGCGTTATGTGTGATTACATCTGCTGGTGGTATTTGTGCCTGCGCCCTAGCACCTGCTACCTTGCCCCCAATTTGCCATTATACTAGGGTGAGGTGCAGCTGCTAGGGCATCGAGCCGTCCCATCTGTACCCCGCGCTAGCGTCGGTGAGCTGATCCCGGCGACCTAGCACCTGATCCGTGATACCCGTACAGAAAGGACATCCGCCTGTGATTGCCGCCCTCGCTGCACTGCTCGTCTTTCAATTGATTGGCGAAGTGCTTGCTCGTACATTTGCGCTGCCCATTCCGGGCCCCGTGATCGGTATGCTGCTGTTGGTGGGCGTGCTGCTGGTGCGTGGCGCAACCCCGCGCTCGCTTCAGAACACTGCCACTGGGCTGCTTGCCCATCTATCGTTGCTGTTCATTCCGGCGGGGGTGGGGGTGATTGTGCATCTGGCGACGCTCCAACGTGCGCTGCTGCCGCTCCTTGCTACGCTCCTGATTAGCACGCTGATTACCACCATCGTGACAGCGAGCCTGCTTACGCTCTTTCGCAGGTGGCTCAGCCCGGCGGTGCAGCCTCGCCCGGCGCCGTCAGCGCAGGAGGAGCGACGCTGATGCCTGCCAATCCGATCCTGACCGATGTTTGGGTGTACCTTGCCCAAACGCCGCTGCTCTGGCTCACGGCAACGCTGCTTGCCTACCTGTTCGCGGATTGGCTCTATCAGCGGGCGGGACGGATGCCGCTGCTGAATCCGGTGGTGGTGGCAATTGCGCTGCTGGTTGGCATCTTGTTGCTCACCGATACCGATTACCAGACGTATTTCGATGGGGCGCAGTTTGTGCATTTCCTGCTGGGGCCTGCGACGGTTGCGCTGGCAATCCCGCTCTATAGCTATGTTGGGCGGCTGCGGGCCATGCTGCTGCCGCTTGGGTTGGCCTTGCTGGGCGGATCAGCGACGGGCATTCTCGCGGCGGTGGGGGTCGGGTGGCTGCTGGGCTTGGAGCCGATGATCCTGCGCTCGCTTGCGCCCAAGTCTATCACGACCCCGATTGCGATGGGGATCTCGGAGCAGATTGGCGGGATCCCATCGCTGACGGCGGTGTTGGTGATCCTGACCGGAATCATTGGGGCCCTGTTTGCCAATGAGCTGCTGTTGCGCCTGCGTTTCCACGATGAGAGTGTGCGCGGCTTTGCGATTGGGCTGGCGGCGCATGGCATTGGTACGGCGCGTGCGCTCCAGATCAGCACTGAAGCAGGGGCGTTTGCTGGCTTGGCGATGGGCTTAAACGGCGCAGTGACGGCAATTCTTGGGCCGTTGCTGCTACGTCTGTTGGGGCTGTAGCAGTGGCTATACATTTAGTGGTAAAGCCCGTATAATGGAAACAGCCGTTTTTCGGACAGAAAATCAACCAATCACAAGGAGCAATGGATGCAACCGATTCGCGAGCTGGTTCTTTGCACTGGCAACAGCGCACGTTCGCACATGGCAGAAGGCTTTTTCCGCCAGATCGGGGGTGGGCAGGTGCGGGTAGATAGTGCGGGTACTGCGCCGAGCCGCGTGCATCCATTAGCGATACAGGTGATAATGATGCTTGCCCGATGTTTCCGGGGCGGGCCGAACGGCTGCACTGGAGCTACCCCGCTTCGGGGGGGGGCGGTGGGTGAAGCGGCCCAGCTGGAGCTGCTGCGCGAGATTGGGCGGGATATGCAGGCGCGGGTGCAGGCCTGCATCACTGAGCGTGGTGGTGAGCCACAGGAGCTAGCATTCAAATGAGTGATCGTAAAAGCTACATCCGCACTGCTGCCAAAGCGTGTATTGTGCGGGATGGACTGCTGCTCGTACAGCATATGCGGGATGCAGAGGGCGATTTCTACACGCTGCCCGGTGGTGGGCAGGAACGGGGTGAGACGTTGCCTCAGACGGCGGTGCGTGAGTGCTATGAGGAGATCGGCGTGACGGTGCATGTGGGTGCGCTGCGGTTTGTGCATGAACACATTAGGAAGACCGCCGATGATGACATCCACCAGATTGATATGATCTTCCTCTGCACGCTGGCGGCGGGAGCCGAACCACACAACGGGAGTGCGCCGGACAAGAGCCAGATTGGGGTGACGTGGCTGCCACTGGCTGAGCTGGCGGACTATCCCTTTTTCCCAGAGGTGCTGCGCCCAATCTTGCCGCGCTATATTGACGCGAGTCTGCCGTTCTATTATCAGACGTTGCAGTGGGTGTAGGCATAAGCTGACCGGTGCAGAGCAGGATTGCTGATCAGCATAGCAGATACACCCTATAGGAAGCGAGATGCGGATGCCTCTTTCACGCAAAGTTCTAGTTGCTACCCTTGTTGCTGCGTTGGTAGCCATGCTGACCGTGGGGTGGGTCTACATTAATCTTGGGGCGGTTGAAACGAACGTCCACCAACTCAGTGAATATACTGTGCCGCAGGCATTGGCGGCGAGTAGCTTTGATGCCGCCGCGCAAGAGGCTATCGGGCAGATGCGGGTGATTGTGCGGAGCATCCTGCACGCCAACGATGATCCCGTCGCACGCGGCGATCTGATCGGGGCGCAGCGCGAGTTGGAAGCGGTGCTGGCGCGGCTGCAACATCAGCTGGATCTGTTGGATCAGTTTGAGGTAGATGCGGCTGGCCGTCCGGCGAGTGCGGAGCAGGTGACGGTGCAGCGTGAGCGGATCGCTTTTACGATTGATCTGCGGATGAAAGCGCAGGCAACGGATGCGATGGGCTTTGATTTGACGGTTCCCGAAAAGACCGCCCTCATCCAATCCTTGACCGATCTTGATCAGCGGGCGGCGGCGATCAGGGTTACCAGTGCCGAGTTGACCACCCGCGAGGTGGAGGCGACGGTGGTGGCGGTAGATCAACGGTTGGGCTTTACTGATATGAGTGTGTGGCTGACTTTGGTTACGGTATTGGGGCTGGCGGTGCTGCTGCCGTATATTGTGCAGCGGGCGATTGTGCGCCCGGTGGAACTGCTCGCGGGGGCGGCGCAGGCGGTGACGCGGGGCGATGTGCAGCAGCAGGTTGCTGTGACCCAGACGGATGAAGTGGGCGATCTGCAAGCGGCGTTTAATCAGATGGTGCAGAGCCTACACCAGCAGCGAGCCGAGCTAAGCGAGCGCAACGCTGCGCTAGAGCGGGAGCAGGTGGCACTGGCGACAGCACTGGATGATGTGCAACGGCTGAGTGCCGAGCGTACGGCGTTGCTGGAGCGCACGGTGGAGCGGCTGTCTGCGCCGGTGTTGCCGGTGCTGGAGGGGGTGCTGGTGCTGCCGGTGATTGGCACGGTGGATGAACGCCGCCGCTCCTTGTTGCAGACGACGCTGCTGGATGCGGTGGCGGCGCAGCATGCCCGCATCGCTATCCTTGATCTGACGGGCTTGAGCAATGCCGATGCAGCGGTGGCGCATACCTTGATTGAGATGGTGCAGGGCTGTCAATTGTTGGGGGCGCAGCCGGTGATTGTCGGGGTGGCTCCGGCACTGGCGGCGGCGTTGGTGTATGAGGGGCTAGAGGCGCAGGCTGTCCACACGCGGGCAAATTTGCAGGCGGCGTTGCACTATGCCCAGCGTGAGCTACGCCCACATACTGGACACACAGCCAATGAGCGTGCGCCGCACACCTAGCGCAATGATGCCGTGGTGGTGCCCGTATTTCTGAAGTTGGGAATTTCTGCGTACTTGTGTTATAGTGGGAGAAGTATTTACACGACGCAGTATGCAATATTGATCTGGCTTTCATATGCCTTGTGCCAACTACTCTGGTACTTTAGTACGGTCTGGCTTGGTTATGTATTAGGTAAGGTAGGATTAAAAAAATACACCAATAGCCTATAGCATGGTGTAGTCCAGTCTGCTATAATAATGCTAGCCTAGTTTAGGTTGCTAACTCAAAGATGATGAGGGAGTAAAAATGGAATCTGCACCCCACCTATTGCTTAATCTGTCGTTTTCATACACGGTGTTTCTCGGTTTGAGCCTGATGCTGCTTGTGGTTGCGTGCAATCTCCAAATCTCTACCCAACATCAATGCTACGTGCGTGAGTTCTACCTCTTTCCAACACGAAAAATCCTGCGGCTGGAGATGTCCGTCAACGATGTGGTGCAATTTCGTTTTGCACTTGCACCAATGCCGATAGTCTGCCCCTAAACATAAACGCCAGCTGCGTTTAGTTTTTGCGTATCCGCACGCTCATCTCTATTGGGCGGGCGGCTTTTTGTTGTTTGGCGTTAGCCAGATGCTATCGCTGCGGTGGCTCCGGCATCTGTCGCGTGGAGTGGCGGGAACTCGCGGCAATCGGGGGTGGGCGCGGTCAAGCGTGAGCCGGCGACTAGGCCGACTACGGGTGTGCCGCACTCGGATCGGGGGGAATGTGATTGCCTTACACTTCTGCGCTGCCCTCCGTCGCCGTGCAGTGGGGCGAACCTGTGCTACAATACAGCACGAGATAGCACGAGGAACGTACCCAAAGCGGGGTGCGGACAGGGCACAGGTAGGAGTGAGCATGAGCGAATTGCACCAGCTAACGATTACGCAAGCACGCGCCGCACTGGATGCAGGGGAAACAACGGCACTGGAATTAACTGAGGCTTTTCTGGCCCGTATTGCCCATACTGAGCCGCAGGTTCAGGCGTTTCTGCACCTGACGGCTGAACAGGCTCGCGCCCAAGCCCAAGCTGCCGATGCCCAACGGGGCAGTGCAACTAGCCCGCTGCATGGCATTCCGCTTGCGATCAAGGATGTGATCTGCACCAAAGATGTCCCGACGACATGCGCCTCGCGTATTCTGGAGGGCTTTGTGCCGCCCTACAATGCCACTGTGATCGAGCGGCTTGAGAGATCTGGGGCAGTGCTGCTTGGCAAGCTCAACTGCGATGAGTTTGCGATGGGATCAAGCACCGAGAATAGTGCCTACCAGATCACACGCAACCCGTGGGATTTGGAGCGGGTGCCCGGCGGCAGTAGCGGGGGCAGTGCTGCGGCCGTCGCGGCGATGCAGGCTCCGGCCACACTCGGCACCGATACGGGCGGGAGTGTGCGCCAGCCCGCCGCGCTGTGCGGGATCAGTGCCCTGAAGCCAACTTACGGGCGCGTCAGTCGGTACGGCTTGATCGCGTTTGCATCGTCGCTCGATCAGATTGGCCCGCTGGCGTGGAGTGTCGCCGATCTTGCGCTGCTGTTGCAGGTGATCGCCGGGCATGATCCCCGTGACGGCACATCTGCGCCAGAGCCAGTCCCCGATTATACTGCCGCCCTCACGGGCGATGTGCGCGGGCTGAAGATTGGCATTCCGCAGGAGTACTTCATTGAGGGGACTGAGCCGGGGGTAGCTACCGCCGTGCAGCGGGCTTTTGCGGTGCTGCAAGCGCAAGGCGCGGAGTTGGTCGAGATTTCGCTGCCGCATACCAAACACGCGATCCCCGCCTATTATGTGATCGCCCCCGCCGAAGCCAGTGCCAACCTTGCCCGTTACGATGGTGTGCGTTACGGCGTGCGCCAGCCGGGCGAATCGCTGTGGGAACAGATTGAACGCACACGCGGCGAACTGTTTGGGGCAGAGGTGCGCCGCCGCATTATGATCGGCACGTATGTCCTTTCGGCGGGCTACTACGATGCGTATTACCGCCGCGCCCAAAAGGTACGCACGTTGCTTAAGCGGGACTTCACGCAGGCATTTGCTGAGGTAGACCTGATCGCTACCCCGACTTCGCCAACTATCGCCTTCAAAGTTGGCCAGAAAGCCGATGATCCCCTTGCGATGTATCTCTCGGATGTGTTTACGGTCACGGCGAATATGGCGGGCATTCCCGGCTTGGCGGTGCCGTGCGGCTTCAGTGAAGGCTTGCCGGTTGGGTTGCAGTTGCTCGGTCGCCCCTTTGCCGAAGCGATGCTGCTGCGGGCGGGCGATGCCTACCAGCGGGCCACCGATTGGCACACGCACCGCCCGACGCTGTAGCGCGGGGGGATCGGGTGGCGGGTGGCAGGTGATAGGGCAGATATACCACGTATGCCTGCCCTGAAAGGTATGACCTCTGCCCTGACAGGTATGACCTCTGCCCTGACACGTATGACCTCTGCCACCTATGACCTGACCCCTAGTACGCTACTGCTGCATGCGCTGCGTGATGCGTTCCATGCGGGTGCGGTTGACCCCTAGATCGGAGCGGCCCATGCGGGCTGCCGAACGGAACTCGATCTGGTTGGTGGTGGGCATAAGCATAAATTCGGCATCATCGCCGAAGCCAAACACGAGCGAGCGGAACTGGACGTGCAGGTAGTCCTCTGTCTGGGTGAGAATGGTGCTGCGTGGCTCGGCTTGGACGGCGGCCACAAGGCGTTGCATCGCCTGCTCTGGCGTGTCGCTGTAGCTGATCGGGGGGAGGCTATCGGCGGCATAAGGGCGCGAGGCCACACAGTTTGGGGTGGGCGGGCAGGGGGCAAGTTGCCCATCCTGTATGCCGCCGGGTGCGAGGCTGTCGGTTGTGGTAATCAGGAGCCGAGCGAGCAACGGCAACAACACAGCCGCCGCCGCTAGTCCAATCACGATCATCCGTAAGCGCATATCGGGTGAGTCTTTCTAGTTGGGTTTGAGCTATTCCACGCCACCAACATACCATACTTTGATCAGGCTGTTGCCGTGCCCGGAGATAAGCATATCGCCCGCATTGGAAAATAGGACCCCCGCGCCGGATGAGCCGGGTTCGAGGGTGGCTATTAGCTCGGCGGCGGGCATGCGCCACAGCTTGAGCAGTTCATCCTCTGCGCCGCTTGCCATCAGTTGCCCATCGGGGCGGAAAGCGACGGCGCGGATTTCGTTGGTATGCTCGGCGAGTACGCCTAGTGCGGTTCCATCCTGTGGGTCCCAGAGCCGGATGGTGGCATCGTGCGAGCCACTCACGAGCAGTTGCCCATCGGGGCTGAAGGCTGTCGGCAGGACCCAACTGGTATGCCCAGAGAGGATTAGCTCTGGTTCACCGGTGGCAACTTCCCACGTCCGCACAGTCAGGTCGAGCGAGGCGGTGGCTAGGGTGCGTCCATCGGGGCTGAAGGCGACGCTTTCGAGCCAGTGGGTGTGCCCCAGCAAGGACTTGGCGAGGGTTGCGGAGGGGACATCCCACAGCAGCGCAGTGCCATCTTTTGAGGCACTCGCTAGCGTGGCTCCATCGGGGCTGAAGGCAACTGCGGCTACCTCATCGGTGTGCCCGACTAGTGTCGCTTGTAGTTCGGGGGCCGTCAGGGTGGTGACATCCCACAGCAGCACACTGCCGGCTTTGGTTGCGCTTGCCAAGCGGGTACCTGTGGGGTGAAAGGCTACCCCGCGCACGCTTGCGGTGTGGGTGAGCGTTGCTAGTTCTTCGCCTGTCTGCCAATCCCACAGCTTGACGGTGCCGTCATCTGATGCGGAGGCGAGGACGTTGCCATCAGGACTCAGCGCAAGGGCCCACAAGCCGCCGCTATGCCCGCTCAGGGTGCGTAGCTCCTCGCCGAATGAGTAGGGTACCGGCGTTGCGGTGGCGGTAGGGGGCGGGGTTGCGGTGGGGGGCAGGGTGGTTGCGGTGGCGGTGGGGGCGGAGGCGGCGCTGCGTTCTGTGGCGGCGCCAAACTGACGATCGAGACGGGCCTCGATGGCAAGGAACTGATCGGTCGGGAGT
>JAAUTZ010000089.1:0-5015 GCA_012031225.1 Chloroflexaceae bacterium
TCGTCTGAGGAGTCTGATCCCGCACTGGTGCCAGTTCTCACCCGTCGTCACTCTTGAAGCTACTCGGCATTGGTGCCGCCAGCAGTGCCGCCAGTGCGTGTAGCTGGTGCGGGACTACCGCTTGCGGCACACAGCCCTGCCGCACCAGAGCCACCCCCAGCGACCACCAAACCCGCCCACACCAACGCCAACGCCACCAGCCCCGCCCGCACCAGAGCCAACGCTAGCGCCAGTGCTGCCCGCCGAGCCTGCCCGCCCAACGCTAGCGCAGATGATCGGGCAGATGCTGCTAGTTGGCTTTCGCGGCACGGCTCTCGATCCGACCAACCCCGTCGTGGCTGATCTGCAAACCGCCAATCTAGGCGGGGTGATGCTCTCTGATTATGATGGGCTGTACAAAACGTGGGGGCTAAATATTACCGACCCGCAGCAGGTGCAGAGCCTTGTGCGGGAACTGCACAGCGTTGCAGCGACCCCGCCCCTGATTGCGATTGATCAGGAGGGGGGGCAGGTGATGCGCTTCAAGCCGCAGTATGGCTTCCCCACCAATGTTGGGCACGCCGAGCTAGGGGCAACCAACGACCTCGCTTTTACCCGCGAGCAGGCAACCGTGATTGCCAAAACGCTGGCTGAGATGGGCGTGAACCTGAACTTTGCGCCAGTAGTGGATCTGAACATCAATCCTGACAATCCCGTGATTGCCCGCTATGGGCGCAGCTTCTCGGCCCAGCCAGCGCAGGTTCTCGCCCACGCACTGGTCTACATCTTGGCCCACCACGCGGCGGGGGTGGGCTGCACCCTAAAGCACTTCCCCGGACACGGTAGCTCGACGGTAGACTCACACGAGGATTGGGTAGATGTCACCGCAACGTGGCAGTGGCAAGAGCTAGAACCATATCGGGCATTGATTGATGCAGGTGTGGTGGATGCGATTATGACCGCGCATATCTACAATGCGAACTTCGACAGCAACGATCCGGCGACGCTCTCACCCGCCACGATCAACGGGCTACTGCGCGATCAGCTTGGCTACACTGGCGTGGTGATCTCCGACGATCTGCAAATGGCGGCGATCACGCGCTACTACGGCCCCGATCTGGCGATCCAGCAGGCGATTACGGCGGGCGTAGATATGCTGCTCATCGCCAACAATGCCATGTACGCCGCCGATACCGTACCGCGCACCGTCGCCATGATCGAAGGCTGGGTGCAGCAAGGTGTCATTCCGCTGGAGCGGATTGAGCTATCATATCAGCGCATCCAGCACATGAAATCCAGTCTAGCGGGCACCGGGTAGAAGTCAAATGCTTGAGGAAAGCAGCCCCCAAAGGTGAACACGGTGCCGCGTTGTGGCGGTAGCACCGCTTTGTTTATCTTTGTTCATCAGTCCCCCGACACGGTACAAGCTCCCCCCCTCACACCTGCCTCCTAACAGGCCGCGTTTCCGACTTTCCAAAATCGGCAACAATCCGCTATAATAGAAAATTAACGGATCAAGCAAAATCAGCACCTGATGGGAGGTAAGCGATGGCGCTCTTTGGCCCCCCCAGTATTGAGAAGTTAAAAGCCCGTAACGACCTACGTGGCATTGCAAAAGCTACAACTTATCCCGATGCGGAGATTCGCACTGCTGCGCTACTTGCGCTAGGTGAAGCCCGCCAAGCCGAAGTCCTGCCCCTCCTTGTGCGCGGCGTGCAAGACCCAGAGCCAGAGGTACGCCTTGCCGCTGTGCAGGGGATTGGGCTGTTGGGGGTGGCGCAAGGGCAAGCCGAGCTAACGAGCGTCTTACGCAGCGATGACCTGCGCCTGCATGCCGCCGCGCTGCATGCGATGGGGCAGATCAAAGCCGCCGCCGCTGTGCCTGTATTGGTTGAGGCCCTTGAACGCAAAGAGGCTCCGATCCGCGCCGCCGCCCTCGATAGCCTGCGCCAGATCGCTGAAACAACCGAGTACACCCAGCGCACCGACATGATCCCCGCCTTCGTGCCGCTGCTCACCCACCGCCGCAGCGATGTGCGCCGGATTGCCGCGCATGCTCTACAACGCTTCGACTGGATGCCCGATGAAAGCCCGGCCGGGCGAGCTTCCTGATCCTCTGCGATGAGATCAGTGCCAGTGTGATGTTTGGGGCAATGGCCATTGAGCCGCTCATCAGCACCCTGCACGATGAACGCCCCGATGCCCGCGACGCTGCCCGTCGGGCCCTCGTCACCATCGGTAGCGATGCCGTTGCCCCACTCATTGCCGCCCTCGATACCGATAACCCCATCGCCCAGCTCGCCATCGTGGAGACGCTCCGCAGCTTTGGCGACAAAGCCATCCCCGCCCTGCTGGTTGGGCTAGAAGCCCCCCAACCAATTGTGCAGCAGCGCAGCCTTGAACTGCTGAGCATGCTGGACGATCCGCAGGTGCGCGTGGTGCTGCTGCGCTACCTCAATGATCCTGACCTGAAGCTGGCTCAGCTTGCGATGGCGGGCTTGGTACAACAGGGCACAGACGTTGTGCCGAATCTTGTACGCGCCCTGAAGCAACCTGATGTGCAGCTACGCGAACGCGCCGCCGAAGTCCTCGCGCACCTGAACTGGCAGCCTAACCCCGATCATGCTGGGGCAGTCTATGCGCTCACGCGCAACGATTGGGCAACATGCGTGCAACTCGGTACCGTAGCCGTGCCGCCGCTGCTCGAAGCTCTGAGCCACTGGGATAGCGAGGTACGCCGCGCCGCCGCGCTCACGCTGGTGCAGATTGGTGCGCCCGCCCTCGCGGGCTTGATGGACACGCTCCAGAGCGACACTGCCCACGCCCGCGCTAGTGCGGCATGGGCACTTGGCAAGCTGCACGCCCATCCTGCCGCCAGTGCATTGGCCCACCTGCTCAACGATCCCGACCAGCATGTGCAAGAGGCTGCTATCGGTGCGCTGATCCGCATCACCACCCCGCCCGACATCTTTGTCGCCGCGCTTGCCAGTCCAAACCTGCTCGTCCGCAAGACAGCGGCATGGGCTTTAGGGCACCACCGCTACACCCCCGCCCTGCCCGCGCTGATTGAGGCCCTGTACGATCCTGCCGCCGATATGCGCGACACCGCCGCCCGTGCGCTCGGCGAGATCGGCGACCCTCACGCGATCCAGCCGCTCCTCAAGCTGATTGATGATCCCGATGAAGTAGTGCGGGCCACGATTGTTGAAGTGACGCGCTATCTGCACCGCCAAAGCGAAAAGGCAGCAGCATCGGCATAGCCCACCGGCGGGGTGCGCCAGCTAATCGGCAAGCGCATCCCCGCCTTCCCCTCTATTCGCTCCCAGCTCCCAACGCGCCTGTCTTTTCATGACTTGACATGGGGGTGTATGATAAGCATAAGGGAGTTGGTCCGCAAGAATGCCTGTCATTCGTTGCACGTCACATCAACATTCAGCTTTCAAGGGGGAGCATCATCATGAACACCACACATCGGGCGTACTATCGGTTCTTTTCGTTCGCATTATTGGCTCTCATGCTTACCAGCGGCATCCTTATCCCAGCCCCGCCAGCCGCCGCCGCCGCACAACCAGCCGCGCTGCTGCCACCACCACCCGCCGCACCGTCCACACCAGCCCTGCCCATCAGCACCGCCCCATGCCATGCACCATCCGCCGCCATCGCCGCCGCCCAGCCTGACCAGAGCCTGCCGCCGGGCACGGTGGCGGGCACCCTCCGCACTGCCGATGGGCTGCCACTTGCTGCGCTGCGGGTGATCCTGCTGCGTGAGGAGCAAGCCATCGCCAGCACCCAGAGCGATGCCGCAGGGCAGTTCCAGTTCAGCGATCTGCCGCCCGCCGCCTACCGCGTGCAGGTGTATGATCCCAACGGCAATGGCGTAGATTCTTTTGAAGATGCCAGCGCAACCCTCGCCCCGCAGAGCGAAGCCGGGCTACGCCTGACCTTGACCTTGCCGATTGTGCCCGCCGCGCCTGATGCGCCTGATGCACCACCGCCGCCCGCCGCACCCGCCGCACCACCCACCGCCAGCGATGATCCCGTGCTAGCCCAGACCGGCACGATCACCGGCGTAGTGACCGCCGCCGATACCAGCGATCCGCTCCAGTTTGTGAATGTGCGTGCGTATGATAGCGAGAACGCGATTGTCACAAGCGACAGTACTGATGCCAGTGGAGCCTACACCCTGAGCGATATTGAGGTTGGCTCCTACCGCATCGAGTTTGTACCATCCACATTTTTTGATCCCGCACGCCTGTATGCGCCGCGTTTCTACAACAACAAAGCCACCCTCGCTACCGCTGATCCGGTCACGGTTGCTGAAGATGCTACTACTGGCGGGATCAATGCGGTGCTGCAACGTGGTGCCGACTTGACGGGCGTAATTTCAACCAGTGATACGCTGGAACCTTTGAGTAGCGTAACAGTGAATGTATACAACGTACAAAACACTCTAGTACGCACAGACGACACCGACTTCACGGGGGTCTACTCGATCACTGGCTTGGCCGCAGGCTCCTACCGCGTCGAATTTGACCCATCGTTTTTCTCGGAGTACGTGCGCGAGTTCCACAACAACAAAGCCACCCTCGCTACCGCCAATCCGGTGGCCCTGACGCTCGGCAACATCACCACCATCAATGCCGCCCTTGACCGCGGCGCAGTGCTGCAAGGCAGCGTCACCGATGCTGGCTCAAGCGGGCTGCTTGAGAACATACGCGTAGTTGCCTACGATGCCGATGATAGCGTTGCCCGGAGCACCAACACCGACTCCGATGGGACGTACCTACTCGGTGGCTTGCCCACCGGTGACTACCGCCTCGAATTTGAACCACCCTTCGACTCACCCTACCTTGGCGAGTTCCACGACAACCAGCCCGACCTTGCCAGTGCCACCCCGCTTTCGCTCACAGTCAATACGACCACTACCATCAATGCCGCCCTGCAACGCGGAGCCAGTGTCGTTGGCACGGTGCGAACCCGCGACACCAATACCCCGCTCGAAGACATCATCGTGCGCCTGTATCGCGGCGACGCGC
>JAAUTZ010000089.1:5115-14022 GCA_012031225.1 Chloroflexaceae bacterium
GTCAATACGACCACTACCATCAATGCCGCCCTGCAACGCGGAGCCAGTGTCGTTGGCACGGTGCGAACCCGCGACACCAATACCCCGCTCGAAGACATCATCGTGCGCCTGTATCGCGGCGACGCGCAGTCCGCCTTTGCCGGCCGCACCACCACTGCCACCGGTGTGTACTCCTTTACCGGCTTGGCCGCTGGCAACTACCGCGTCGAATTTGAACCGCCCTTCGACTCACCCTACCTTGGCGAGTTCTTCAACCGCAAGCCGAGCCTCAGCAGTGCTGACCTGCTCGTCCTCACGCCACCACTCACCGTCACCGCCAATGCCCAACTAGAGCTTGGCGGCACGATCACGGGGCGTGTCACCGACCCCACCACTGCCAACCTCGAAGATGTTGATGTCACGCTGCTTGATGACAACGGCGATTTTGTCAAATCAGCGATAACCTCTGCCACCGGCGCATACGAAATCGTCGGCATTGCTGGCGGCAGCTACCGCGTCGAATTTGACCCACCCTTCAACTCGCCCTTTCTCAGCGAGTTCTACAACAACGCCGCCATCATTGGCGCATCGGATCTGATTACCGTGCAAGTCCGCACCACCATCCCCAACATCAATGCCCAACTGGAACGCGGCGGCGTGATTACGGGGCAGGTGACGGCTGCCGATACCGGCTTGCCGCTGGCCAACGTCAGTGTATTCGCTGAAGAACGCTGTGGTGGCGGCTCAGCCTCCGCCACCACGAACAGCAGCGGCATCTTCACCTTGCAAGGGCTACCGACTGGGCGGTATCAGGTGATCTTCAGCCCAACCTCTGGGAGTAACTACGTCACTCAGGTGTACAACAACCGCCCGAGCTTCAGTGCTGGTGATCTGATCGCAGTCACGGCTCCCAACACCACCGCCAACATCAATGCCACGCTCGAACGGGGCGGCACCGTGAGCGGGCGCATCACCGCCGCCGATACGGGCGATGAGCTACGCGATGTCACCGTGCGACTTGAGTCAACCACCGGCGGCATTGTCCGCTCTGCTACACCAAACAGTACAGGCGTATTCACGATCACTGGGGTCGCTTCCGGAACCTACATCGCCCTCTTTGAGCCTAACCGCTCTGACAGCGATGCCGATACCGCCGAGTACCAAGCCGAATACTACAACAATGCCCGCACCAGCACCGCCGCCACCCGCATTACCGTCACAAGCGACGGCAGTGTGCCCAACATCAATGCCGCGCTCGAACGGGGCGGGGTCGTCAATGGCCAAGTAACAGCCGCCGATACGGGCCAGCCCCTCGGTGCCCTAGAGATAGAACTGCTCGACAGCAATGATCAGGTAGTTGCCAGTGATTCATTCTTCAGTGAAGGAACCTACCGCTTCAGTGGGCTTGCCGCCGGAACCTACCGCCTGCGCTACGCTCCATTCACATTTAGTGACGTTGATGAGCGGGCCTACTTTGCCACCACTACCGCACCCTTCAATGTAACGGTTCCCACTACCACCACCATCAATACCGCGTTGCAGCGCGGCGGGCAGATCAGCGGCATCGTCACAGCTGCCGATACGGGCGCAGGCTTAGAAGACGTGCGCGTCGAGATTTTCGATAGCGATGGTGAGCAGGTGGACGAATTCACCTCGACCGACAGTGATGGCTCCTTCATCAGCACCGCCCTCGCCTCCGGCACGTATACAGTGCGTTTCGATCCGCAGTACTTCAGCTCTGGCACTGCTGCAACGCGCTACGTTGCCGAGTTCTACAACCAGCAACCCGACCAAGCCAGTGCCACGCCGATCAGCGTCACCGCCCCGAACATCACCAACGGGATCACCGCCACCCTGCAACGTGGCGGCACACTACGCGGCGAGGCGCAGGATGCCGTGACCGGCGTATTGCTCGTTGGGATAGACGTGGATCTGTACGATGCGGTAACGGGTGAATACATTGACACTGAGTTTACCAACCGGGTGGGGCGGTACGAGTTCGCAGGGCTAGCGGATGGGCAGTACAGGCTCGGCTTCGATCCGCAGGCGAGCGAGTGTTTCGCAGTGTACCTGCCAGAGTTCTACAACGACAAGCCGGATCTGGCAACCGCCGACATCCTCACGATTGCCAATGGCAACACCCTGAATGGGCTGAATGCCGCGCTGCAACCCGCCGCCAATATCGTTGGGCAGGTGCTAGCCGCAGACACTAGCACAGGCTTGGAAGATGTGGAGGTGCAGGTGTTGAATGCCGAAGGGCAGACGATTGCCAGTGGCTTCACCGATCAGAGTGGCAACTATGCCACTGGCGGGGTGCGGCCCGGCACGTACACGGTGGAGTTTGCGCCCTTTACCGATGGCAGTGCCGCCTTCTATGTGGGGCAGTTCTTCGATAACAAGCTGCTGCGGGCCAACGCCGACCCCGTTACGATTGGCACGGGCCCCGTCGGCGGGATCAATGCCACGCTGCAACGCGGCGGGCAGATCAGCGGCACCGTCATTGCCGCCGATACCAGCCAACCCTTGCGCGGGGTGCGTGTGAACATCCTCGATCCCGCCAACGGCAACCAACTCGTGCGCTCTACCACCACGAACGAAGCCGGACGCTACCGCACCCCAGCCCTACCCGTCGGCAGCTACACCGTCGCCTTCTCGCCAACTGGCAGCGCGGCGGCGATCTACGCCGGCACGTTCTTCAATGGCCAGCCCGATGTAGCCAGTGCCGATCCGGTCAGCGTCACGCTCAATACCGTCACGCCCAACATCAATGCCAGCCTGCCACGCAGCACCATCGGCACGGGCGCAATCAGTGGCACCGTGACCGGCGCAGATACCACACAGGGCGTAGCCAACATCGGCGTGCGCGTATTTGATAGCGACGGCACGACGGTTGGGGTGGCCAGCACCAGCGCAACTGGGGCGTATAGCGTCACCGGCTTGGTGAGCGGCACGTATCGGGTTGGCTTTGAGCCACCGAGCGGCAGCAACTATCGGAGCCAATTCTTCAACAACAAGCCCACGCTGCAACAAGCCGATCCCGTCGCAGTGGCAGATAATGCCCCTACCGCGAACATCAATGCGGTGCTGGCCGTGCAACTGACGGGGCTGACCGGCGTGAACCTCACCGGACCCGCGACGGGCGAGGTGGGCAGCCGCGTCACCTTCACGGCGGCGGTGCAGCCCGCGAATGCCACCCCACCCTTCACCTACACATGGTCGGCAACCAATCAACCGCCCATCCCACCGAGCAACAACGTGAACAATGCCAGTGCCAGCATAGACCTGACGTGGAGTGTGGACGGACAACAGACGGTTGCCGTGACGGTAACAGATCGGCTGGGCAATGCCGTGAATGACACCGCCACGATTGACATCAGTGCAGGGCAGGTGTCGCAAGGCTTTGTGATTAGCCCGAGTGCCGACACCAGCGTGCCGATCACGGGCACGAATGGGCGGCAGATTGGCGTGCTCCTGTTCCCGCAAAACAGCGTGCCCTTTACGGTGGAACTGCGCTACACCGTGCGCCAGCAGCCCTCCCGTGCGCTTCCCATCAGCCAGCGCAATTTGGGGCAGGTCTTCCAGCTGAACTTCTTCAATGTCGGCACCGGGCAGGAGCTACCCAGCTTTGAGCTAAGCGGGCCGATCTCCGTGACCTTCGCCTTCCCTGCCCCCACCACCGCAATGCTGGCGGCGGTGCCCCCGGCGAGCGTCCAGATTGCCGCACTAGTCGGGACGACATGGGCAGATGCCGCCGCAACCTGCACGCCGCCGTCGCCCTACGAGCGGGTGGATGGGCGGATCAGCACCTCTGCGTGTAGCGGGCGCGAATTTGCCCTAACGGATCGCAACAATTTGGTGTATCTGCCGCTGATCGTGCGGGCCGATCCGACCCGCACCACACAGCGGTAAGGCATTCCGCATCCAACAACGACCCAACGGTACGGAAACCACAGCGCGGGGCCAGTCGCCCCGCGTTGGTGTTGATCGCGTGCGGGTGCTGGATCTGGGGCAGCGTGCGCCGCGCCAGATGCTGGTACAATGATGTACAGCAGTGATCGCGCACACTGCCCATGCCTATGGTATACTACGTTCAAATGTTCTATGGGCTAGGCTTAGGAAACGCATGCAACAGTCCAAACCAAAATCGGTCCGGCAACGCCAGAGCAGCCCGGCGGCACGGCTTGAGAATGTCGAACTGCGGAACTACCATGTGCAGCAGCGCATAGATCAGGATGAGCTTGCGCTGATCTACACTGCTACCCACACCACCCTCGAACGTCCAGTGCAGGTGGCAATCTTGCGGCGCAGTGGCTGGGTAGCTTCCGCCCGCTTCCAGCTTGCAGCCCGCCTTGCGGCAAGGCTCACCCACCCGCACCTGCTGCCCGTGATTGATGCCGGGCACGATGAGAAGTATGGCGACTATATGGTGCTGCCGGCGATAGAAGCCCAACGCCTGAGCGTGCTGTTGCAGGCGGGCGCACTGGAGCCAGTGCAGGCTTTGCGGATCTTCACCCAGATCGCCGCCGCGCTTGATTACCTGCATGCCAATGCTGTGATCCACCGCGACGTGCAGCCCAGCAACATCTTGATCGCGGGCGATGATCTGGCGTACTTGACCAATCTAGGGCTAGCCGCGAGTGCCGAAACCCCCGCCGATCTGGGTAGCCTTGAAGAAGGCGACTACCTCTCGCCCTACTCGGCTCCTGAACAACGCCTCGATCAGACTGATGCCGCACCTGCGCTGGATATATACAGCTTGGGCGCGGTGCTGTACCACATGCTCTGGGGCGATATGCCCGAAGGCGACGGCTCCCCCCTGCCATCGTTGGTGGACAAAACTCACGCCACCGAAATGGCAAACGTAGATGCGCTGTTGCAGCGCATGCTTGCGCCCAACCCAGCCGCCCGCCCCGCTTCGGCTGGTGAATGCGCCACGCTGCTCCGCCGAGCCATGCGCCAGCAGCTCGACCGCGCCACGCCCGATATGGAAGAATCGCGCTGGGAAGTAACCGCCGAGTGGATTGAGAACCCGCTTGAGCCAGTCCTAACTAGCGAGCTGCGCGCCGCCGCCGCGCACGCCCTGCCAGAGGAACTAGAGCAGGTGGAACAGATTGTCGCTCAATTCCAGATGTATCTCCAGCGCAGCCGCGAACGCGCCGACAGCTTGCACCGCACCGATGCGATCCGGCGCAGGCTCAATCGCTGGAGTCGGCAGGGCTTTTTCCGGCGCACTGGCGCAGGGCAGCTCATCGAATTTGAGCAGGTGCTGAGCTTCAACGTCTACTTCTATGAATTGCGGGCCCTGTACGAAACCCGCACGCATCCGGTGGCTAGCCAACGCCCAATGCAGCCGCAGGATCGGCGCAGCACCGGCGAGCTACCGCAGGTGTGGGATGTGGATGTGCCCGACACGCCCCCGTATGCCGATGTTAGCCCAACGCAACTGATCCTGCCCAACTCAACGATGGTCATCACCTGCCCAGAGTGCGACGGCAATGCCGAGTTGATCTGCCCCCGCTGCGAGGGCGCGGGCATGCTCCCGCGTGAGCGCAAGGTGCGCCACCCGGATGGCTCGGTGGATACAGAGGTGATCTCGGAGCAATGCCCCACCTGCCGCACTTACGGGCGTGTGCGCTGCGAACGCTGCGCGGGCAACGGCAATCTGGTCGAAGAAGCCACCTTCATCTGGTCGCGGCGGGCCATGGAGTTTCTCAATCACGATGATGATGCCGAAGATGATCTGCTGCAACCGCTGGTGCTACAGGAACATTTGATAGATGTATGCAGCACGCCGATCAATGTGTATGGTGGGCACTGGCATAGTGTACCGCCCCTCGATGCCGTGCTGCGCCAAGCGGTGAGCGAGATCAAGGATGAGCAGACGCGCCTGATCGCCGCCGAACTGACGATCAAGGCAACCCCTGTGACCGAGGTCAACTACAAGCTAAACGACAAGGATGATACGCTCTACCTGCTGGGCATGGAGCATGCAGTGCTGGGCAGCTGGAGCCTGCTGAATCCAGAGCGGATCGCGCTGGTTGTCGTGGGCGTGCTGCTCGTGCTGGGGCTGCTGATCTGGGTAGCGGTCAGCGTGCTGCTGTAGCACGGCCCTGCTTAGGTCGGGATCGGGAGCGCGGTGACAGGTGACAGGTGCTAGGGTACGCTGCCGCCTGTCACCTGTTGCCTGTCACCCGTCACCTGTTGCCTATCACCGCCTTAGGGCAGGTCTATCTCACAGATCCCCGACATACACGCCAATTCTTGGGCGGCGTTGGTGAGGTCTTTATCCTCATAGCGATAGATCTTCGAGAAGTCAATCGGCGGGAAGGCTGCCGCCAGCCGCTCGTACTCGGCTTGGCTGATCTCCATATAGGGCATCTGCGCGTAGTTGGCATCAAAGGCGGGCAAGAAGGCCATCCCACCGATGACATCCCGATGCTCCCACACCCACTTCATCAGGTCAATCATCTCGTGCGGGCGATAGGTGATCGTCACGCTCGGATTGTGTTCGGTCCAGTACAGCTTGTTTTGCAGCCAGAACTCGCACTGCTCCACTGCCGCGCGGTCATTGCGTGTGATGGACCCCTCCGGGCTTTTGACGGGGAAGTGGATCACCCACGTTGTTGCATTCTCAGGAGACTGGCCATTCTCAGGATCCATCGGCACACCAGCATCCCGCAGCACCTTGAACAGCGGCGAGGTTGCACTCACGCGCACATTGCGGATGTAGTAGGGGGCCCAGCGTGCATGCAAGCCCGATGCACAATCGAGCATCTGCGAAGAGTTGCCGCTCGGCTTGACGCAGGTGGTTGCGGCGGATTGGTTGATGCCGAGCTGCTGCGCTGTCTCGCGGTTGACTTGCAACACGATCTCACGCAGGCGAGCTTTCACTGCTGCATCTTGAGCAACGGGGCTATCCATCTGTCCGGTAATATCCACCCCAAGCAGGCGTTCCTCTGCGCAGTTCTCGTGCCACTGCGAGCGCAAGCCGGGAAAGTGGGTTGCCATAGATTGGATCGTCCCCAGAATGGTGGCAACTTCGACCTTATCGCGGAGGGTCTCAAACGTGTCCTGCTCGCGTGCGACGGCTGCTGTCAAGTTGCAGAATTGCCACGGGCGCAAAATGATTTCGCCACAGTTGTGAACATACAGCCCATTGGCATCAAAGGCATTGACATTCGGCACTGCACAGTCATAGACCATTTCGACACCATCGGCCTCAATCGCAGCAACCGTCATAACAAAGCGTTCACGATTGGGGACGCGCTGGTAGCTAGCGAGCTTGGCGTGCAGGCGGGCCTGCTTTTCTGGATGGGTAAAGCCAACCAGCGTTGCAAACACCCCTAGATTGTCATTGGCAATCACCAATTCGTGATCGGCCCGGCAGAGATACTCAGCATAACCGCCCCGCCCATCGGGGAGTTGGCGTGTACCTGCGGCCCGCCGCTGTGCATAGATCGTTGCGACAATTCCAAGCCGCAGCAGCATGCGCTGGGCTGCTTGCAGCAAGGTCAGGTCAGATTGAGCAAGGCGCACACTCACGCCCTTCTGTTGCGTGCCAACCACGGTTCCATCCGCATCGAATAGCCCCCGCAGAAAGCCGCAATGGAAGTCCCGCGCAGATTGCTCCACAAACGGGGTGATCGTTTTCATTCCACGATAGATGCCGTAGTCAGCCGCGAGATCGCGCAGGCCTGCCGATTGCACGATGGTACGGTCATGCTCGGCTTGGTCGTAGCCGCGCAGATCGGCACGGGCTGGCACGGTACGCTGGATCAGCTCAACGGCATGTTCGGCGAGGTGGGCGCGGTGTTCGCCCCAAAAGGTCAGTTTGGCAGTCGTTGCATCAAACGTGCCATCGCCAACGAGCATCCCCAATAGCCAGCCTTCATCAAAGGTGCCCGCACCGGACCACTCAGCCTCGCGGTGGTTGTGCAGCTTGATTTTGTCACCGGGCTGTAATGCGCCGGCTTCAATCCACTCTTCGCGCTCTGTTTTGCGCGAGATGTACGGCACCGCCAAAACCTTATGGTTCGCGGTTAGGCGCAGGCTCACACCTTCGCGGGTAGTCAGGCGCAAAACCGGCTGTACCCCTGTCTCCCAAAATCCATCCGCCGTCGTGGCATACGGCTGCCCATGCACCAGCGTGGTGTGGCCCTCGCCCACCAGATCAGCTACTTGGCGCGGACCGTGGTCAGTCAGCACCCACGTATCACCGGTGACACACGGATTTGTGCCATACACATCAGATGTGCGCCGCTCCGGCTTCATCCGGTTGGCGGCAGCACGATTGAAGATGCCCGGCTCGCCCCGCCCCGATTCGAGCATCTCGGTGAAGCGGCGCATAAACTCCATCTGTTCGAGGTTGTCATCCTCCCAAACCGCCGAGTTGTTCGCATTCCAGCGTTGGCTGTTGTCGCGCTCAAAATCGCCATTCTTGCTCAGGCGCACCCCGTCATCGGCATAATCAAACAGGGAGATCATGGCCGTGCGGCGCATGCCCCCGCTCACTGCCGCATTGCCGATGGCACACATAATGTCGTGCGCGTCAATCGGGCGCAGGAAGCTACCTTGCCGGGCCAGCACCCGCGCCCGCACAAATTCGAGCATGTGCCGCAGTGGTTCGGGGCCCGATGCCCGCCCGCCCTTGATCCGCAGCGGCGCACCCGCCGGGCGCACCTGCGTCAGATCGAAGCGCATATCACCGCCTTCAAACCACGTCGCTAGCCCAATCCGTAGGGCATCAGCCCAACCCTCCGCCGAGTCGGGCACGATAAACGTTGGGGCAATCGTTCCGGTCTGGCGTTTGATACGCGGGAAGTTCTCCACATACTTGCCCTCGACCGAGAAGCCCACCCCGCAGCCACTCATCGAGATAATCAGGGCTTCCACGAATGAGTCAATACTCTCGACGGGCTGGTAGCTACA
>JAAUTZ010000090.1 GCA_012031225.1 Chloroflexaceae bacterium
TCTGTGGCCGCCGGAGCCGCCGGAGCTTGCGGGGCGGCTCCACACGCCGCGAGCAGCGCGAAGCCACCGCCAGCCAGTGCGCCCTTCAATAATTCACGTCGGGTCAATTGCTTGTTCATCTCTGCATTCTCCTTACACTTTTGGTATGATCCACACGTTGTACGTTCCGCGCGTTTGCTACAACACCAAATATGCCCAAGCCTATGCACTCGGCTCTGAGGAACCACCGCACTGTGGCGAACGGGTATGCAAGAGATCGGCGATAGGGCCGGCTATTCTTTGACCGCGCCCGCTGCAATCCCTTCGACGATATATTTCTGGGCCCAGATGAAAATGAGGACGATAGGCGCGATCACAAACACCGTGCCCGCCATCACTACGCCCCAGTTGGTGACCCCTTCTTGATCGAGGAGCCAGAAGATCCCAATCGGCAGTGTCCGCATTGCAGCCGAGTTGGTGACGATCAGGGGCCAGAGGAAGTCGTTCCAGATGTAGACGACAGTGATGAGAGCCATCGTGACGAGCGCGGGCTGAGCTATCGGCAGCACGATCAGCACCAGAATCTGGAGGTGATTTGCGCCATCCACCTTCGCCGCCTCGATAATCTCACGCGGCATCGTTGAGAAGTATTGGCGCAGCAGGAAGGTTCCGTAGGCTGTTGCGATACCAGCCACGAGGATGCCCTGATAGGTATTGACCCAGCCGATCCGCGCTATGGTGATGTAGTTTGGCACGATGGTGATTTCGGGCGGGATCATCAGGGCGGCCAGCAAGATCAGGAAGATGTACTGCTTGCCCGGAAACCGTAGGAACACCAGCGCATAGGCTGAAGTCACGGCGAAAAAGACTTTGATCGCCGTGCCGACCACCGTGATAAAGATGCTGTTCAGGTAGTATTGCCCAAAGGGTGCGGCCTGCCACGCGGCCGGATAGTTGGCAAGGGTTGGCTCAAGCGGAATCCACGAGGGCGGGATGGTGTAGATCTCGGCATTGGTTTTGAGCGAGGCAATCACCATCCAATAGAGCGGGATGCCAATCACCAACATCACCGCCAGCATACCCGCGTAGCTCAGGTAGCGGGGCAGGTTGTTGCGTTTAGCCCGTTCTTGGGGTGCGGTGCGGGCGGGGTATGTGGCAACAGAGGTATCTTTCTGGGTCATACGCTTGCCCTCCTCCCGTTAGCGTTCGCCGTGCTCGGATTGATCCATGAAGCGGAACTGGATCACCGTCAGGGTAAACATAATGATAAACAGCACCACTGCAACTACGCCAGCTTGCCCCGCATTGAAGGAGACGAAGCCCAGCTCGTACAGGTGGTAGATCAGCGTGTTGGTGGCATTGGCGGGGCCGCCGCCAGTCATCACGCGAATGATGTCGAAGGCTTGGAAGCTCTGCAAGATGGTGGTGACGCTGAGGAAAAAGACGATTGGGCGTAAGCCGGGCAGGGTGACATGCACAAACCGATCCCACGCATTGGCTCCATCTACGCGGGCGGCATCGTACAGGTCTTTCGAGATCGTCTGCAAGCCAGCCAGAAAGATGATCACTGAGTAGCCCATGTTCTTCCAGACGTAGACGATGATCAGGGCGGGCATGGCCCAGAAGGTGCTGGTGAGCCAGTTGGGGGAGGGCAAGCCGACGAAGCCCAAGATCTCGCTGAGTAGCCCATAGCGTGGATCGAAGATATAGGTCCAGATTACGGCAATGGCTGCCCCAGAGAGCATGGTGGGCGAGAAGACCACCGCCCGCACAAGGTTGCGCCCCTGTAGCCGTTGGTTGAGCAGCAGCGCAATTGCCAAGCCGAGAATCAGGGTGAAGATGAATGAGCTAACGGAGAAGACCAGCGTATTCCACAGGATCTCGTAGAACTTGGTTGAGCTAAATACCCGTTGGTAGTTGCGGAAGCCGACCCAGAGAATATCGGCCCGAATGAAGTTCCAATCTACGAAGCTGAGGTAGAAGTTGTAGAGCAGAGGCCAGTAGTTGAATACGCCGAACAGAAAGAGGTTGGGGAAGACGAACAGCGCAAAGAGGAGCCATTCACGCCACTCGCGGCGGAAGCGCGTGCGCCATGCTGCCGGCTGGGGCAGGCCATTTGGGTTGGGGGTGGGCACAGCTGCCATAGGGTATTGCTAGAATTCTCTAGGATGTAGCGTTCACGCTGCGTGGTTGCTTGGATTGTTTTTGTCTATCCTTTCTAATTGTACGGAGTGATGTTAAGCCTGTGCGTAGGCAGGGTTAAGCGAGGGTTAAGGCGAGGTTAATTCTTTGATCTTGCTGCTCCTCACCATGCAAGGCGTGGTACACTACCAACGGAGAAGCCGCACCCTTTGCAACACACGAGGAGCAACCGCGCCCGCCGCCGTCGGTAGGCCCTATCCGTATGACACACGCATCGCAACCGCCCGTGTCCGCCGCACCCACCAGCACCCGCCGGCAGGTCTTCACCCTAGCCGTGCCCGCCGTTGGTGAGCAACTGCTCAATACCACCGTTGGGCTAGCCGACGTGTTTCTGCTCGGCAATCTAGCCCTCGCCGCCGCCGCCACGCTCGGCTACGGGCGGGTTGAGGCTGTGGCGGCCGCCGGTCTCGGCAACCAAATGATCTGGCTGGTGAATGTGCTGTTTATGTCGCTAGCGATTGGCAGCACCGCCATGATCGCCCGCGCCGCTGGAGCCAAAGATGCCGCCCAGATGCAGCACGTCTTGCAGCAATCGCTCGTGTTTGCGGTGGGCATGGGCGGTCTCGGCATGCTCGTGATGATCTTCTTGGCGCAGCCGTTTCTCGCCCTGCTCAACACCCCGCCAGAGGTGCGCCCGCTTGCCACCACGTACATGCAGATCATCAGTGTCTCGCTGATCCCAACCGCGCTCCTGATGGTCGGTACGGCATGCTTGCGCGGGGTCGGCGATACGCGCACGCCGCTGTATGTGATGCTCGGTGCAAATGCCGTGAATGTCCTCCTGACGTGGCTGCTCGTCAGTGGCAATTGGGGCATGCCTGCGCTCGGTGTCACTGGCGCAGCCATCGGCACGGCGGTGGCGCGGATCGGGGGTGGGGTGGTTGTGCTTGCACTGCTGCTGCGCGGGCGTTCGGGGTTGCAGCTCTTGCCGCGCCCGCATGTGGATGTGGACATCCTCCGCCGCCTGACGGTGGTGGGTGCGCCGAGTGCGGGTGAGATGCTCGTGTTTCAGCTCGCCCTAATCGTCTTTATCCGCTTTGTCAACGATCTGGGCACGGCTGCCTATGCCGCCCACACCGCGATCATCATCATCGAGTCGATCTCGTTCCTGCCCGGCTTTGGCTATGCCTATGCCGCAGGCGCACTGGTGGGGCAATCGCTGGGCGCAAAGGAGCCACAGCAGGCCCACGCCCGCGCCAACGAGGCCACGCTACAGGGGATGTTGCTGATGACACTGGTTGGGATTGTGATCGTTCTCTTTCCCGCCCAATTGCTGGGGCTATTCGTGAATGACCCACGCGCCGTTGCGCTGGGCGCACCCGCCCTGCTTGCCGCCGGGCTGATCCAACCGACGCTGGCGGTGGGCTTCATCCTGAATGGGGCGTTGCGGGGCGCAGGCGATACCCGCTTCCCGCTGTATGCCCGGATCGCCACAACGTGGGGCGTGCGGCTCCCGCTGACGTGGTTGCTGGTGGGGGTGCTCGGCATGGGCCTGAATGGGATCTGGCTGGCGATGTGCATGGACTTCACGGCACAGGCCTACGCTACGCTGTGGCGGTTCTTCAGCGAGCGGTGGCAGGCAGTGGAAGTGTGAGCGGGGGCTATGCACGCCCAAGGTAGCGTGAGAGGTCATGAGCTAATTTCGTAGCCGTTGCACGGACAGACATTTGCAGGCTTCGATGTTGATCTAGCCATTCCTCAGAGAAATTAGTTTGGGTAAATGCCTGAAATAAATCACCCGAAATCATAACCGTCTGTGTAGCACCACCACCCATCCCCCGCCCACCGGCTTGCAGATTCCAGCGACAGCCAATAATCATATCGGCAAGAGTAATGTATTTCCATCCGACTAATGCCCTAAATGGTGATGTATCAACTTCTCGGATCAAGTACACTGCATTACTATCGGTCGCAATGCAGAGCCGTAAGAGCATTAGAATACGTCCAGCATCTACACCAAACTCACCTCGTTCAGTTGGGCTTTTCTCTTTGATCTCAATCGGGATCACTGCCCCTTGATAACTTACAATGAACGCATCAACATCATAAGGGTCTTCAATCGGTTTCTTTAGTTCCTGCTTGAGATAGCCATAGTAAAATGCCTGTCGTAGTGCCAATTCTGTCAAATCGTTTGGATTAGATTGCTCAAACCGGTCAATAATGTCAGGCTGCCACTCAGCACCGTTTGATGGGCGACCCCGATTGCCGGGCCAAGTGATGAAGGGATAGTGATCTTCAGTTGATAGGAGTTGCTCTTGCTGATAGACAAAATTGTACCACTGAAGGCTTGTGTAGCTCGTATCACTAGATCGGGGTGTGGCTCCACTTACGATAATACCGATCCCACTTTTGCTTAAGAATGTAGCCAATGCTTGCCACCCACGATCATGCTCAAGGGTAGCTATCGCCGTATGTAACTCAGCCTCGGTTGTATACAATACAGGCAGGATCGAAGCCATATAACGATGATATTGCGGATTAGCCACTTTTGGCGAGAGTAACCACCCACCAGATAAGAGCTTGTTGGTAATCTGCGGTTCGGATGTTCCAAGCTCCGTTTTGAGCGACAACTCTGCGATCATTCCACGCGCTTTGTTCGACACGAGAAAGCGTTGCAAGTAGCGAATGGAGTCGTCCCCAGCCATTTCGACAGGCATCATGTTTCTCCCAGCATTGAGTACAAACGTTGCCTAGTGTAACGGAAGGGTAAGCTGCAAAGCAGTAATATCAGGCGCGTATCCTTCACCTACGTGTCCCTGTAAACACTCCACGACTGCCCGAGCGACACGGTCTACGACAGGCACGACCACTGAATTACCGAACTGCCGATACATACTTGCATCGCTACACACAATCTTAAAATCATCATCATAGCCCATCAGCCGCGCACACTCTCGTGGAGTCAGGCGACGCGGGTTCTTACCAGCTTGAGGAATGAGGATTTCCGCACCATCTTTGTAATACCGCGCACTGAGTGTGCGTGTCACCCCATTCAGATCTGCAAGCCCAAAGCCAAACCCATTGCCCTTCTCTCGATGTTTCTGGGCATAGGCTTGTAAATACTGCCACAAGTGATCGGAGAGAGTATACTTCTCATCAACGTGTGGCTCCAGTATATCCACAAGTTTGGGTGATAAATCAGGTAATTCGGGAAACTGAAAAGCACGCGGTTCACGGAAACCGACAATGTAGATTCGCTCACGATGCTGAGGGACAACGCTCCGTGCATCGAGTACAGTATGAAATACAGTATAGCCTAACTCGTGGATCAGCGTTCGTAAAATTACTTGAAACGTTTTCCCCTTATCATGCGTTCTCAGATTCTTAACGTTTTCGAGAACGAATGCCGATGGGCGCAAATCATCTATGATGCGGGCAATTTCAAAAAAGAGCGTGCCTTGTGTCGCATGCTCAAATCCATGAGCAATACCGAGCGCATTGTGCTTTGTGACACCGGCAATACTGAATGGCTGGCAGGGAAACCCAGCTGTAAGAATATCGTGGTTTGGAATAGCATGTGATGGAACTTGAGTAATATCCCCAGCAGGATGCTCACCATAGTTCGCAAAATACGTTGCTTGAGCGTGCTTATCCCATTCAGATGAAAATACACATTGGCAACCCGCCTGTTCAAATGCTATTCGGAAACCACCGATTCCTGCAAAGAGATCAATAAATGCCAACGAGTTTACATTATTCATAGCGCGTATTATACCACCCCCCACCTACGCGGCAGGCCCCATCCACGCCCGCCGCGTACCCGCGCTAATACCGCCGCTCGTAGTTCGGGGCTTCCTTCGTCACCGTAATTGTGTGCGGGTGACTCTCCAGCAAGCCCGATGCCGTGATCCGCACAAACTGCGCCTCGCGCCGCAACGCCTCGATGTTGCCTGCCCCCACATAGCCCATCCCCGAACGTAGCCCGCCAATCATTTGGAACACCGTATCACTCAGCGGCCCCTTATACGGAACCATCCCCTCAATCCCCTCGGCCACCAGCTTCTGCCGCCGCCCACCACCGCCATTCTGGAAGTAGCGATCACTGCTGCCGCGCTGCATCGCGCTAATGCTACCCATCCCGCGATAGCTCTTGTAGGTGCGCCCTTCGTACAGGATCGTCTCGCCGGGGCTTTCTTCCGTGCCTGCAAACAGCGAGCCAATCATCACAGTATGCCCCCCCGCCGCCAGTGCCTTGACAATATCGCCACTGTACTTAATCCCGCCATCCGCAATGATCGGCAGTTGGAACTGCTCCGCCGCCCGCGCACACGCAAGGATCGCCGTGATCTGCGGCATGCCTGCCCCCGATACCACCCGTGTCGTACAGATCGAGCCGGGCCCCTGCCCCACCTTCACCGCATCCACGCCACGCTCGGCCAGAGCCACCGTCGCTGCGCCAGTGGAAACGTTGCCCGCAATCACCTGCACCTGACTGAAGCGTTCGCGCAGCTCCACCACACTATCGAGCACGCTCTGCGAATGCCCGTGTGCCGTGTCAATCACCAGCACATCTACCCCCACCCGTACCAACTCCTGCGCCCGCTCCAGATAGTCACCACTTGCGCCAATCCCCGCCCCCACCAGCAATCGCCCTTGCGCGTCTTTGGCGGCGTGCGGGTACTCAATCTGCTTCATAATATCCTTAACCGTAATCAAGCCGCTCAGTTTGCCCTTACTATCCACCACCAGCAGCTTCTCGATCCGGTGGCGGTGCAGCATCTCTTTCGCCTCTTCGAGCGTCGTACCTTCGGCAACTGTCACCAGTTCGTCAGTGGTCATCAATTCGCGGATCGGGCGCGTGCGATCCGTCTCGAAGCGCAGGTCACGGTTCGTCAAGATCCCTACCAGATCCCCCTCCGCAGTCGCAATCGGGATGCCACTGATGCGATACTCGGACATCAAATCAAGCGCATCCCCCACCGACTTGTCCGGCTCCATCGTGATCGGATCGGTAATCATACCACTCTCCGAACGCTTGACCTTGCGGATCATCTCGGCTTGTTCGGCAATGCTCAGATTCTTGTGAATGATCCCGATCCCACCTTCCCGCGCCAGCCCAATCGCAAGGCGGTGTTCGGTCACGGTATCCATTGCGGCACTAATAATCGGGATGTTTAGGCGCAGCTTGCGCGTGAATTGGGTACTCACATCCACCTGTGCGGGCAACACTTCCGAGTGGGCGGGGATCAACAGGACATCATCAAAGGTCAGCCCGTCGTAGGCAATCTTGTTTTCCCAAGCAATCGTAGCTGGCATGGGGTCCTCCTTTTCGTTCTGGTTAGAGCTTTGCTCATGGTATTAGATCGTTGGCACTCCTCGCAGCAGAATGCAGCAGCGCGAGGGACAAAAAATCCCCTCGCGGCTAGGCGATGGGGCAGCAGTGCGAATATTCTCCTAGATGTTGCCGAAGACGCTGCATGGTGCGAGGTTGTTTGGGATTGTTCGGTATAATTACCTTAACTATACTCAACTCACGCCCGCCCGTCAACATTCGCAATGATACTAATGATCAAAGGAGAACCAACCCATGAAGTGGACAACGGCTGATCTGTGTGATCAGTATGGCGATGAACTGCACATCGCTACCCCTGATCTCGTCAATTATGGTGGCGCACTGAGCTGCACTGGCATCATCACCACGCTGAAGGTGTATGAGGATAATACCCTCGTGCGAGCCGCATTGGAGGAGCCGAGCAACGGGCGCGTGCTGGTCGTAGATGGGGGCGGCTCGGAACGCTGTGCGCTCGTCGGCGATCAGCTCGCCCAACTCGCAGTGCAGAATGGCTGGCGTGGGATCATCGTGTGGGGCTGCATCCGCGACTCCGCCGAGATCGCCACCATGCCGCTCGGCGTATGGGCACTGACAACCCACCCCCGCAAAAGCGTGAAGCTCGGCACTGGGCAGCGCGATAGTCCCGTGACGTTTCTGGGCGTGCAGTTTGTGCCCGGTCACTACCTCTACGCCGATGAGGACGGGCTGATGGTGGCGGCGCGGGCATTGATGAAGTAACAGGTAACGGGTAGGCGCACGCTCCCGCAAACCGCCCCCTAGCCCCGTGTTAGCGCGATTTGCGCTTGCGGTCGCGGCGGGCATCGCGGCGGGCGGTGCGCGGTGGTTCGGGCGGCGGCGTGGGCTGGCTTGGGGCGGAAGGAGCCACCTTCTTCACAGCGGGAGCCGGCTTGGGCCGCGCTGCACCTGTGCTGCGATTTGCCGCTGCCTCACTTACCATTTGCGGATACTGAACCCGCGCCACATACGTGGCATAGCCCGCCACACCTAGCTCAATCACCGCCAAGCCATACAGCCAAAAGGGGGATGCAAATACGCCTGTATTGCTGATCGTGGCTGCACCGAGCAGCAAGCCCAAGCCGCCCAACGCAATCGCATAATACCCAAAGCGGCGCACCAGATCGCGGCGCAGAGACTTCGCGTCTTTCCGCATAAAGGCGAGGTAGATGCCTCCGAGCAACAAGCCGATCTGAAGCAGAAACAGCACCCATTGCAGAATCATCAAGGCTACGGGAGTGCCCGTAGCTGGTTCAGTTTGATAGAGCATACCTTCTCCAGAACTACGCTTGTGCAGGCAACGCGCCCCTGATTATACCACCGTTGCAGGGCCCGTCAACTAGGGGTACGCAGGGCTATAGACAGCGACTCCCTACCCGCGTTGCAGCATGCGCTCCACATATTTGGCGATAATATCAACCTCCAGATTGACAACTGCTCCAGCCGCTTGGCGACCCATAATCACCGCCTGCTGCGTATGTGCGATCAGCGCAATCGTGACGCTATCATCGGTCAAGTTGAATACCGTCAAGCTAACCCCATCTACCGCCAGATACCCCTTCTCAACAACATAGTGCATCAGGCTGCGGGGCAGGCGCACGGTCACAAGCTGCGAGTCACCTTCAGCAACAACCCGCACAATCTCGCCCGTGCTATCAATATGCCCTTGTACATAGTGCCCGCCCATCCGCCCATTGAATACCAACGAACGTTCGAGATTGACTGGATCAGCAGCACGCAGCAAACTGAGATTCGTGCGGCGCAGGGTCTCCTGCGCTACCCCAACACGAAAGCTCGTTGGCTCTAGCCCAGTGACGGTCAGACAAACCCCATTGACCGCAATACTATCGCCAATGCGTGTTCCTTCAAGAGCCGTCTTGCACATAATCTGCAACGTGGTGTGCTGCTCAGCATCGGTGCTGAGTCGCTCTACGTAGCCGATCTCCTCAACAATTCCCGTAAACATACGTTGTGTTCCTTTCCCGCCATACGTTAAACGCCCTACCGCATGCGCTAGCGATAGGGCGAAACATATCGAGACGGAGCAACCCACACAAATATAGCCCTGCCACATGTGGGAGGTTGGCGTGTGTTCCGCTCGCTTTCTCCCATCCAGACTGTTACTGTCGGCTTCAGCCTTGCACTGAATCCTGCCGTGTGGCTCGCGGGCTTGGCACAGCCTGAAACTGTGCTTCACCGCCGGTCGGGAATTGCACCCTGCCCCGAAAGCTGCGTAGACTTCAATTGTTGCTCTATAGCATAGCATTGCCGCATGCCTGCGTCAAGGGCGGTAGTGGGCAGCAGCGAGCGTGTCCGCAGCATTGGGCAAATGCGGATTGGGCAGCCGAGTCACACGGGTGTATGGTATACTATGCTCAACTGATCAATTGATCAACCGCCCTAGCCAGAGAAGAATGCCCGAAGCATGCCAGTAGATCACCGCCCAACCCGCCAACGCTATCTGGAGAAACGCCGCTCGCGCCGCCAACGCCACGCCCGCTCGTGTATGCTGACCTTGATCGGCATCGCGCTCCTTGTGCTGGTGGGGGTGCTGATGTTGGTCTCGCGCCAAACCGGCATTGCCTTCTTCCCGCGCATGCCCGCTGTCCCCAGTATCCCCACGCTTGTGGCTGGGCTGCAGCCGCCCACCCCAGAGCCACCGCCAACGCCCCGCGTGGCTACGCCAGTGCCGACTGCCGCGCTGATCGTGCCGACTGCCGCCGCGCCGCAGCAGCCCGTTGTGCAGGTCAGCCGTTATCTCGATAACCAACGCCTGAGCTACGCGCCCAATGTCTACCAGCCGCAGCTACAGGCCCTCTTCGATCAGCGCGGCAGTAGCTTGCGTGAGGTGCGTTTCCAAGTTGGCGACCGGGCCCAAACTGCGCCGGAGGTGCTGGTCAATTTGAGCGTGCTGTACAGCTTCAGCCCGCACGTCCTGCTGACCCTGATCGAGATGCAGAGCCAACTGCTCAGCGACCCCACCCCTAGCCCTGACCAGACGACGTGGGCACTTGGCTATCGCGGTGAGGGCGAGAAGCAGCGCGGGCTGTACAACCAGCTGCGCTGGGGAGCGTTTGCGCTGCGCGAAGCCATCCGCGACTACGCGATCAGCTACCAGCAGGGCAGCAGCCTGCCCGAACTCGAATTTGCCAATGGAGATCGCCGCCCCGCCCCAGCCGATCTATCGCTTGCCGATTATACGCTGGTGCGCGTGCTGGCCCAGACCACCACCCCGCAAGAGCTAGACCGCAAGCTGCAACAGTTTATCGAGACCTACACCACCCTGTTTGGCGACCCGCGCCAGCCGCTCGCCGATCTGCCGCCGCCCGCCGAGCCATTTTTCAGCCGCCCCCTCGAACGGCGCGTGCGGGTCACATCCTTCTTCGATCACGATACCCCCTTCCTACGGACGAATGGCTCGCTGCTATCGTTCTGGGGCAACCAAGATCTGTACTCCTACGATGGGCACACGGGCTGGGATTACGCCGCACTCCCCTCAGATCGGGTGCTGGCGGTGGCAGCCGGCACGGTGATCTTCGCGGGCAACTCCGACGATGGCTGCGGCATCCCCGCCCGTGCGGTGGTGATCGAACACGGCAACGGCTACCGCACGCTGTACTGGCATCTCAGCAGCATCGAGGTTGCCGCTGGGCAGCTGGTGGAGGTGGGCACGCCGCTCGGCTATGCGGGCGCAACCGGCTGCGCCTTTGGCTCGCACTTGCACTTGCAGGTGCAATATCTGGGGCGCGACGTAGACCCCTACGGCTGGTGCGGCAGCACCCCCGATCCGTGGGCGGTCAATCCGGCGGGGCAAGTCAGCGTGTGGCTCTGGGCCCGCGAGCCATCGCCGTGTGTCCTACCGCCGCCAGATATGATTATCGTAGATGACTCCTCGCCCGGCTTTCGGGCCAGTGGCGAATGGACCCTGAGCGCACTGGGCTATGCCGGCAACGCCCGCTACAGCCGCACGCGCCTTGCCGATGTGGAGCCGGAGGTATGGCAGGTGCGGACGCTGAGTGCTACGCCCGACATGGCCCTGTGGCAACCCGACCTGCCCCACGCGGGCATGTATCAGGTGCTGGTGTATGTGCCCTACATCCTAAACGGGCTGGATGATGCCCGCACGATCCGCTACCAGATCCGCCACCGCGACGGCGCAAGCGAAGCCCTGATAGACGGCGAGAGTGCCGCCAATGCGTGGATTGATTTGGGGAGCTACCCCTTCGATCCGAGCCTACCCGCGTGGGTCAGCGTGAGTACCCTCTCCAATGATGCTGGGCGCGGGATCTGGGTGGATGCGGTGGCGTGGGTTCCGGTGGAGTAGGCAGTGTGTGCTATAATGTCAGTGAATAATTGCTCTGCTAGATACTGTTGAAGGAGCTATGCCTGTGACAACCGAAACCCTAAAGCATCCGCACGCGCAAGCCAATGGTAGCTGGCATGAGGATGACAGTGCAGACGAACCATCTGATTATCCTGTTGCTGAGTACGAAATCACTATATCTCCCAATGATTGGAATGTAGCTACTATTGTCAATTTTATTGACTCTGGAGCAGTAAAGATCCCGGGCTTTCAGCGCAACTATGTTTGGGATATTAAGCGTGCATCGAAACTGATTGAGTCGATTATCGTTGGGCTACCAATCCCACAGATATTTTTGTATGAAGAAGGGCGCAACAGCTTTCTTGTGATAGATGGGCAACAACGACTTATGTCTATCTACTACTTCACGAAACAGCGATTCCCACGGAAGGAAAGACGAAATGAGCTGCGGCGTATCTTTGATGAAAACGGGAAAATCCCAGACAACATTTTCGCTGATGATGCCTATTTTGAGAAGTTTAATCTCAATCTGCCAGAGCGATTGCCAGAACAGCGAAACAAGTTCAAGGGGCTTAACTATGGTACGCTTAACGAGTACAAGCTAACCTTCGATCTACGCACTATTCGTAATGTTATCGTCAAACAAATTGCGCCAAAAGATGATATATCGGCAGTCCATGAAATCTTTAACCGTCTAAATACTGGCGGTGTTAATTTGAGTCCCCAAGAGATTCGGGCAAGTCTGTACCATTCGGACTTCTACGGCTTACTCTCTCACCTCAATCTGAAACCAGCGTGGCGAACGGTGCTGGGTATAGAAGAACCAGATTTGCACATGAAGGACATCGAATTTCTCCTACGTGGCTTTGCTATGTTGGAAATACACGATGCATATGGTTCCGCTATGGCGCACTTTCTCAATACGTTTTCGAAGCAAGCTAGCAAATTTGACAAGGCGGACATCACCTATCGCAGCAATTTGTTCGACTCATTCCTCACGAGTTGTTCTGGGCTAGAATCAAATGCCTTTGAAGGTTCCAGCGGAAGATTTAGCATAACACTATACGAATCCGTATTTGTCGCTGTCTGTTCGCAACCCTTCGAGAACAAAGAACTTGTCTCGGGAACTATTGACCCAGCAACAATCCAGCAACTAAAGAGCGACCGCGAATTTCAAGATGCCTCACAGAGTAGGACAACAAGCGCACTGAATGTACGAAAACGGCTTGAGCGATCTGCGGAGATTATCACGGTGCAGCCCTGACAGACTCAGCAATTGGGGATGATCCACGATGACAGCCACAAGTGATACGTATCCAGATACAATTATAGATCGAATATATGAAGAAAACAACGAACTAGTTCAGCATCTATTTTCTGAAGGCGAGACGACCTTCGCAACCAATGTCAGTGCCGATTTTCGCAAAACACTTTTGCTTGCTATTGCAAGCTACTTTGAAGTACGGATCAAAGAAGACCTTACCACGTTTATAACTGACATAGTTGGCACAGATCACCCCCTTGTGCATCTCTCGAAAAGAAAAGCGATAGAGCGACAATATCACACCTACTTCACATGGGATGGAAACAATGCCAATACGTTTTTTGCTTTGTTTGGGGATAGTTTCAAAGATTTTATGAGCGGTGAGATAAAACGCAATCAGGAACTCCGCGAGTCGATCAAGGCATTTCTGGAGCTAGGCCAAACACGCAATCAAATCGTCCATCAGAATTTCGCCGAATTCACGCTGGAGAAAACACCCGAAGAGATCTATACGCTCTACAAGCAAGCCCGCACATTCGTGGAGACTTGGCCCACCGATCTCCGCGCTTTTGCCCCAACGCTCCCCGCAACAGCACCCCGCGCAGCCGAGCCTGATTGACAGCTACCGGAACCAAGAAGGAGACCCCCATGCCCATACGCCTGATCTACGAAGCCGATGTCAACGACCTCATCACGATGCACGATGCCATGCTCGCCGTCGAGTCCGCCATGCACGCGCAAGGCAGCGGGCGGG
>JAAUTZ010000091.1 GCA_012031225.1 Chloroflexaceae bacterium
GACCCGTTGCTGATCGCCGGGGGCGGCTCCGGCGGGGCGCACGCCCGGCGTTTACGAGCACCAACTCGCGCCCGCACGCCTGCCGCAGTGCGCCGATCTCGTGCGGTGAGGCAACTACCCCCGCGATGCCCGCCTGCTGCGCCAGCCGTGCCAAGCGCACCACATGCGCGTCAAGTGGGCCCACGACGGCTAGCTCGTCGGCTAGCGTGGCGGGGCTGATGCTGGTCAGTACCGTTACGCCTAGCAGCCGGAGTGCGGGCGGTTGGCTGGGCTGGGTGGCGGCAACTTCTGCGAGTGCAGTGGCGGCGGCATGGAGCATTGCGCTCCCGCCATCGCAGTGCAGCGTGAGCCAGTGGACGTGCTGCCCATAGTGCTGGGCAAGGACCCGCACCGTTGCCGCAACGGTATGGGGAATATCTTTGAGCTTGAGATCAAGAAACAGGCTGGTTGATGTACCTGCGATCACATCCGTGAGTGCGGCGAGTACGGCGGGTACGCCCGCTGCGGTGCAAAGCTCTAGCCCTACTTTGAAGCCGCCCACCCGCCCGCGCAACTGAGTTGCCAGTGCAACGGCATCGGCAAGTTGGGGTAGATCCAGCGCAACAAAAATGCGCTGGCGTGGATCAGAAAAACTATCCATTACGTGGTTGCCTCAGTATGCTGGGTGTCCTTCGTAGCCGGTGTTCCCGGCTACCTGAAACCCTTCCACCTAGTCCCCTCGCACGGCGCGGTTGATCTGGCGCACAAGGGCTGGACCCGCGTACACCAGTCCGGTGTAGAGTTGCACCAGCGTCGCGCCAGCTTCAAACATCCGCAGGGCATCATCGGCGGAGAGGATCCCGCCTACGCCAATTACGGGCAACTGCCCGCCGGTTTCGCGCACAATGAAACGCACCACCTCCCGCGCCCGTACCGTGAGCGGTGCGCCGCTCAGTCCGCCGGCTTCACCTGCGCGGTGCTGATCGGTGGGGTGCAAGTGGGGGCGGTGCAGCGTGGTGTTGGTGGCAATGATTGCCGCCACGCCCGTCTGCATACACACCTCCAGCAATTCAAGCAGATCTGCATCTGCGAGATCAGGCGCAACTTTGACAAACAGTGGTACTGGCGCACGATGAGGCACGGCGATGCGGCGGGCTTCGCTGTGCAGGGTGTACAGCAGGTGTTCCAGTTGCGCGCGGGCTTGCAGGCTGCGTAAGCCGGGTGTGTTGGGTGAGCTAATGTTGATGGCCACATAGTCGGCATAGGGCGCAAGCGTCAGGAAACTGGCGCGGTAATCGGCGAGCGCAGCGGCGAGCGGGGTGCGCCGCGATTTGCCGATGCTGATGCCGAGCGGAATCGCTAGGGGCGGTGTCGCTTGGAGTTGCCCGCGCAGGGCGAGTGCGCCCGCATTGTTGAAGCCCATGCGGTTGATCAAGGCCTGTGAGCGGGGCAGGCGGAACAGGCGCGGGGTCGGGTTGCCCGCTTGGGCGTGCCACGTTACTGTGCCCACCTCGATATGCCCAAAGCCCAGCGCGGTGAGGGCAGGCAAGGCTACGCCATCTTTGTCATAGCCCGCCGCTAACCCGACCGGATTGGGAAAGCGCACGCCTGCAATCGTGCGGGCAAGGTGTGGGGCAGGGGTGGGGCGGGTGCGCTGTACGAGCGACAGGAGGAGCGGGGCGCGGCTAAGGGCGGCGAATGCGGTGAGGGCGGCGTGGTGCGCCATTTCGGGGTTGTGGCGCGTTGCTGCAAAAGCAAGCGGCCTGATCAGGGTGCGGTAGAGCATGGGCAATCCGAAGCCCTAGCGTCGCCGTAGGGCGTATTCAATGCCGGCTTGCAAGGTGCTGCGCGTCACGATGCTGCCCAAGTCTATGCCGAGATGCACCAGCGTCTGGGCCATCGGTGCGCCAATGCCGGTCATAATCATGCGTGCGCCAAGCAACTGCACGGCTTGCGCGGTGCGGATTAGCCCATGCGCGACTTGGGTATCCACCACCTTGACCCCTGTAATATCGAGGATCGCAAACTCGGCGCGGTGTTGGGCGATCCCTTCGAGTAAAGCATCCATAATCTGCTGGCTACGGTTGGTGTCAATTGAGCCGATCAAGGGCATCACCAGCACGTTATCGGCAATCGGGATCAGCGGTGTCGAGAGTTCCAACAGGGCTGCTCGTTGCACCTGAATGATCCGCTCCTGCATCGCGGCGCGTTCTTGTTCCTGCTGCACCACGTCGCTCACGTCACGCTGGATCGTCAGTAACGTATCAGTGGGATACTGCGGATCAGGCAGAGTCAACATCGTGACTTCGCCCGTGAAGTAGGTGCCGCGCCGATTGGTAATGCCGCCCCGCCCTTTCCAGAAACCGTGCTCAGTTAGTTCAATGAAGGATTCTTGTAGCTGGGTCGGATTATCAGGGGTAATGCTTTCGGTGATGATAGCCAGTGATTGCCCGATCAATTCCGGCTCCTCAAACCCTATCATGCGCCCATATGCCGGATTGACGAAGGTAATTCGGTTGTCGCGTAAGACTAGCACCCCATCCGGCAAGTTGTTCATCAAGTCTTGGAAAATCCGCAAATCATCTTCAACCTGCTTGCGGCTGCTAATGTCGTAGATATAGGCCATGATTGCCGCTTCACCTTCGTACTGCACCGGAATGTACGAGATCAAGGCCCAGAACGTGGTGCCATCGGTGCGCCGAAACTCTACCTCCGCGCCATGCACATATCCATCGCGGCGCATAATGCCAATCAAGCGGTGCCGATCCTCAATCGAGACATACAGTTCGGGGAATTGTACGGGGATTGGCTCGTCGGGGCTAGGCGGCAGCGCAAAGGCATGGCGCAGGGCTGGGTTGGCGTAGCGGATGCGCCCTTCGGCTTCGGTCGAGATCGTGATCGGCATGGGGCAACGCTCGACAATCCGGCGGAACCATGCAGCATGCTGTTCGTTCTGCTCTAGCTCCTGAATACGTTGGCGCAATTGCTCGTTTTCTTGTTGCAGAATCGTGAGCGTTTCTCTATCAATCGTCATATGCGTCTGTGCTTTCTGTGCATGTGTCAGGTCATTGCCGATCAATTTTATGCATTATGATTGCAACTGCCCTAGTATACCATGATTCGTATAAGCAAAACAGATATAATGTATGCTACATGTATGAAACAGCAAACATACGGGAATGAAAATTGTATGTACATATAAATACGTAATATGATCTGGCAGTCCCGTAGCTCGTGTGGATTACGGTATCCGCAGGCGGTTGGCAGCATTTCCCGGCGGTAGCCCTAGCGCCAGCACAGCACTGGGCTATGGTAAAATAACGTCAGGCTTGTTTGAACGGTGAATATTGCAATTGCCCTATGGATACGCCGCGTGCTTTCAAAGATTACTTTGATGTCCCCCTTGCGGAACGCCTAGCCCGCGACCTTCAGGCGGTCTACCCGGCGTTTGCTCGTGCGGCGTTTGTGCAGCAGGTACAGGATCAGATCGCCCCGCTCGAACTCAAGGCGCGGGTGGCCGCCTTTGCCGTAGCATTGCAAGCCCATCTGCCGCCTGATTACAGTACAGCACTGGCGATCCTGAGCCAGATTCTCGGCGATGAGCTGCCGGATGAGCAGGGTATGTTCGATCTAGGCTACCACCTCATGCCCGTCGCAGCGTTTGTCGAGCAGTACGGCCCAGCGCACCCCGCCGATTTCGCGCAATCGCTCACGTTCCTCCACGCTCTCACCCGCCGCCACACCGCCGAGTTTGCGCTGCGCCCGTTCCTGCACCACGCACCCGCTGCGACGCTCGCCGTGCTGCACGAGTGGGCGCAGGATAGCAACGCGCATGTCCGCCGCGCCGCCAGCGAAAGCACGCGCCCGCGCCTACCGTGGGCAACGCAGCTGCCAGCTTTCATTGCCGATCCCGCACCGGTGCTGGCCCTGCTCGAATGCTTGCAGCACGATCCCTCGCCGTATGTCCGCAAGTCAGTGGCAAACAACCTCAACGACATCGCCCGCGATCACCCGCAGCAGGTGCTAGATACCGCCGCCCGGTGGCTTCAGCACGCCAATCAAGATACGCCCGCCCTGCTGCGCCACGCCTTGCGCGGGCTACTCAAGCGCGGCGATCCGGCGGCACTGGCTCTGTTTGCCTATGCCCCGCCCAGCCAGATCAGGTGTACGCTCACGCTCGGCAGTGAGCAGGTGCCGCTTGGGGCAAGCCTGCCCTTCACCATCACGCTGCACAACCTGAGCGAACACGCCCAGCCGGTGCTGCTCGATTATCGGCTGCACATGGCGGGCGCAGGCAGTGCCCCCCGCAGCAAGGTATTCAAGCTGCGGAGCCTGACGCTGGCCGCAGGGGCCCAGCATACCCTCACCCACCAGCACCCCTTTCGCGTGGTGACGGTGCGCCGCTACTACGCTGGCCCACACCGCCTTGAGGTGCAGGTCAATGGGGTGGTGCTGGCCCACGCCGACTTCACCGTGACCGCGCCGTAAGCAGCCCGCTGGGCCTCGCTGCGATCACCACTACCCCAACCCTCGATCTGTTCAAGCCGCGTAATGCATACACCGAGTATGATGTTGAGGTATAACAGATAACCCGCTGGAAAAATTATGCGGTTGCCCACACTGCGGTTGAGTTGGGGCAGACATTTACGATCAATGCTAAGTATGTAGACCCGGTGGAGGAGATTAAGAAGCACGGTGCGGCTGATGGGGTGATCTCGACAGCTGTCTCGGCCAAGGCTTTTGAGCAGGGCTACCGCGCATTGCGGCGCGGCGGCAAGATTGTGTTTGTGGCCCTGCCGGCCGACAACTTCGTACAGTTGCCGATCTTTGAGACGGTGCTGAACGGGGTTTCCGTCATTGGCTCAATCGTTGGTACGCGGCTCGATTTGCAAGAGACATTCGAGCTACACGCCGCAGGCAAAACCCGCGTGATCTATGAGAAGCGCAACCTAGAGCAGGCCAACGAAGCGTTTGCGGAAGTCGAACGCGGCACGCTGCTAACCCCGCGCCTTGTCTTCGATCTTAGCTAGAGCATATGCGATAGGCGTGAGGCCCGCCGCTCGGTGTGTGCTAGTTGATAGACACCACATCGGCGGGCCACACGGGCTGTGCAACCTACGTAGGCTAGGCTGCGTCGTCGTCGCCTAGCCCAGCCGCCAGTTCTGCCAATGCCAGATCTGCCGCTTGGGATGCTTCCGAGAGGGCCCCAACCGTAATCAGATCGGCATCCACCAGCGTATCAATCGCTTCCGGTGCATCCGACTCTTCGAGCAAGCCGGCTACGATCAACGCCCGCACCGCTTCCGCCGCCACGACGGTCCGGAAGGCTTCCACCCCTACCACTGAAGCCACGGCTTGGGCCGCTGCGGCCTGCTGCACTTCCTCTGCGGCCGCGACAGTGATCAAGGCATCAAGGATGGCCGCGCCCTTGAGCGCAGCAGCTTGCTCTATCGCCACTTCAGCTTCCACCATCGCATTCAGCTCGTGCCCTACCGCGAGCAAGGCGTTGCGTGTCAGGAAGCCCTGTACCACCAGCGAGCCTTGAGCATTGCGGATGGCGGTGCTGAGGCCAAGCGCCCACGCATGCTCCACCAAGAGCCACGCGGCAGCCGTGCCGAGGGCGACCGTCTCGGCCGTGGCCTGTAGGTCCTCTATGCTCCAGCCCTGTTCGGGGGCCACAAATTCAGCCAGCAACTCATCTACCACGTCCACTTCATCGGTGTCTTCTAGCCCCAACATGTGCCGCAACGCACTGCCAAACTGCTCAACGTCTACATCGAGCAGATCGCTCGATTGGAGCGTAACGACGGAGCCGTCCTGCTCTTTCATCACAAACAGCAGGTCAATGATCCGGATCAAGCCGTGCCCCCGCAACAGATCAAGTTCGCGCAGGATTTCGCCTTTAAAATGCTCGACGCTATCGAAGGTGAAGGCTAGCACCTGAATTGGACCAATGTGCATCACTCTGCTCCTTTATGCTTTGGACTAGCGGCCACCGTGGGCCATAATAGCAACTGCCACCGTTGTTGCGAGGATCAGCACATCGTTCTGGCTTGGCTCCACCGCCACGCCATAGGTATCGCGGATGCGGAACCAGCGTTTGGAAACTTCGCCCACCCGCCGATCACCATCGCCAATCATGTATTCATGATGGAGGATATTGCCCTGTATCTCCAGATCGGGGCCATCGCCAACCTTGACCGTCCAGCGATCCCGTATCGGCGTAATGATGGCCTTGCGTACCGAGGCCGCCTGATTGCCCTGTGCGTCTTCGATCACCAGCGTGTCGCGCACGCGCAGCATACGCTCTTGGATGCGGCACAGATCGTTGCCCTGTGCATCTTGGAAGAGCAGCAGCTTGCGGATCCGCAAAGCTCGCCCATCTACCTTAAAGACCCGCTGACCACCCTCATCCTCAATCCAGAAATCATCCCCAATCGCCAGCATACGTTGGCGCATTTGGTAGCGCACGGCGGTCCCGCGTCGCCCAAATACCTCGCGTTCTTCACGGCGTTCTTCACGGCGTTGGCGTATCATAGCCTCTCCTTATTGAACTCATTGGCTATTGATTCCACACACTTATACAGTATGATTATACCACGATAGTAGCAAAAGCAAATAGCCGCGCCAAAAGCGCGGCGCGTGTTTCACTCAGGGGTGCGGCTAGGCTGCGCTCGAAAAGAGGGCAGTGTGGGGGGCCTCGCTGTGCCCAGTTGGGAGCGGGTGGGCAATTGCCTGCTGATACACCTCTGCGGTCATCTGCGCTGCACGTTCCCAGTTGTAGATGCGGTGCAGATCGTGCAGCGCGTTGGCCGCACGCTGCTGGGCCCAATCGGGGTGGTGCAGGGTGTGCAGCAAGCCCCACGCCAACGATGCGGCATTGTTCGGCTGCACCACAATGCCGGTCTCGTGTGGGCGCACAGTCTCAAATAGCCCGCCGGTTGCGGTGACAATAACTGGACAGTGTGCGGCTTGGGCTTCGAGCGCAACAATCCCAAATGGCTCATAGAGCGAGGGGAACACCGCCGCCTGCGCCACCCGATACAGCCGATCTCGCTCATCGTCGCTGATCCGGCCCGGCAGGATGATCTGCTGATCTAGCCCGAGATGGGCGGCGTGGGCGCGGCAATTGTCGAGCGATGGGCCACTGCCGGCCATCACCAGCTTGGCGCGTAGCTCACGGCAGACCTGTGCCCACGCATCAATCAGGACGTGGACCCCCTTCTCCTCCACGACGCGCCCGATATTAAAGACCAGTGGCTCGTGATCCAAAGCGTAGTGGCGGCGAAAGACCAGCCGTTCGACAGGGCTAGGGAATGGGTCAGGGCGAATGTAGACCGCGTTAGGGATCACCTCGATCCGCTCCGGCACCGCTTGCAGGCTCTCGACTACTTCGGCAAGCATGGCATGCGAACAGACGATGATGCGCTGGGCTTGGGCAACTAGCTCGCGCTCCCACCAATCAATGCGATGGGCCGCACCGGTGGGCAAGCTCCCCCGCCCGCGCCCGCGCTCGGTGGCGTGGACGGTGGCCACAAGCGGCAGGTGCGTGCTGCGGTGCAACTCTAGCGCAGCCGGAGCCACCATCCAATCGTGGGCGTGGATCGCGTCGAAGCGCGTGGTTGCGGCGAGGGAGAGCGCAGCATCACGCAGATCGTGATTGACATGCTCAACATATGTCGGGAAGTCGCCGACATTGGGGTGGGCGGTCGAAACGCGCACCACCTGTACGTGATCGGCGTGATCTGGCAGCCATTCTGCTGCTGCGCCGCCACGTAGATGCGGGGTTAGTAAGGTTACGGCACATTGCCGCTGGGACAGGGCGGGGAGCAAATCGGCGACGTGCGTGCCCAAGCCGCCCATCAGATGGGGCGGGTACTCCCACGAAAACATCAAAACGTGCATGTGTGTGATGCGAGCGAAGCCGCTCACATTCTCCTTTCGCTATGGGCCTACCGTCACGCCACTGGCAATCTGTGCTGTGCGGAAGGCGGCTTCATTCGTGCGTGGTGGCACAACGACATTTCTTCCTAGTATTGTTCCATTGGGGACGTGCGCTCGCAGCCCAACCAGTGTTAGCCCGGTGTTGAGCCACTCTGGGTTGGCGTGGTTGGGGGTGAAATCGTCGCCATTGCCTACGAGGGCATCATTGCCAATCACGACATCTTCGTCAATGATCGCGTGATCAATCACGGCTCCACTGCGGATGACGGCATCGTTCAGGATAATCGAATCACGCACGACTGCCCCCGGCTCCACATACACGCCCGGCGAGATGATCGAGCGGGCGACCTCGCCGTGAATCCGGCAACCGTCGCTGATCAGGCTATTCTCGATGCGGGCCGTCGTGGCAATCTCGGCACCGGGGCGTTGCGAACTGACCGTGTGGATCACCCACTCGAAGTCGTACAAATCCAGTGCGGGGGTTTCGGTCAGCAGGGCCATATTGGCCTCGTAGTAGGATTGCACCGTGCCAATATCTACCCAATAGCCCTGAAAGTTGTAGCCGCAGGTGGTGACTTCGTGGATTAGGCGCGGCAGAATATCGCGCCCAAAGCTGGAATCATCGCCGCCACTTAGGATGTCGAGCAGGAGCTGCTTGCGAAAAACGTAGATGCCCATTGAGGCAAGGCTACTCCCCGGACGGCGCGGCTTCTCGACAAAGCTAGTAATCCGGCTGTTGTTATCCAGCCCCACCACGCCGTAGCGGTAGGCCTCGTAGGGGCTGATGCTATGCACGGCGAGGGTTAGCTCGGCGCGTTGCTCCTGATGGACCTGTAGCAGGGGGCGGTAGTCCATTTTGTAGATGTGATCGCTGGCAAGGATCAGCACATTATCTACCGGCTGATCGGCGATATAGTCGAAGTTTGCCCGCACTGCATCGGCCGTGCCGCGCTGCCAGCCGCTACCATCGGGGGTGGGCTGCGGGTGCAACACGCGCAAGCCGCCCTGTGCGCGGTCAAGATCCCAAGGCCGCCCCACCCCTAGATGGGTGTGCAGGCTATTGGGCTGGTGCTGGGTCAGCACGCCGACGTTGTAGATGCCGGAGTTGATGCAATTGGAGAGGGCAAAGTCAATCACGCGGTATTTGCCCGCAACCGGCACCGCTGCGCCGGTCCGTTCAGCCGATAGGATACTTAAGGCGGGGGCGTGCCCGCCGGCAAGGATGAGGGCAAGCGTGCGGAACATAGGCTCCTCCTGATAGATGATATGGGCTGGCGGCCCATGAATATACTGTTCAAATGCAACCCTGCTAGCCACTATCCACGCGCACCAGCGAATAGGATAGCTCCGGGCCGTAGTGCGGGGTGTCGCTATGGGCGAATACCGCGACCCTCTCCTACACCGTTGCGCCATCGGGCAGATCGCCGCCCGGAAAATCCTCCTCGTTGCGGTCGGCGTTAATCAGCACATTGCGCCCGATGCTGATGCCGGGCGGGATGTGGGCACTCTTGCCGACGACGGTGATGCCCGTGTAGATCTTCTCGGGCTGGCTCTGGTTGGGCACATCCATACCATCGCCCACACCGAGCCGTACGCTAGAGCCGATCACCGCCTGTTTGTCTACCACCACTTTATCAAGGACGGCATTCGGGCCAATCCATGTGTCATTCATCACCACGCTATCACGCACGATGGCGCCCGGCGAGACATACACGCCCGGCGATAGCACCGAGTTCTCGACGGCTCCGCGCACCACGCAGCCGTTGCAGATGATCGAACGATGCACCCGCGCCTGTGGCCCCAGCTTGGCGGGCGGGCGTTCTTCGCTGCGGGTGAAGATGCGGAAGTTGGGATCAAACAGATCCAGCGCACAATCAGGATCAAGCAGTTCGAGGCTCGTCTCCCAATAGGCTTGGATCGTGCCGACATCTACCCAATAGCCCTCAAAGCGATAGGCCATCACCCGATCCCGGTGCGTGTTGATCATCGCGGGCAGCACGTTCTTGCCAAAGTCAATCCGATCCTGTTCGTTGGTGACATCACCGAGCCGCCGATTAAGCATATCGGCACTGAACACATACACGCCCATTGAAGCAAGGGTGCCTTTGTCGCGCTGCTTGGGCTTCTCGGTAAACTCAACCACTTGGTCGTGTTCGTTGGTGGTCATAATCCCGAAGCGGTGCGTGTCTTCGAGGGGCACATCCATTACCGCCACCGTGCAGTCAGCGCGGGTGCGCTGGTGATAATCGAGCATCTTGGTGTAATCCATTTTGTAGATGTGATCGCCGGAGAGGATCACCACCAAATTCGCCCGCTGTTCATTGATGAAGTTGAGGTTTTGGTAGACGGCATCCGCCGTGCCTTTGTACCAACTCGCGTCGCCGCGCCCTTGATAGGGTTGCAGCAAGCGCACCCCGCCGCGTGAGCGGTCAAGATCCCACGGCTTACCGATGCCGATATGGTCATTGAGTGAATGCGGGCGGTATTGGGTGAGTACACCCACGTCGAAGATGCCGGAATTGACACAGTTGGAGAGGGTGAAATCAATGATGCGAAACTTCCCCGCAAATGGTACGGAGGGTTTGGCGCGTTTTTCGGAAAGAACGCTCAAACGTGTCCCTTCGCCACCCGCCATGATCATCGCCACAACGCGCATTGTCTGGCTCCTTTTGGTGCAACGATGGACTCTTCTACAGACGAAAAGTTCGTGCAGGCTTGTCCTTGCCCTGATTCTACCGCGAAAGTGGCAATGCTGCAATGATCAGTTTCGGGGCCGGGCTGTTCGCGTCCACCAGCTGCGGCTTACCACCCGCGCCGATGGGTATCATCCAGCATCCACACCAACACCACGCCCGTCATCAGGCTATATGCCAGCCAGCTGGCATCGAAGCCAGCCCGCAGCGCGTCGCCGGTGAGCAGGCGCACCAAGCCAGCGGCAGCCGTGCCGCCCATTGTCGCCGGAATCCACCAGTTCGCTCGCTCAAGGTGCATGTAGAAGGTTGCCCACTGCACCCCGCCTAGCACCGCCCCCGTCAAGGCCGAGAACAGCAGATTGGCAACGATGCCGGTCAGGATCGGGCTAATCAGATTGGTGATGGGGAAGAGCAGCAGCCCAATCAAGATTGTGCCAAAGATACTGACAAACCACGCCATCGCCCACGCCACGCTATTCAGCAGCACCCACCACACGCCGAGCGGCAGGTGGCGGCGTAGCACGAGCCACTGGGCCAAGCCGATCACCAAGCCGAGCAGCAGCAGCAGCCAGCCCTCGAATTCGGGTACGCTGGCGCGGCTGAACGGAATCCGCCCAAAGGGAATGAAAGCGACAAACCACGCCAAGCTATTCGCTGCCACCCACGCCAGATACAGGCGTGTTGGCTGCACGGGCGGGCGGGTGATCGGGATGGGGTCCATGCGTCCTCCTTAATCCGGGATCCAATCGCGGCGGCGCATATACACGATCAGGAAGGTGGCGATACCAACCATAAAGAGCATGATTACATAATAGCCCCACTGCCATTCGAGTTCGGGCATATTCACAAAGTTCATGCCATACACGCCCGCAATGAAGGTGAGCGGCAGGAATACCACCGATACGCCCGTGAGCAGTTGCATCACGCGGTTCATATTCTCCGAGACATTGGCGCGGTGGATCTCGACCAGCTCGGTGATGAAATGGCGCAGTTCCTGATAGGTGATCCACAGCTCCTTTGCCTCGCGGTAGAGCGACTTGTTGAAGCGTTTCATGGTGCTGGCTTTGATGAAGCTCAGCTTCTCATCGTGAAACAGCTCAACGTTCTGGATCAAATCCATGATATACCCATTGAAGGGCTTAATCACACTCCGCATGTAGAGGAGCTTGCGGTAGTCTTCATCTTCGCCGGGTGATTCGAGAATGTCATCTTCAAGAATCTCCAAGGCCTGATACATACGCTTGAGGATCGCATTGTAGTAATCTACAAACTCGCGGCGCAGCAGCACATACAGCAGGAAGTCGGTACCATACTTGCGGATCTCGCCCTGCCCATTTAGCAGGCGCGTGCGCGTGCGCTCAAAGATCGGCATGGCATGATCGGCAAACACGAGCAGAAACGCCTCGCCGCAGATGAACGCGCCATTGATGCCAACAAAATCCTCTTCACGCAGGAGGTGATCATTTGGCATGCCCTTGAAGTAGGCATACCGATAGGTGAAGAAGATCGAGTTCTCATACTCCTCGACCTCATCCGTATGTTCAGCATTCACTATCCGCTCGAACAGCGTCGGCGGCAAGCCAAAGTGATCGAGGATAGCCCGCACGGTCTGCTCATCCTCGTAGCCCGTCAAGGTGATCCAACAGCGGCGGGCAGGATCGGCGTGGGCCAACACTGCGGCTACGTCCTCATGCTCGAATACGTGCAAGCCATCCTGTGCGTAGGTGATGATGGACAAATGATGTGTCATGATTCCTCTCCGTGTTGGGTGTGCGAATTGCCTCTCGTCCCATGATAGATCAGGTTTGCCCAAGCAGTGTTCAGTACCAAAATAAGTTATGGTATCATATTTACGAGTAGCCCAACACATACGCAGGAGCAACCCGTGATTAGCCTGATGCCCGGTAGCCAGTTCGGGCGGTATATTATTCAGGATCAGCTCGGACGCGGCGGCATGGCCACCGTCTATCGGGCCGATGACACGCGCCTGCGGCGTACCGTTGCGCTCAAGATCCTTGCCCCACAACTCAGTACCGACCCCGAATTTGTGCGCCGCTTTGAGCGTGAGGCGATCCTTGTGGCAAATCTGCGCCATCCGGCGATTGTCACCGTGTATGATATTGGCGAGCACGATAATCTGCGCTATATTGCGATGGAGTTTATCGCTGGGCAATCGCTCAATCTGGTGATCCGCGAGCAGGGCGCACTCGATCTGAGCTATGCGATCAGCCTGCTTGAGCCGCTCGCGCAAGCCCTTGATTATGCCCACCAGCAGGGCGCAGTGCATCGGGATGTGAAGCCGCATAATGTGATGCTGGCGACTGATGGGCGCGTCTTGCTGACTGATTTCGGGATTGCCCAAGCCTCCGACTCAGACCGCGAACGGATCACGCGCACGGGTATCTTTATGGGCACGCCGGAGTATATTGCGCCAGAGCAGGCAGAAGGCAAGCGCGTGGATGGGCGCACCGATCTGTATGCGCTTGGCGTGGTGGCATATGAGATTCTGGCGGGGCGGGTTCCGTTTGCGGGCAACACGCCCCAGTTGATCGTCGCGCATATCCACAGCCCGCCGCCGCCGCTCCGCCCAGCAACGCTTGGTGTGCCGCCCGAAACTGAGGCGGTTGTTACCCGTATGCTGGCAAAAGACCCGCACCATCGCTACCAGACGGGCAGCGCATTTGTTGCTGCGCTGGACAGCATCGCCCAACGCCACAGCATCACGCCCGCCAGCCGGAGCCAGCTTGCCGTCCTTGCTGTCCCGCCCTCATCGGCGGGCAAGCCAACCATCGCTGTGAATGCCAGTGGCAATACTGCAACTGCCGCTGCGCTGGGTGGATTGCCGCCCGCGCTTGCCCAGCCGCCCCAGCCTGTGCCCGTGCCGCCCGTGCCCAGCGATGCCAACCTGCGCTATTTTCCCGAAACTGGGCACACGCTGCGTGGCGGATTCCGCGCCTATTGGGAGCGCCATGGTGGGCTGCCTATCTTTGGCTTCCCCCATTAGCGAAGAATTTATCGAACTGGGCGACGATAGCAGCCCCTATCTGGTACAATATTTCGAACGCCATCGCTTCGAATTTCCACCCCGAAAACAGCCCACCCTACGATGTGCAGCTGGCGCGCCTGGCGCGCTGATGCTCGACACCAGGGCCGCAAGC
>JAAUTZ010000092.1 GCA_012031225.1 Chloroflexaceae bacterium
TCGGGTGTTAGGTATCAGGTGCGAGGGGTCGGGTGTCAGGTATCAGGTGCGAGGGGTCGGGTGTTAGGGGTGCGATGCGAGGTGTCAGGTTGATGTAGACCGACATACCGCGACTAATCCAAAGGGGCTAGGTGCATTAGGCTAGTTGCTCTGACCCCTAAAACCTGACACCCGACCCCTAAAACCTGACCCCTGACACCTGACACCTGCCCCCCCTACTGCCAGCCGCCCACCACCTCGAACACCTCGCGGTCGCCCATCGGTTGCGGTACGACGGCGGGCGGGTTCGAGAGCAAGTAGGCTGCCAGATCATAGAACGGCTGCACGCACTGTTCCTGTCCTTCGCCTTCCATCTCAAAGAGCGTTTTGCCGGCCAAACGCGAACGGCGGATGAGATCGTGGTAGGGCACTTGGGCGATGATTTGGGTGCCAATTGTGCGGGCGTATTCTTCGAGCAATGCCACCCCGCCGCCAAACTCGTGATCCACCCGATTGGCGATGATGCCCACCAGCTTGACTTTGTGGCGTTGGCTCTTTTGGGCAATCGCAAGGCTCAGGCGGTTGGCGGCAAAGATGCTATCGAAATCGTTCGTCGCAATAATCACGCCGTAGTCGGCGTAGTTCAGGGGAGCCGAAAAGCCGCCACAGACGACATCGCCCAACACATCAAACACAATCACATCGTATTTGTCATACAAGCCGAACTCTTTAAGCAGCTTGACCGTCTCACCCACGACGTAGCCACCACAGCCACTGCCCGCCGGAGGCCCCCCCGACTCGAGCGTATCTACGCCGGCATAGCCCGTCTCGATCACATCTTCGGGGAGAATGTCTTCCATATGGAAATCGGCTTTGTCCAGCACGTCAATGACGGTGGATTGCAAGTGCCCCGTGAGGGGGAAGGTTGAATCGTGCTTCGGGTCACAGCCAATCTGCAACACCTTTGCACCTTGTTTTGCCATTGCCGCCGAGAGGTTTGCCGATGTGGTGGATTTACCGATCCCACCTTTGCCATATACTGCGAGTATCATACGTGTTGCGCCGGGCCCACAGGCGGCGGGCGCATCCTCCTTCCTGCATAACGTAGGTATCCCAACTGCCCACCTAGGGCAGCGTGGCTGCGGCCCAATCGTGGGGCTGCAAAAAGCGGGCAACATCCGCTTCGGGGCTATCCGGCTCTGGTTCGTAGCGGAACTGCCAACGGGCCAGTGGCGGCAGCGACATCAGGATAGCCTCAATGTCGCCACTCGTCTGCAAGCCAAACAGCGTCCCGCGATCATAGACAAGGTTGAATTCGACATACCGCCCGCGCCGATACAGCTGCCACTGCCGTTCGCGCTCGCCATAGGGGGTGTGCATACGCCGCTCGACAATCGGCACATACGCGGCGGCTATCGTCTCCGTGCCTTCGTGGGCAAATGCTAGCGCATGTTCCCAGCCGTCGTCGCCATCGGGGTGCAGCAGGTCAAAGAAGATCCCACCAATCCCACGCATCTCGTGGCGATGTTTGATGGAGAAGTATTCGTCGCAGGTCTGCTTGAGCTGTTGGTAATCTATGCCGATCCGGGCGTGGCGCGTGCAATAACCGTGCAGCGTGCGGTGGAAGAAGATCGCATCGGCATCGAAGCCATAGGCGGGGGTCAGATCCATGCCGCCGCCAAACCACCAATCTATGCTCCCCTCTGGGCCCACCTCGAAGTAGCGATAGTTGGCGTGAAAGGCGGGCGTGTACGGATTGGCGGGGTGCAGCACCATCGAGATACCAGTGGCAAAGAAGGGCTGCCCTTTGGTGTGCGGGCGGCTCTGCCAGATGCTGGGCGGCACCTCAGCCCCATGCACGGCGGAGACATTCACGCCGGCTCGCTCGAACACGCGCCCATCAGTTAAGACGCGGGCTGTGCCACCGCCGCCGCCGGGCCGCTCCCAGCTGCTGCTGATAAACCTGCCGACGGGCGGATCGCTGGTGGTGCTAGTTCCATCCGCCTGCTCCAGTGCCTCAAACGCCGTGCAGAGCCGGTGCTGGGCGGCTCGCATCATCTGCTCGACGCGGGTACGCCGGGCAATGCTCGCACTGGTGGGGGGCAGGGTTGGACTTGACACCGGACGTTCTCCTGTACGTCAGACTCGGCACTACAGCATTGGTTGAAATGTTGTTGAAAGGAAAAACGTGTACCTCTGTGCTAAGGAGAGTATCAAATGAGAATAGCAACATTTCACTTGTGATTGTAGCATGTGCTACTATAAGAGTCAAGATGGTTGCTTGCTGTGGAAAATGTACGCACATTGAATAATCTGATTAGAAGGGATCTTACCAGTACGTTAAGCGATGGTACAATAAGGCGATCTGGATCGCCGCTTGAGCCAAAGGCAGATTCTATGCACATCGGGATTGACGCAAGCCGCATCGCCACCACCGCCCGCACTGGCACCGAACGGTATACGTGGGAGCTGCTCGCCGCCCTTGCCCAACTCCCCGCGCTGCATCGCTATACCCTCTACGTAAACCAGATGCCGCCCGCCCTGCCGCCACTTGCGCCGCATATGCAGCTTGCCGCCATTCCGCTGCCCCGTGCATGGACGCACCTGCGCCTTGCCACCGAGCTACGCCTGCACCCGCCCGATGCCGTGCTGATCCCCGCGCATGTGGTGCCGCTCCTGCGCCCGCCGCGCCAGACGCGCACCGTCGTGACGCTGCACGATCTGGGCTACCTTGCCTTCCCCGCCGCACACCCCCGCCGCCGCCTGCTTGAGCTACACGCAACGACGTGGTGGAGTGCCCACGCCGCCGATCAGATCATTGCCATTTCCCACGCCACCCGCACCGACCTGATCCGCCACTACCGCGTACCGGCCCACAAGATCAGCGTGGTGCCGCACGGCGTAGGCGGGCAGTTTGCGCCGGTTGCCGATCCGGTGCAGCACGCAGCGGTGCGGGCCCGCTACGGCATCGGTGCGGGGCCCTATCTGCTGTATGTCGGCACGCTCCAACCCCGCAAGAACCTCGCCCGCCTGATCGCCGCCTTTGCGCCACTCGCCGCGCACCACCCCGATCTGCAACTGGTGTTGGCAGGCAAACGTGGCTGGCTCAGTGCGCCGATTGTAGAGCAGGTGCAGACGCTCGGCTTGCAGCGGCAGGTGCTGTTGCCCGGCTTCGTGGCTGATGCCGATCTACCCGCCCTGCTCAGCGGCTCCCTTGCGTTTGTATTCCCCTCACTGTATGAGGGCTTCGGGATGCCCGTGCTAGAGGCGATGGCCTGTGCTACGCCCGTGCTAACTAGCAGCACCACCGCGCTGCCCGAAGTGGCCGGCGATGCCGCCCTGCTGGTTGATCCCCTCGACACCGCCGCCCTGACCGCCGCCTTGCACCGCCTTGTGAGCGATGCCGAGCTGCGGGCCGATTTGCGCCAGCGTGGGCTAGCGCGGGTGCGCCAGTTTTCGTGGGGCGCGTGTGCCGCCGCAACGCTACGTGTGGTATCATGCATAGAGGAGTAACAAACACACAGCACAGAGAGCAAAACCCGATGAGCTTACCTGATGATCTGATAATGCTCACGTCCGATCTGATCCGCTTTCAGAGTACCGCGCACCAGCCGGAGCAGATCGCCGCCGCCGCCGATTATATCGCCGCCTTTCTGGAAACCATCCCCAACATCTTCATTCACCGCTCGGAAGCGCAGGGCGTGCCCTCGCTCGTGGCGACGCTGCACGATACGCGCCACCCGACGCTTATGTTGAATGGGCACTTCGATGTCGTCGCCGCCGCCCCGGCCCTCTTCGCGCCGCGTGTCGCGGATGGGCGGATCATTGGGCGCGGCAGCCAAGATATGAAAGGCAGCCTCGCGGTGATGCTGTGCCTGCTGCGCGATCTCGCCCAGCTTGAGCCGCGCCCCAACATTGGCATGCAGTTTGTGGGCGATGAGGAGATCGGCGGCAAGTATGGCACTGAGCGGCTCGTGGCTGAGGGCTGGCACTGCGACTTCTGCATCACCACCGAGCCAACCGAGCTACGCATCTGCTACCAGCAGAAAGGAGCCATGTGGCTCACGTTGCGCCTGCCGGGTAGCCCCACGCACGCCTCGCGCCCGTGGGATGGGCGCAACCCGATCTACCCCTATGCCGAAGGGGTGCTGGCCCTAGCGGGACAGTTCCCGCCCCCCACACACGAAGTCTGGCGCACCACCGCTACACCCACCATTCTCAATTCGGGCGGCAACTCGCCCAACCAAGTGGCATCCGCGCTCGACTTCAGCATAGACATTCGCTACACCGATGAACACACCCCACCCAAATTGCTGGAGCTGGTGCAGCAGGCATTTGTCGGCGTGGAGATCGTCACCGCGAAGCATAGCGATGGGCTGTCGGCTGATCCTGAACACCCCGCAATTCAACGCCTCGCCCAGATCACGCAGGCGCGGCGCGGTGTGCCTACCCCGCTCTACCGCGAACATTACGGGAGTGATGCCCGCTTCTTCACCCAAGCGGGCATGCCCGCCGTCTGCTTTGGGCCGACGGGCACGGGCTTGCACAGCGATTACGAGTGGGTGGAAGTGGATAGCCTTGTTGCGCTATACGATGTTTTGTATGCCACCTGCACCGAGTAAGGCGCAGGTACGTAAGAGTTAGGTGCGAAGGTTTATGGACGCAATAGCCAGTTATATTGAAGCTCAGCATGCCCGCTTGCACGAGGAGCTGCATGCCTTGCTCAGCCTACCAACCGTCGTCGCCCATGGGCGAGCCATCCCCGAAACGGCGCAGTTTGTGCGCCACAGCTTGGAGCAGCGCGGCGCACAGGTGCAAGTGATCCCGATGCCGAATGGCGGCGCACCACTGCTGTATGCCGTCTTCGGTGCGGGGCAGGGCAAACGTCGCCTGCTGATCTACGATCACTACGATGTACAGCCCGCCGATCCCGAAGAGCTATGGCAATCGCCGCCCTTTGGGCCGACGGTGCGCGATGGCAAACTGTATGCGCGCGGCGTAGCCGACAACAAAGGCAACCTGATGCTCCGCATTCAGGCTCTCGAAGCCCTCCACGCAGTGGCTGGCGAGCTGCCCTGCGAGGTGGCGTTTGTGATCGAAGGCGAAGAGGAGATCGGCTCGCCTAATCTGCCCTACTTCACCCAGCACTACCGTGAGTTATTGGTGGGCGAGGGTATGCTCTGGGAGACGGGGCGGCGCGACGTGAATGATCGCCCAGAGATTACGTGCGGCGTGAAGGGCATGGCCTATGTCGAACTGGTGGCACACGGCGCGGCGTATGACCAGCATTCGCAATTTGCGACGATTGTGCCCAATCCGGCGTGGCGGCTGGTGTGGGCCCTGAATACGATAAAGGGCCGCGATGGGCGCGTGCAGATCGCGGGCTTCTACGATGCGATCCGCCCCCCAACTGCGGCTGAAGAAGCGGCGTTGCGGAGTATGCCCGATACCGACGATGCGCTACTGGCTGAGCTAGGCTTGCCCGCCTTCCTCGATAACCTGCGCGGCATGGAACGGTTGCACCGCCACCTGTTCGAGCCGACGTGCAATATCGCGGGCTTCGGCGCGGGCTACACTGGCGCAGGCTCAAAAACCGTCCTGCCCTGTGAGGCGCGGGTCAAGCTCGATTTCCGGCTCGTGCCGGATATGTCGCCGGATGTGGTGGTGCAGCAGCTCCGCGATCACCTCGATCAGCACGGCTTCAGTGACATCGAGATCGTCGCACATAATGGCTCCTACCCGGCCCGTTCCGCGCTCGACTCGCGGCTGGTGCAGGCGTTGGCCAGCGCGGCAGAGGCAGTCTATCACCTGCCGCCCGTGCTTGCCCCAACGATGCCGGGCACTGGCCCGATGTACGATCTGGCGCAGCAGTTTGGTATTCCGGCGGCGGGTGGGGCTGGGTGCGGCTATGCGGGCAATCAGATCCACGCGCCCAATGAGAATATTCGCATGGATGATTATTGGCTGGCGATGCGCTGGATGGCCGAGTTTGTGCGCCACTTCGCCGCCTAGCGCGGGCGCGGGGGTGTTGTATACCACCCGCACGGCCCTACCTACAAACCGTAGCTGAGAGGCTTACCTTACTTTCACAATGAGGTGAAGGAGTAGACTGCCAATGAGTACCCAACGTGATATTTACGCCATTCTTGAAAGCCTGCTTGCCGAGCTGCCGCCGGACGTTGCCGCCCAGAGTACCGCTGCGGCTGAAGCGCAGGTGTGGCTGAAGCAGCATAGCAGCCGCACCGCCGATGTACGCACCACCGCTTTGATTGCCCGCGATGCGGTAGATGCGCTGCTGCGGGCGTTGGAGGGCGGCAAGGGCCTCGATGTGCTGCGCGATGCGCGGGTGGCGATGAGCCGCTACGTTGCGCCCGTGCCGAGTGCGGAGAGCGGCGATGATACGCTCACGGTGCAGGTTGTGCCATCGGGGGGAGTCACCCTATCGCGGCGCGGCAAGCACTTGACGATCAACGATGCGGAGCTAGAGGCGGTGCGCGAGGCGATCAACGAACGCAAGCGCGAGGTGCGCAAGCTGCAACGGCGCGGGCTGCTCTAGGCCTCGCCGCGCCCCAATACCCGCCGCAGTAACGCCCATTCGCTGCTGCCAAATGCACCGAGTAGCCACAGCCCTAGCACATACACGGGCCCAGCTAGCACCGCCTGCCCAATCCAGTGCAGGGGCACGCCAGCCCAGCGCAGCGCACCTAGCCCTACGCCCATCAGCACGGCGGCCAGCAGTGGCCGCCACGCAAGCCGGAGGAGCGGCGGGGTCAGATCAGCGCGGCGCAGGAGCGGCAGGAACACCGCCAGCAACACCACCTCCGACAGAACCGTGATGACGCTGGCGGCATACAGCCCGAAGTGCGGGATCAGCAGGAGATTGGTGCTGAGATTAAAGGCCGCCCCGATCACGAAGGCGCGGGTAATCGCGGCTTGCTGGTTGAGGGCGATCAGCACATACTGCACCAAGCCATTGACGAACGAGATCGGCAGGAACCACGCGAGGATGGCCAAGACGTGGGCCGCGATGGGCAGATAGTCGGGGGCGTTGCGGCGCGTGAAGAAGGTAATCACGTCCGGCGCAAGCAGCGTGATGCCTACCGTAAGCGGGAAGGCTAGCCAGAGCAGGGCTTGCAGGGTGCGGTTTTGGGCTTCGGCGAGGGCGGCCCGTTCGCCATCGGCGCGGCGGGCAAGCACCGGAAAAACGGCGAAGGTAATCACGGGGGGCAGGATCAGGGCGATGTTGAGGATCTGGTAGGCGACGGCATATTGCTGCACGAGCAGATCGCCCTGCCCGCCGCCGTTGGCTTTGATGATGAACATATCGAAGCGGAAGAATACCACGTTGAGCAGGTTGTTGAGCATCAACGGAAAGGCGGTGAGCAGGAGCCACTTGCCCTGTTGCCAATCCCACGCAAGGCGCGGCACAAAGAAGTCGCGTAGCTGTAGCCCCAGAAAGATCAGCGCGGTAAGCGTGGTGACAGCCACCGCCGCCCACGCCAAGCCGAGAATGCCGTAGCCGAGCAAGAGTGCCGCGATCCGCACCGCCATGCTGATGATCGCCGTGATGAGTTCGACGACGGCGGGGACTTCCATGCGTTCGTGGGCTTGGTAGAGCGCGGTGACTGCGCCGGCATAGGCAGAGGGGAAGAGCGTGAGCAGCAAGACCCAGATCGCCTGTTGCCCAACGGCTGAGATCGGTTCGCCTACGCCCGCACCTGCCAGCAGGGTGTAGCCGCCAATCAGCAGCCACGCCGCCGGAGCCGCGATCAGCAGCACGAGCAACAGGCGCAGGGCCAGCGTGATCCCAAAGAGGCGTTGGGCTGCCGCCGGATCGCGGGCGGCTTCGCGGGTGAGCAGCACGCCCAAGCCGAAATCGGTGAGCGTGGCGAGGTATTGGGCAACCAGCAGCGCGGCGAGGGTGTAGGGTCCAATCTCTGCGCCGGGCAGGGTGCTGTATAACACGATGGCAAAGATCAGGTCGAGCGCACGCACAAGCAGGCGCACCGCAAAGGGCACGGCACTGTTTTTGAGGATGCGCCGGGCCGCGTTGTTGTCGTCGCGGTAGAAGCGGCGATACAGGGCAACTGCCGCCGCTGTGAGCAGCAACAACCCGCCTAAGCCCAGCAGAAACAGTATGAGCCGATCAGGGGTAGGCATACGCGCTAGTTGCCACCTTGCAACAGGGCCCGGCAGTGCTGATTGCTAGCGTGGCACGCCGCATGTAGCTGGGCATAAGCGGGGCACTGGCTGGTGATGATACAGGCATCACGCCCATTGCTGAGCAGTTCGATGGTGCCGTGCAGGGCGCGGGTGTAGTGCCGCTGGAGCGGCGTGCCGCTCTGGGTTGCCCGTTCCGCAAGCGAATGCTGGGCGGGGCTGCTGCGGCTACGGGTATGGGTGTAGGCGATGGCTTGCGGTTGCCACGCCTGCATCTGGGGCCCATCGAGGGCATACGCCCACGGGTAGGCAAGCAGCGTGACAGGAGCGGGGACGGATGCGGGCAGTGTGGCGAGTTGGGCGGCACTTGCGCCCCCCGCCAATACGGCCCGCGTTGGGCCATATTCGATCAGCATGAGCAAGCCAGCGTCGCGCTTGTCTGCGCCATTATCAAGGATTGTCAGCGTTGCCGAAGCGGCACCGAAGCGACTGCCATTGGGCGGGATGGTGGCGGGGGTGCGGGTGGTGCTGAGTTGCTGGGCCCACGCCTGCGCGAGGGCGGCATCGGCGGGCAGGGGCGCGGCATACCAAAGCTGATCGGCGGGGTAGTGTTGCAGGACACGCAATTGGGCGGGCAGGCGTTCGGGGTTGGCATCGCTCAGGATCAGCAGATCGAGCGTGCGCCGCCAGAATGGGAGCCGCTCCCCCAGCTGCAACACGAGCGTCTCGCCATCCGTGCCGCCATCCACCAGCACCGTTGCGCCATTGGGCAACTGGATCAAGATGGCATCGCCGTCGGTATCGAGCAGGGCAATATGGAGCAGCCCATCGGGGCGGTGCCACCACCACGCTAGCGCAAGCCCACCCGCCAAACACGCGGCAAGCAACAGGGCCGAGATAAGGCGCGAGCGGCGCATTAGTTGCTCTCAAGCGCGAGGCGACACGGCTGTTCGATCAACATCTGTAGCTCCCGTGATTAGCGCGTGGGCGGGGTCGGTGTGGGCGCAGCGGCAATCTCCAGCAGCTCAAGGCGATGCCGACTTGGGCGGTGGGCTTGCACCAACACGAGCTGCCCCCAAAATTCGCGCACGATATGGGCGAGCTTGCCATTGTGATGGGCGACGTGGATTGTATACGTCGCATCGTCTGCCTCATTGTAGAGCGTAATGCTCCGCTTCCCGCGACCCTCGTGAGCCATCTCTAGCCGCCCGATGATCTGCACCGTCGGCGCATCGTCGTCATCATCCAGATCGCTGGTATCTACTGCGTGGCGTGGGCGCGTTAGCTCGACAATCCGCTCGCCACTTGCCCCCGACGTTGCCAGCCCCACGAGCGTCACCTGCTTCTGATCGGGGGCAAGGTTGCGGGCGTGGGTCACAAAGTCGCGGTAGTAATCGCTATCACCAAGCAAAGCCCGCAGGTGGTGATGCTTGCCAAACTGGATCAGGCGCAGCCCATCCAGCACCCGCGCTAGCACAGCGGCGGGCGCAGGATGTGGCTCTGGGTCTAGCGTGGGCGCGGCGGAGGGATGGCCTAAGCCGAGCGTCACGGCAAAGCTCCCGGCACGCGGCGCAGCCAGATACAAGCCGTAGTGGGCCTGCACGGTGGGCAGGGGCGCACCCCGTTTGCGAAAGGGAAGGTCACACATCTGTTCCGCCGTGCGGAGCATCAGCCGTTCAAGGTCACTCAGGCGTGGCAACACTACCTCGCTCGGCGCAACCCCATGCTCAATCGCCGGCCCCGCAAGGACGAAGTGCAGCTCATTTGGGCGCAGCATCACCCCCTCTGTGGCAAGGTGGTGGCGCAGTTGGAGCCGTTCGTGCAGCACGCGCAACTCTGCCGCGAGGCTAGCAGGCGGATTGAGCGCATCTGCTTGGGCAACCAACTGCGCGGCGGCAGCAAGCTGCTCGGCTTCGAGCGCAAGGTTGGCGGCACTGCGGAGCAGGATCGCGCGCGTCAGATCATCACCGATGACGGGCGCAGTGACAAGCTCGGCTTCGAGCGCATACGCCTGCCGAAACAGAGCTTGGGCGCGGGCTTCGTCGCCATCGCGCACGGCAACCAGAGCTTCGGTGGCGAAGTCCATCGCCGTCTCGTGCTGCTGATGGAGATCGTAGGCAGTCATTGTCATGTTGGTTCCTCCAGATCCAGATAGGCGCGGGGCTGATCGCACACAAACACCACCACGTAGAGCGGGATGCCGAGATCAGCTGATGCCCGCACCTGCTCGCGCTTGCGTTTGATCCGTTCGTTGAAGCGACTACGGGTAGCGGTATGCATCCCCGATACCTCCAAGCCAGCCCGATTGGTGTAGGTTGGATCATCGGCAAAGCCGAGCCAGAAATCTATGCCGCTGCCCTGCCACGAACGCCGGATGATCGTATACGCGGTACGGGCGCGGATCAACAGGAAAGCCACTCCGGTTGCTGCTGCTTCGACTAGCTCACGCGGATCAGCCCACGCGGCCTGCATTGCGGGCGTGAGGGGCTGGTCCACCCAGATGAGTGTAGCCGGCGCGGTACTCAACCCTTCCATGCTGATCGGCACGCCGCTTGGGTGGTGGTGCAACACCATCGCCACGATCAAGCCCTCGTGCAGCTGGGCAAGCCGTGCATAGGTCAGGCGAAAGCGTTCGGGATCGAGCAACTCCTGTGCATCTAAAAAAGTCACGCTTCCTCCACCTGTACGTGGCGTACTCGGCTGTCCCGTCTCAGCTTCTATTATAACGTATGCGGCGCAGGTGCGGTGGAGCAAATCGCCAAGCTCGAAGCCACCGCGAATCAGAAACGGACGGTGTCGCCGTCCGTTTCACTGGGCTATGGAAGGCAGGCGGGCTTAGCGGTAGGGGCGGATTGCACCGTAGTAGTGGCTCATCCAATACGCCTCATAGAGGCTCGATACCTGCACCCCGTAGCCATACGTCATCGCGTGGACGATACTGCCGCCGCCGACGTAGATCGCAACGTGCGAGATACCCGAACCCGACGTACCCGCAAAGAAGACGAGATCGCCGGGGGCAAGTGCGCCCATACTTACCGGTGCGCCGATAGCCGTGCTGTACTGCATAGCGGCACTGTGCGGTAGATACACCCCAACTTGGCGGTAGGCAAAGGCGGTGAAGCCGCTGCAATCGAAGCCCGCCGGGCTAGAGCCGCCCCACACATAGGGGTAGCCCACATATTGCAGCGCAACGCCCGCCGCGCCAGAGCCGGAGTAGGACGGTGCCGGAGCCGCCGCTGGTGCTGCCGCCGCCGGAGCCGCTGCGGGCGCAGGCGCAGGAGCCGTCGGAATGTTGTCGGTGTAGGGCACGCGCTGCGCGATCCGGGTTTCTATGCCAAGCAGGTTGCTAAACACCCAGCCTTGCGTGCCGCCGTTGGTTTGCACCTGATACCATTCGGCGTGCTGGGCTAGCAGCGTGACCTGCTCACCTGACCGCAGGGTGCCGATCTGCCCATACGTCGTGCCGGGGCCTTGGCGCAGGTTCGCCTGATCTTGCACCACGCTAGCCACGAGGGTTGGGTTCGCTTCAGGCAGGCTGGCGGCATCGGCGGTAGCCACACGCTCTAGCACGCCTTCGCGCAGGTCTACGCCAGACGTATTGACCCACCCGGTGCGGCTTGCAGCCTGTACATGCAGCCACTCGCCGTAGCGTTCGATCAGTTCCAGCTCTGTACCTTTGCTCAGGCTCGTTAGGCTAACATAGTTGGAGCCGGGCCCATCGCGCAGGGTAATGCCACCCTCGCGCACAGTGGCAATGCTGGGCGGGGGCGGGGCGGGAATGTCCGTCTCATTCAGGACGGGCAAGGCATCGAAGATCGCCGGGTGCATCTCGATCAGGTCGTTCGCAATCCACATCAGCGGCGAAGATGAGTTCTGCCGCACTTGCAGCCAGTCGTTGTAGCGGGCAAGGACTTGGATCGTCATGCCGTGTTCGTAACGCGCCGCAACATCGTAGGCTTTGCCGGGGCCGGTGCGGAGTTGCACCACGTCGTCAGCGCGGATGGTAGCAGGTGCAACCATCGGAACAAGCGCATCGCTGCGTGAAGTTAGCGACACCGGAACCGGAATCGCGTCCTCTGGCAGGGGCGGGTCGCCGATGGTAGCGGCAGTAGCACGATAGTCTTGGATCTCGCGGCGCACATCTTGCACGCGGAGCGTTGCCCCCGTGCGGTTGGCCGGCTGATCCGAGAAGACCAGTTGGGTGGTATCTGTGGCAACCAAGTGCGCGGGATTGGTGCTGACCGGCACGCTTGCCAGCAGCAGTGCAAGCGGGACAATCACAGCAATGACGAGATGCAGGATATAGCGCGGGGGCAAGCTACGAATAGTTGTGACTGGTGCAGCACGCAGGGCGTACAGCGTTTGGCGGGTAGCGATCAGCAGTGCAGGGAACCAGCGTTGCTGGCGGCGGTGCTGGTTGGCACGGCGTTGCAGGTGTGCTAGATCAGACTCGCCAATCGTGGTTCGGAAGTGAATGCCCGGCTCTAACATGGAGCGATTACCTCACTTTGCTGGGCTGCTCGCAGATCCGTGATCTTCCCATAAGGGGCGAACAGCGTTTGGTTCAGGCGACAACAGGAGCAGTATACGGGGCAGCACAGGCTGACCCTAACTGCTTTTTCACTACTGTGACTTTACCATGAAGCTATCTATAATGCAAGTGTCAGGTTACTATCAGATTGGTGGAGATATGACCACTCAGCGATAACCGAGCCACTGAGCCGTCACTGAGCGGAGCGCAACGTAGTCCGGCAGCAGGGCGTAGCGATCATCGCCGCGCCCCATCTGCACATCCTCAAGGGTGACACTATATTGCTCGATCTGCCCGCGTGAGATGCCCCGCAGCGACCAAAAGAGGTTGACCAGCGTATCACGCGGCATATCTGTCCGCACATAGGGCAGCAAGGCGGCTGAGGTCTGATCGAGGGTGAGCAGGTTGAGCAAATCGCCGCGCTCTTGCAGGCGCACGCCCAATGCCATAAGCACATCTTGCTGCCGCCGAATCCGGCTGAAGTCGCTATCGGCGTTGCGCGTGCGGCTGTAGATCAGGGCGGTGTTGCCGTCCATCCACTGTACGCCGGGCGCAAACGAGATGGTCATGTAGCCATAATCCATCGTGGGGTAGGCGGCATCGTAGATCGCATCGGGCACATTCACGACAATCCCGCCGACAGTATCTACCAAGCTGATGAAGCCGTAGAAATCCACCATCGCCACATAGTCAATCGGCACACCAAGCACGTTGCTGACGGTAGCGCGGGTGAGGGCTAACCCGCCGCCCCGGATGCCGGTTGCTTCGCCGTAGGTGTAAGCCGTGTTGATCCGATCATAGCCGTAGCCGCCGGGGATCTCAACCCACAGATCACGCGGCAACGAGAGCAGGGCCACGCGCTGCCACTGTGGATTGATGCGGACGAGCATGAGCGCATCGGCACGCGGCGCGGCGTATTCGCTGGGGCGTTGATCCACACCCACCAGCAGCACGGTGATGCCCTCGCCGGGCACAACGGCAAAGCTGGGCGGGAGTTGTGGCAAGTTCAGACGGGGGGCGCGGGTGGGCACAGGCAGCGGTGTGTTGGTCGGGAGGGGGGTTGGGGTAGGGATGGGGGTG
>JAAUTZ010000004.1:0-32084 GCA_012031225.1 Chloroflexaceae bacterium
GCGACTAAGGCGGGCGGTGCGGCTTGGGGCGGGGCGGGCGGGGGCATAAGGTGGCGGGTGCGGCTTGGGCGGGTGGCGCATCCTCAATCGGCACACTCCACGCCCCACCCGTTGGCGCAGGAGCTGTCGGATCAACATACTCAGAGACTTGCACCGCGCTCAGCTCTTCTTCCTTCTGGGTCATACTAATCCGGATCTGGTCTATTGCCTGCACCAGCGTCGCCACCGTAGCCGATGAGATTTGGCCCGCACGGTACAGCTCGTAGGTACGCTGCCCTAGCTCAGCTAGCTTGCGATCTACATCAAGGCGCAGATCGGCAATCTCAGCTTGCAGGCGCGTTGTGCGCTGAAACTTCTCAGTCTCGAAACGGGCCCGGTCAACCATCTGATTGGCAGAACGGGTGATTTGATCGAGTATGCTCATATCTGGCTCTCCTCAGCCCCACCATCGCACGAGTAGGATAATGGTGGTCGCAGTGCTATCCACCTGATCTAACGCTATTGTAGCATATCCGCAGGGCGATTACATGCCCTAGCACGCGGCTTTACGTCCTGCATGATCCTACGCTGAACGGGGCGGCATTGTTGCAGTGCTACGGCGGATTCGGATGGCGCGTGGGCGTGCTAGCCCGCCACAGGCAGCACCCGCACGACAGGCTGAAACGCCGCCCAGAAGTAGGGGTGCAGGTAGCCCAATTCGCGCAGGTGGTGTTGGGCGGCTTGGGTGGCTTGGGCGATTGGCTGCCCCTGTGCGATGGCGGCGTAGTATGCCCGCATCCAGTGCAGCGTGGTGCTATCGTTGACCTGCCACAGGCTCGCAAGGACAGCGTGCGCCCCAGCACTCAGGAAAGCTCCCGCCAGTGCAAGTAACACGCCGCCGCGCTCTGGCGTGATGCCCGTCTCACAGGCACTCAGTACCACGCTGGACGTGCCCGGTAGTTCTAGCCGAAACGCATCAGCAAGCAACAGGCTACCCCCATGCAACTGGATCGCCGAGAGCAGTGGCGTGGTCGCGTTGGGGTGGGCGTGCGCGGCAAGGTGCAGCATGCGCGGAGCCTGCACCGCAAACACATCAGCGGGCGTGGCCGGGTAAATCGCCGCCGCTGCAAGGGCATCCGCCACGAGCGCAACTTCTTCCGCAACGTGCGCCAGCGGCGGATCGCCCGCATAGCCCAGCACCACCGCCGGAGCAGTTGCCAGTGGTGGCGCAGGCAGGGCTGCCACCACCAACGAAGGGGCAAGGAGCAGGGCATATCGCTCGCCGAGATAGCGCGCCTGAACGGGCAATGCCGCCCACGCCACATCAAACAGCACCCCATCCGGCGCAAGCACCAGTGTTGTTGCGCTTGGCGGCAGGTCAAGCGGATCAAGTAATATCACGCCAAGCTGCTGCAATAGATGATCGAACTCAGTAGCTTGAGCCAGCGCACGCTGTTCAGCAAGGGCGGTATCCGCCGCCTGTTGCAGGGGCAGCCGGAGCAGGCGCAGCCGCCCCAGCAGCTCGATGACACGGCTGACTTTGCCCAGATCATACCACTGGAGCGTGGTTGCCGTTACCACACACGCACTGATCCGCCCCGCATGCACGAGATACTCTACGCCAACGGTGTGGGTGGGCAGAGCCGCTTGGACGTGCGCCACCGTCGGCATCGGCGGCAGATCACGCTGGCGGGTGTACGTGCGGAGCGTGGTGAGGGCTTGCTGGAGGCGTTGCTCGGCGTATGCCCGCGCATCTGCCGTTGGCGCAAGCTGCATCTCCTCCTGCCACAGCGTCACGTCGGTGCGGGCGTGCAGCCACGCCTGATCGGGGGCGGGCGCAATCGGAGCCGCCGCGAGGTCGCTCCACACGCCGCCTTTCGCTTCGAGCAGGGTGGCATACGCGGCGTGCGGCTGACGCGCCTTGCGGTAGTGCCCGATCAGCTGCCCGTATAGATGCGTATGCCCCACCAGATAGCGGGCCTTTAGCTCCTCAACGGGCATCGCCTGCCGTAGCTGACGGGCAAGCGCGGCGGCATCCTGCAAGGCGGTGCGGGCAGCTACGCCACGCTGCACTTGCGCCAATCTGATCAGGCAGTGCTGCGTGTGGCTGGGCAGGTTGTGCGTGCGGGCTACTTCAAGCAGCGCGGTGTAGCGTCCCACCGCATCGCTGTGGCCCAACTGGGCCGCGAGGTCGGCGGCAATGATGCCCGCATGCAGCTGCTCCTCAATTGCCCCACACTGGATCAGCTGGGCGAGCGCGGCATCGGCACGGGCAAGGGCCACATCCCGTTCATCTGGGGTGCGCTGCAACGCCGGATGAGCCGTGTACGCAGTGAGCAGGGCCCGGTGCAGGGTCGTTGCGGCAGGCTGTGCTGCAAGCTGCTGCGCCTGTGCTAGCGTGGTGCGGGCAAGGCGGAGTTGGCCTGTCTCCAGCGTATTGCGGATAACGTGCAGATCCGCTTCGAGGGCTTCGGCCCATAGTCCCTCGGCAACACAGCCAGCGGCAGCAGCTTGGGCGGCGTGAATTGCCTCGTGCGGCATCTGCAAGGTGGCGTAGAGGCTGGCTTGCTCCAAGCCCGTAATTGCTACATCAATCATATCATCAGCCGCAGTAAAGCCTTGCCGCGCCGATTCGAGCAGGTGCAATGCCTGCACGAGGGCCCCTTGATAGATCGCAAGGCGGGCTTGGCTCAACGCAACGTGGGCTTGTTGATAGGCTCCGCAGTGCTGTGCCGTCAGGTGTGCGGCCTGCATCAAGGCCCGCTCGGCGGTGGGGTAATCACCCTGTAGCATGAGCGCAAGGGCTTGATTGATCAGCGCGAGGTAGTGTGAGTCGTGGTTCTGCACCGCTTGGGCATGCTGTTCGGCAGCCACCGCATAGGAGTACATCTGGGGGTACGCACCTGATCGCCACGCCACATACGCGGCATTGATGTAGAGTGTAGCAAGCTGGGGTGCATAGGTTGGATCGTGGGGCAAGTAGTCTAGCGCAAACTGGAGGGCTTCGGCGGCGGCGGCTTGCTCGCCCAATGTGCTGAGGCAGGTTGCCCGATTGAGATGCAGGCTTGCCAGATCACGGCGCATAGGCTGATCGGCATAGTAGCGCAGGGCGTGATCGAAGTGTTCGAGGGCCCGGCGATAGCTGCTAGTACGGGTGATCAAGCCCTCGCACCAGTGCGCTTGGGCAACACAGAAGGGAGCTTCAGTCGCTTGGGCAATCGCCCACGCCAATGCGCCAATCTGGGTGCTGGTGGCGGTGTCGCTCACTTCGAGCGCACGCAGCAGGCGATACTTCAGATCGAGGAAGCACGCGGCCCACACATCCGGCGCATCCGGCGCATCCGGTGCATCCGGCAACTGGGGCGGGAGCGTGCCCGTTGCCTGCCAGTGCTGAAGCAGCGTCACGGCATCGGGTTCAGCCAGTGTTGGCAATGGCGGGGATGAGGATCGTTCCATAGTCCAGCGTGGCCTCCAGATGATACATGGGGGCGGTGAGCTTGGCAAAGCGAAAGAAGCCCTGTGTATCGGTGGTGCGCGTGCGAGCGCGGGGGTTGCCATCGGGTGGATTGAGCGGGCGCACGCGCACCCGCACCCCACCGAGCGGCTGGTCATCTTGGGTGATGCGCCCCTCGATTGCCCACAGCTCATCATCCGGCGGAATCACCCGCACGGTGACTTGGGCATTCACTTCGCTGACATAGTAGAGCTGGCCAGCACTGCTGGTTGAGCGCACCGTGCCACTCGCCAACGCCAGAATGCCAATCAGGGGCAGGATGCGGCGGCGCGGCTGTTCAGCCACCACCAATTCGGCAAAGGCCGCTCGGGCGGGGGCATAGTCGCGCAGGTAGGCTGCCACCCGTAGCTGCTGGTTGGGCGTGGCATGCCCCGTTGCCACATCCACGAGGTCTTGCGGATCGGGCACGAGGATGCCTCCGAACAAGCGTTCGAAGTGGGCATCAGCCGCTTGTAATGCAGCAAGGCGGGCTTGCAACGCGGGCGATTGGGCGAGCGCGGCGGCAGTGGCGGGCGAGCCTGTGCCATCTAAATACGCGAGCAGCTCGCCGTCGGCGATGTTGGAGCTAGTGGATGTGATTGATTCATCGTTCATGTCAAGCCTCACACACTATCGTTAAATCGAGGTTAAAATGAGCTAGGGAGCAAATAGCTACTTGATAGACCTCGTTTATGCAGCAATTCCACCATCTGACTCAAACATCTCGCGCACTTCCGCATGTTGGCTCAGACGTATAATGGCTCGCTCAGTTGCCCGATAAATCTCCTGCTTGGTGGTTGCCAAGCCCCGCGCCTGCATCACCGCCAGAATCTCATCCACCGATGCGTGGCGTGCATAGCGCAAGTGGAATGCTTCGCGCTCTAGCCGATCAGGGAGCAGTTCAAGGCAGCGCATCAGCCGTTGCTGCGCCTCGACCCACGCAATGCCGGTCAGCGGGGGGGGGGTGAGCGTGTTGCCCAACTGTTCATCAAGCGGCGCAGCGGTGTGTTTCCGCTCAGTCTTGCGGAAGGTACTCGCCGTATTACGCAGCGTTATGTCTACATACTTCCGAAATGTTCCGAAATGGTTAATGATTAGGGGACTATCACGGTGGCGCAGTTTGCGGCTGATGCGGATGACCACTTCCTGCCGCAGATCATCGAGGCTGGCTCGCAGATCAGCCGGGCAGTGCTGCTCCACAATCCGGTAGACCATAGCAATAGTATGGGTCAAGGCGGCATCATCACCGGCGACGGCCCGCTGCACAATCTCAACGCAGCTGCTGCTGTCGGTGCTCCGCTCGCGGGTACGCGCATAGGCTTGCAACTGCTGCTCGCAGGATTGGATCAATTGCTCTAGCGATAGTTTAGTCGGCGACACGCGCAAAGCTCCCAACCATGTTGGTGGTAGGATGCGGGGCAAGGTGAGGGTGAATCTCAATCTCAATCTAAGTGGTATTATACACGATAACCGCAGTGATGCTGCTCCTCACGGTACGGTGCTACCAACCCGGTATCGTGTGAAAGGCAATCGGTGTTGCGTTGTTTATCTATGAATGCCTTGCGCGACATAGCAGTTTTCAGTATGATACACATCATACATTATCCCTCTAAACCGAGTAAAGAAAGCGAGCCACGCCGAATGAGTACGGGTTCTGCCTCTCCGTTAGCCACCATTGAGCCACGCTTGCGCTGGCTGTTGCCCGCCGATCTGTATGTGTCGGTATGGCTGGATCCATCGCCCGCCAATCTGACCCGCGTCTTTGACCACCTGCGTACCATCCAACACGCCCTCTACGATTATATGCCCCGTGATGCCACTCGCACCACGATGCTGGGTGCAGAAGGCAACTTCGAGTGGCAGGCGGGAACGCTTATGTTCACCGATCTGGTTGGCTTCACCACACTGCTGGAGTCGTTTGCGGTGTATGGGCGGGCGGGCGCAGAAGCATTGCTCACCGTGCTGAATGACTACTTCGCAGAGATGATTGCGATCATCAGCAAAGCGGGCGGCAATCTGTTGGAGTTCACCGGCGATGCGCTACTGGCGCAGTTCCCCCGCCACCCGCAGCACAACGACGACGCGCTGCGGGCCGTGCGGGCCGGATTGCGGATGCAACGGGCGATGGAACGCTTCCAGCATATCGCCACCGCGCACCGCGCACTTTCGCTGGGCATGCGGGTGGGCATCCATAGCGGGACCTACTTGACTGCGACCATCGGCACGCCGCGCCGCCGCGAGTATGTGCTGCTGGGCAGCACCGTGCAGCAAACCAAGCACGCCGAGTCGATGAGTGCCGTAGGGCGCGTGAATATTTCGCAGGCGGTGCAAGCCCAGCTCGGTGAGGCCTTTCGCTTGGAAGCGGGCAAAGCCGATTACGCCCTCGTGATTGATGACCTCTCGGCTGAGCAACTTGGCGACTACGACCTTGCCCCCGGACGGCGGCGTGCGCCAACGGGCTTACTCCTAGATCGCAGTGTGGAGGGGCTGGTGCAATCTATCAGCGAGATGCTCGAGCGCACCGAACAGCTTGCCAGCTACATCCCACGCCCGATCTTGACGCTGCTGGTGGAGAGTGCCGCCGAGCGCAAGATTCGCCCAGAGTTCCCTGAACTGACGGTGATGTTTGTCAACCTGACGAGTGTGCCCGGCGTTGCTGATACCGTGCAGGGCACGCAGGAAGCCGCCCTGATTGCCGCGCTCTCGCAGACTTTCGCGCTGATCAGTGCGGCGGTGGAAGCTCGCGGCGGGGTACTGAAGAACGTTGCCTGCGATCACGCTGGTTCGAGCATGTTGATCTACTTTGGGGTGCCGGATGCCCACACCGATGATACGATCCGGGCGACTGCCACCGCCCTTGTCATCCGCGAGATTGCCGCCCGCACCGGTGCAGCCATTGCGGTTGACTCAGGTGCAGAGATTGCCTGCCAGATTGGGATTGCGTGTGGGCCCGTGTTTGCGGCGGAGATCGGCGAACCGCGTGGGCGGCGCGAATTCAACATTCTCGGCGATACCGTGAACACGGCAGCGCGGCTGATGGCGCGGGCCCAACCGCAGCAGATCCTGATGACGGAGCCAGTATATCAGGCCGTCGCAGCGCGGTTCCAGTGCGTCGGTCTCGATCCAATTCCGCTCAAGGGCAAAGCTGTGCCGGTGCGCCTGTATACCCTCCACAACTGGATCGAGAACGAGCGACGGTAGGGGCATACCACCCGCTATCACCCCTCGTTGCACACCCCGCACGCCAGTGAGGCAAACTGCGCTAGGCTAGCTGCGCTGGGGCAGGGGCGGGCGGGTTCTGCCAAAAGCCGGGCATCAGGCTCATAAAGAAGATGCCTGCCGCAAAGCCTGCCTGTGCGCCATTCACAAGCAACACCCACAGCGGCGGCAAGGCCCACCATTGCTGCGCCGTGCCGATAATTTCGAGCGGCCAGAGCAGGAACGGAATGAGTACCAGCAGCAGGCGCATTAGTACCGGCAACGCCCGAAAGCGGTGCAGCAGGCGGGTCATGCCGTCGTTGCTCTCTAGTGCAGCAGGCACAAAGGCCCGCGCCACCCACAGCCCCACTGTTGCGCCCCAACACCGCGCACACACGGCCATCGCATAGCTGGCCATCGGGTAGGCTTGGGCGGGCGTAGGGCAGATGTACGAGCCGAGTACGTAGGTTGCCAGTTCACCGAGATCAGTCAGCACCGGCTGCTGCGTTGCGCGGAACAGCGGGGCAATTGCTGGGCCTAGAAAGAGGATGCTGAGCAACACATCGTAGAGCCAGATGGGTAGCGTTTTCGGTGGGGTTGCTGGGTGCGGGTGCGAACTGCTTGCAAGCTGGGTTAGCGCCATAGCGTCAAGTCACTCCTCTCGTGTTCCTGCTCGGCGGGCGGCACGTTCAATCCGGCGCACCGTGCGCCAGATGCTCGGCAGCAGGCACAGCTTCTCGGTGGTCGTCAGGTGGGCCCGCTTGGTATAGACATCGTAATCGTTCTCGACGATGCGGTCAAGGATGCCCCGATAAATGATGGCTGCTGCGGCAACCCCCATGCGGCTATCGGGGGCAAGCAGGGCAATCCCTGCCAAGCTCTCATCGTACAGGCGGTGGGCACGGGCAATCTGGAAATCGAGCAGCGCACGCAGGCGGTCATCGTAAACACGATTCAGAATATCGTCGCAGGTCAAGCCGAATTGCTGCAACTCATCCATCGGGAGATATACGCGCCCACGCTCAGCATCCTCACCCACGTCGCGCAGGATGTTGGTCAATTGCAATGCCACACCGAGCTTGATCGCATAGGCATCCGCGCCCTCATCCGCACCAAGAATGCCCATACTGAGCAAGCCGACCACTGAGGCAACGCGGTAGCAGTACAGCCACAGATCGGCAAACGTTTCGTAGCGGTGCAAGCTCAAGTCCATTGCAATCCCTGCCAGCAACTCATCCACCAGTGCCGGCTCAAGCTGGAAGCGCGTGCGGGTATCGTGCCACGCGAGCAGCACCGCATTGTCGGAGCGCGGGTGGCTGGAGCGCACTTGGCGCACCCACATCGCCAGCGTATGGGTTGGGTTGCCGGTTGGCAGGTCTACGGTATCATCGCTCATACGGCAGAAGGCATACAATGCCCGCACCGCACAGCGTTTCTCGTGCGGCAAGAATTGGGTGCTAAAGAAGAAACTTTTCGAGTGTTGGCGGGTGATCTGTTCACAGCTGCGGTAGGCTTCATGCAACGAAAGGCGATCCACACTAGGGCTGTGGTGGTGGCTATGCTCGGCGGGATGGTGGTGATCGGGGAGATGGAGAAGGAGCGCAAGCTGTTCTTCAGCAGGTAGCGGTTGCGAACGACTCGACAAAACTGTTTCGGCGGCAGTCGCCAATGATGAGCGGGGCGATAATTGCACGCGGCACTCCTTGCTAGGCTTACATCCATTTCAATCTGGCTCTGTCCGACGGGGACACAATCCAACATTTCTTTTTACGACTCTACCGGATCCGTGCTTGGCGTACCCTGTGTGCTGCTCATTCTGAATCATACGCTGTTTAAGGTCTTTACGCAAGGTTAAATCATGCCTGAGTTCTCATCCGATTGGGTGAATAGCAGCAGCCGTGCATTCACAGTTGCCGACTTGCGCTAATCACCGTACAATACAACACAGGAAGTTTCTACCCTAGAAATGTAGTCCGATGACACACTTGATGCACCCCAATCATTATACGATCTTCCCGCTCAGTGCCATACTGACCAGCACCGTACTCGGTCTGATCAGTGGCGGCTCGTTCATCTGGTCGCCGCCAGAGCGGGCATGGGATCACCTGATCGCCGCTTTCCTGTGGGTTTTGATGGTTACGACGGGCACCGGGCTAGCCCGCAGCTTCCTCACCCGGCTTGGGCGCAACGAGTGGCAGCGCGGGTGGCGGCTCGGCTTTGAGATTGCTTTCCCTGCAACAACCTGCTTCCTCCTTGCGCTTGCGCTAGTCTCGGCGCAGGGCGGCGCAACGGCAATGATGGAAAGCGGCATGATCGTCAATGGCCGCCCGAATGTCCTCCACCTTGCGCCCCTGTTCTACAGCATGGCTGCGCTGCCTATGTTGCTGACAGGGCCCGGCTTCGTCCTGACTTCGCCCTACCGCGTGCGGGCGGAACCCACACCCTAACCAAGGATCCTGCACCAGAGAGGAACACCGCCTATGCCAATCCTTACCCGATGCTATCGCCTCTGCCTGCTTGGGCTGCTCGTCGCCATCATCGGGCTGACTGGAGCATGCGCGGCGACCGCACCTACGCCTGAGCCAACCCCAACCGCAATCAATGATCCTGACAACCCACCACTGCCATCACCCGCACTTACACCGCAGGAAGTTGTGCAGATTCAAGTTGAAGCCTTGCAGAACAACGACATTCCCGCCCCCGATAGCGGCATCCGCACCGCATTCATCTTTGCCTCACCGGATAACAAGCGCAACACAGGCCCTGTCGAACGCTTCATCCCACTGGTCAAGAATCCGCAATATCGCGCTCTACTCAATGCCCGCCAGATCAGGATCGGCAGTGCCCAGATTGACGGCAGGCAGGCCGCAGTCGAAGTCTCATTGATTGGTACAGATGGCAGCCCCGCCCGCTATCTGTTTCTGCTCTCGCAGCAGCAGGAGTTCCCGTTCGCCAATTGTTGGATGACCGATAGTGTTATCCCACTTGATCCGTCGCTCGGTGCGGATGAGACCTAACCCTGCACCTGCTGCTTGATATGATGTACAATAGAGTGTGCAGAGTGATCCGCCGGAACAAGCGCAGAACCGCCCTGTGCAAGGAAGTGATGAGTAACGATGAAGGTTACGTCAGATATTGCCCATAATCACCGCGATACATACTGGGATGGCAACAGCATGTTGCAGGCTCTGCACGCCGCCGAACGTTGGCTCCAGCAGCATGTCCCCGCGATCAATCAAATGAATGTGTTTCCGGTGCCCGACGGTGACACTGGCACGAATATGCACCTGACGCTAAGTGCCGCCCTGTATGGGGTTGTGCCGGTTGCATCCTGTGCGCTCCTTGCCGATCAGGTCTATCGAGGGGCCTTGATGGGCGCACGCGGCAACTCCGGCGTGATCCTCTCGCAGATTCTGCGCGGCATCGCCAGTGGTCTTGCCGAGCATGACGTGTGTGGGCCTGAGGAGTTTGTCCACGCCCTCGAAGCCGCCAGTGCCACCGCGTATCATAGCACGAGCGATCCGCGTGAAGGCACGATCCTGACGGTGATCCGTGAGACTAGCGAAGCAGTCCGGGCTGCATTCGAGACCCATACCCACACCCTGCACAGCCTCTTGGCGGTGGCAGTGGATGCCGCCCGCGCCGCTGTTGAGCGCACCCCGACGATGCTGGCGGTGCTCCGCGAGGCAGGCGTGGTAGATGCAGGCGGGCAGGGCTTATACATCATTTTTGATGGCATGCATCGCTGGAACAAAGGGGAGCCGTTTGAGCTTGTGCCCCAGCCGATACCGAATGCCCGTGATGCCCTGACCCCGCACGCGATGCTCCACGGCGAGAATGAGTACGGCTACTGCACCAATCTGTTGGTGCAGGGCACGGAGCTACCGTTTGAAGTCATCCGCACCCACATGGAAGAAGTTGGTACGTCTACCGTAGTTGTAGGCGACAGTGAGCTGATCCGCATCCACGTTCACACCGAGCGACCCGGCGACATCCTCAACTATGTGATGCAGTTTGGCGAGCCGCTCAAGATCGAGATCTCCAATATGGATCAGCAACGGCGCGAGATCAACCAACAGGCTATCGAGCCACTCGCGCCAGAGCCAGCCGCCCGCAGATCTACGGCACAGGTCGGGGTAGTCATTGTGGCGGCAGGGGCGGGCTTCACCACCCTCTTTACCAGCTTGGGTGGCGATGCTGTTGCGCTGGTATCTGGAGGACAGACCGCGAACCCCAGCACGAGCGAATTGCTGGAAGCAGCCGAGCGGTTGCCCCAGTCTGAGGTGATTGTCCTGCCAAACAATGGCAATGTGCTGCTGGCCGCGCAGCAAGCCGCGAGTATGAGTCAGAAGCAGATCGCCGTGCTGCCCACCAAACCATCCCGCAGGGGCTAGCCGCAATGGTGCGCTACAGCCCCGATGTGGATCTGGCGACGTGCCTTGCCCGGATGCAGCCCGAACTGGCCCGCGTCCGCACGGCCGAGATTACGACGGCGGTGCGTGATGCCGTGCTGGGCGGGCTACAGGTGCGGCAAGGTCAGACGATTGCCCTGCTTGATGGCACACTGGTGGCAGCGGGCGAGCACGCCGATGAGGTCATCCGCACGGCAATGCAGCGCATCCACATGGAACAACACGAACTGGTCACAATCTATTATGGGACGCACATCAGCTATGCCCAAGCCGAGGCCCTTGCTGCCACAATCCAAGCCGCCTACCCCGAACACGAACTGGAACTGCGCGCGGGTGGGCAGCCAGTGTATGATTTTATTCTTGCAGTGGAGTAGCCGCCCGTCGCACGCACCGCAGCAATTAATTGGTTTGCATGGGTAGACTAGGTAAAACAGGTAGAGCGACGCACAACCAACGTGGCCCGATCTTGCGTAGCCGCGAGCATGACCACGACGAAGGGCACATCAAGTAGGGTAAAAGCGATGGCACACATCAAGATTGTAACTGACAGCGCAGCCGATATTCCGATGGAGCTAGCGTATGAGTGGGGCATTGAGGTCGTTCCGCTCCTGATCCGCGTAGATGACCACCTCTACCGCAGTGGCTTGGACATTACCCAAGAGCAGGTGTATATGCTGCTCCAAGAGGGCAAGCACAGCATCCATACAGTCTCACCTAGCTCGACCACCTTTGAGCAGATCTATCGCCAATTCGCGCTAGAGTATGATTATGTCTTCTCGATCCACCACAGTGGCCGCCTGAGCGGCACGCACCGCGAAGCCGCCCTCGCCTGCGCCCGCTTGCCGGCTTCGCTCACCCGCACCGAAGTGATAGATAGCCGCTCGGCTTCGATGGGCTTGGGCACGGTGGTGTTGGGCGCGGCCAAAGCGGCCCGCGAAGGGGCCAAGCCCGACGAGCTGCACCAGATGATCAATATGATGATGCGCCACACCCACGCCGTCTTCTTTGTAGATACACTCGACTATCTCGAACGCGGCGGGTTGCTCGCGCTGGCCTCGCCCGTGCTTAGCTCGATGCAGCGCATCAAGCCGCTGCTACTGCTCAACGATGGCGAGATTGTCCCATATGAGCGCACCCGCACCCGTGCCAAAGCGATTGAGGGGCTATTCACCTTTGTCGAAGATTTCCCCCAAGTCCAAGAAGTCACGATCCTGTATAGCACCACCCCCGATGATGTGGACAAGTTGCTCGAAAAGTTGGAGCTAATCTTCCCCCGCGATCAAGTGAAGGTGGTGCAGTTTGGGGCGGGCACTGCCGTACACATGGGCCCCGGTGCAATGGGCGTAGTGGTGTTTGAAGGCATTCATGCGGATTAGGCCGATTAGGCGGGGCAGCCCCGCAACGAGGCAGATGTGATTGCAATTGTAACAGATAGTACCGCAGATATTCCTGATGATCTGCGTGAACTGCACGCGATTCACGTTGTCCCCTTGCGGGTGCAGTTTGGTGAACAGACTTTCTGCGATGGGGTAGACCTGAGTAAAGACGAGTTCTACACGCGCCTGTTGAGTAGCGACGTGCTCCCGACCACATCCACTCCGCCCGTCGGCGCATTTCTGGAGCAGTACCGTAGCCTGCTTGACCACACCGATACGATCCTCTCGCTGCACATTTCGGGCAAGCTGAGTAGCACGGTACGCACTGCCCGCCAAGCCGCCGAGATGGTGATGCAGGAACGCCCCAACACCCACATTGAAGTAATTGACACGGGCTGGGCCCAAATGGTTGTTGCTTATATGACGGTACAGGCAAGCATTGCCGCCCACGCCGGAGCCACGCTACCGGAACTATCCGTGCTGATAGATGATCTTAAAGCGCGGGCATTCATTTACATCGGCTTCGATACGCTCAAGTTCCTTGAACGTGGCGGGCGCATCGGGCGGGCCCGCTCGCTGCTTGGCACGCTGCTGCGGGTCAAGCCGATTGTTGCGATGCGCGATGGCGAAGTCGTGCCACTTGAACAGGTTCGCACGCACCGCCGCCTTATCAGCCGCATGGGGGAGCTGGTGCAAGAGCAAGGCCCACTTGATGAGCTGGCAATCGAATACTCCAACGATCCCGAACCAGCCCATGCCGTGCGTGAGCAACTCCTCACCACCGAGATCCTCCCCGCCGAACAGATCAGGATTGTCCAGACGGGCAGCGTCGTCGGCACGCACATTGGCCCCAATGGGATTGGGGTGCTTGGCTTGCGCCGCGCCACAGAATGACGTTGCTCCCATATCGCTGGAACACACCCATAACATTGCCCGCACTAGCCCCCGCGTCGCTGCATGTGTGGCGGGTGCGCCTCGATCAGGACGACTATGCGCCCTACCTCGCCCTGCTTGCGCCCGATGAGCAACAGCGGGCCCAGCGGTATCTGGTTGCCCATGCCCGCCAACAGTTTGTGGGAGTGCGGGTAGTGCTGCGTGTGCTGCTCGCCGCCTACCTCCAGCGTGCGCCGGATGCGTTGCGCTTTGCCTACGCACCCAATGGCAAGCCCACGCTTGCGGTGGCAAGTGCAGATGATCCCGATGGGCGGCACGGCCTACACTTCAATGTGGCTCACTCGCACGAGTGGGGCTTGCTCGCGTTTAGCCGCGCCGCACCGGTCGGGGTGGATGTGGAGCAGCACCGGGCAGAAGTGGCCACACCGGAGCTTGCCCGCCGCTACTTTGCGCCGAGCGAAGCCGCCGCCCTACACACCCTGCCCCCCGCTCAACAGCACGCGGCATTCTTTGCCTACTGGACCCACAAAGAAGCCTGCCTGAAGGCAATCGGTGGCACACTCGCGCACGGCTTGCAGCAGTTCACCTTCGCCCCAAGCGATGATGCCACCCTGCACCTGCACCACACGCCCGCCGATCAGCCGCCGCCCGCCGCGTGGACAGTCGCCGCGTTGCCGCTCGGCATGGGCTATGCCGCCGCCGTTGCTAGCCCGTGCCCGAATCTTGGAATTCAGGGCTATAACGTAATCTCGCTTCCATACGTCGCAAACCTGTTTGGAGTATAATAACAGCGGTGCAACAACGAACGATCTGCACATGCTGCGCTATGTCATCGCGCCTGTTTACGTTGGGCTTGCCACGCAATGCCGACGATCTGCGGGTGTGCAGCGTTCGGAGAGCATACGCCGCGACGGTCGGCGCAGGCGGTAGATGTCCAAAACAGACGTAATCTACACAACAGACAACCGCCGTGTTGGTGTGCCATACTATGCTAGAGGTATCCGCAGTAGAGAGGAATGAACATACTATGAAAGGAACGGACTCTGTGCAACCGTTGCAGCTCCCCCCTATCGCTATCATCGGGATGTCCGGCATCTTCCCGCAGGCGCACAACTTGCGCGAATACTGGCAGAACATCCTGAACAAAATAGATTGTATCACTGATGTGCCCGTATCCCGTTGGGAAATTGATGATTACTACGACCCAGATCCAACCAAACCGGATAAGACTTACTGCAAACGGGGCGGCTTCCTTCCTGATGTAGACTTCGATCCGCTTGAGTTCGGCTTGCCTCCCAACATCCTCGAAGTCACCGATGTATCGCAGCTCCTCGGCTTGGTTGTTGCCCGCGAAGCCATGGCCGATGCGGGCTACACGGAGCAGCGCGAATTCAACCGCGAACGCACCGGCTGCATTCTCGGCGTGGGTGGCGGGCAGAAACTGGTTGCCCCGCTGATGGCCCGCCTGCAATACCCGATCTGGGCGAAGGTATTACGGAGTGCAGGCGTAGCCGACGTTGACATTGAGCCGATTGTTGAGAAGATGAAATTGGCGTATGTGCGCTGGGAAGAGAACTCGTTTCCCGGCTTGCTCGGCAACGTGATCGCCGGACGCATCACCAACCGCCTCAATTTGGGCGGCACGAACTGCGTGGTGGATGCCGCCTGCGCGAGTTCAATGGGCGCACTGAAAATGGCGGTGAGTGAGCTGATCGAACGCCGCTGCGACATGATGATTACCGGCGGGGTAGATACTGACAACTCAATCTTTATGTACATGTGCTTCAGCAAAACCCCCGCCTTCTCGCGCCAAGACAACCCGCGCCCCTTCGACAAAACTGCCGATGGCATGATGGTTGGCGAGGGCTTGGGCATGCTTGTGCTGAAGCGGCTTGAAGATGCTGAACGCGACGGAGATCGCATCTATGCCGTCATTCGCGGCATTGGCACATCCAGCGATGGCCGCCACAAGAGCATCTACGCCCCGCATGCCACCGGACAGGCGCGGGCTTTGCGCGATGCCTACGTGACGGCGGGCTTTGCCCCAGATACCATCGGCTTGATCGAATCACACGGCACAGGCACTGTTGCTGGCGACTTGACCGAATTCACCTCGCTCAAGACTGTCTTTGGCGCAGATAACCCACCGCACCAGACCATTGCGCTCGGCAGCGTTAAGTCGCAAATTGGGCACACCAAAGCCGCCGCTGGAGCTGCCAGCCTGATCAAGGTTGCCCTCGCGCTGCACCATAAGGTGTTGCCCGCAACGATCAATGTGACCGAGCCGAACCCCAAATTCGAGGTAGATGACAGCCCCTTCTACGTCAACACCGAGACCCGCCCATGGGTGCGGGCTGAGGGCGCACCACCGCGCCGCGCTGGGGTGAGTTCGTTTGGCTTTGGTGGAACCAACTTCCACGTCATATTAGAGGAGTACACCAACGATCACCAGCACGCCTATCGCCTACACGATACCACCCACCAGATCGTACTGCACGCGCCCAATCCAGAAGCCTTGCTGAGCCAGATCCAACAGCACGCCGCGAGCCTGAGCGGAGCCGATGCCACCCAGACCTTCTATAATTTGACCAGCCCCGCCACCGATCTGACCATTCCCCAGCCCCACGCCCGCGTCGGCTTGGTGGCAAGCAGCCCGCGTGAAGCCCACGACTTGCTTATCCTCGCCGCCGATCTGCTTCAGAAGCACCCCGACCACGCCGAATGGCAAAACCCGCGCGGGGTCTACTACCGCCGCACGGGGATGCATGTAGCCGGCACTGTGGTTGCGCTCTTTTCAGGGCAAGGCTCGCAGTATCTCGAAATGGGGCGCGAACTGGCGCTGCACTACCCCCCCGTGCGGCAGGCACTCGGCGCAATGGATCAGCTGTTTGTGCAGGCCGGCAAACAGCCGCTTTCACACGTTATCTTCCCGCCGCCCGCCTTCACCCCTGATCGGCGCGAAGAGCAGACCCATGCTTTGCAGCGCACCGATTACGCCCAGCCCGCGATTGGCGTGCTGAGTGCGAGCCTGTACCGCATCGCGCAGCAGGCCGGCTTGCACCCCAGCTTCATGGCGGGGCATAGCTTCGGTGAGCTAACCGCCCTGTGGGCCGCAGGTGCAATCAACGATGCCGACTTTATGCGCTTGATGCTAGCACGCGGCACAGCAATGATGCCAATCAACAACCCGTCCTTCGATGCAGGCAAAATGCTAGCGGTCTCCGGCGACCTTGTGATGGAACGCCTCCAAGAAGATATTCGCCCCTTCGCGGGCTTGCAGATCGCCAATTGGAACTCACCGCGCCAAGTGGTGCTAGCGGGCACAGCGGCGGCAGTGCGGGCCGCCCAGCCGATCTTGCAGAGCAAGGGCTACGCTTGTGTCGCCTTACCCGTTGCAGCGGCTTTCCATACGCCGCTTGTGGGGCACGCCCAACAGCCCTTCGCGCAGGCGGTAGCCCAAGCCCAGTTCAGCCGCCCCCAGAGTGCCGTGTATGCCAATGCAACTGGGCAGCGTTACCCGCACGAGCCAGCCCAAGTGCAGCAGATGCTGGCCCAGCAAATGCTCCAGCCCGTGCTATTCCAACGGCAGATCGAGGCGATCTACAACGACGGTGGGCGCATCTTTGTTGAGTTTGGCCCACGCAGCGTCCTGACCAACCTTGTGCGCGATATTCTCGGCAACCGCGAATATCTTGCCGTGTCGCTCAATGATAGCCGCAAGAAAGACAGTGACCGCCAACTACAGGATGGCCTCGTGCAGTTGCGCGTGGCCGGCGTGCCTTTGCGCCCCACCGACACCTACGCGCTACCTGTGCCCGCTGCCCCAGATACCGCCCGCAAAGGGCTGAAGATCACCCTCAATGGCAGCAACTATGTGAGCGACAAGACTCGTCAAGCCTTTAAGGACACCTTGCAGGATGGCTTCCAGATCAGCACGGCAGCAGCAACCGGCGTGGCTCATCCGCCGGTAGCACGTATGCCGGAGCCAGCTATCACCCCTGCTAATCCGGTTGTCACTGCGCCAGTCATGCCCGCCCCCGCCCCGCTCAGCAATGGCCCGGCGGCGATGCTTGAACACAGTTTGACCCACTTCACCCGCCACCAGCAAGCAGTACTGCACCTGCACGAGCAGTATTTGCAGCATCAGCAGCAGATGTCGGCAACGATCAGCGAGCTGATTGGACAGCAGCACACCCTGCTTGCGGCGGGCAATCTGCCGGAGCAGGTGGCGCATCAGCTTGGGCGCAGTGTTGCGCTGCTGCGCGAGCATCAGGCAGAAACGCTGCGTGTGCATGAACAATACCTGCAACGCCAAGATGAAACCGCCCGGAACTTCCTTGCACTCGTGCAATCCGGCGAGGTGATCCCCCCGCTATCGGTCACGGCCGAACCCGTATCGCTCGCCGCACCGCCTGCGCCTGCTGTGCCGATGCAGGCAGAACCGCCTGCGCCCGTTGCGTCAACCGTAGCCGCACCGCCTGCGCCTGCTGTGCCCGTCGCACCTGTTGCGCCTGTAGCAGGAGAAACACCCACCACGTCTATTGCGGTTGCTCCCGTAGTCGTTGAGCCAGTAGCCATACCTAGCATGCCAGTGACACCCGCCTTCGCGCACTCATTCGATACGCTATTGGGGCAGATCGCGCCTGTCGCGCCGGTGCTTGCACCGATTGTTGCCGAAGCACCCGCCACACCGCTTACAGCAGTAGCAACGCCTACCCCTGTTGTTGAAGCACCCGCCGCGCCTGCCAGCAACGGCAACGGCGGCATGTCCAGCGCACTCACCACCGCCCTGCTGACCATTGTCAGCGACAAGACCGGCTACCCCGCCGAGATGCTTGACCCCGCAATGGATTTGGAAGCCGACCTTGGCATTGACTCGATCAAGCGCGTTGAGATCCTCGGGGCCTTGCAAGACCAGTTCCCCGCCCTGCCCCGCCTCAGCCCCGACGAATTGGGCGAACTGCGCTCACTCGGCCAGATTGTCACCGTGTTGCAGGGCGGCATGAGTGTTGCGCCGGTGCTTGTCATAGCAGAAGCACCCGCCGCACCGCTTACAGCAGTAGTACCCGTCGTAGCAGAACCAGTTGCCCCCGCCGCACCCGCCGCGCCTGCCACCAGCAACGGCAACGGCGGCATGGCCGGCGCACTCACCGCCGCCCTGCTGACCATTGTCAGCGACAAGACCGGCTACCCCGCCGAGATGCTTGACCCCGCGATGGATTTGGAAGCCGACCTCGGCATTGACTCGATCAAGCGCGTTGAGATCCTTGGGGCCCTGCAAGACCAGTTCCCCGCCCTGCCCCGCCTCAGCCCCGACGAATTGGGCGAACTGCGCTCACTCGGCCAGATTGTCACCGTGTTGCAGGGCGGCACGAGTGTTGCGCCGGTGCTTGTCATAGCAGAAGCACCCGCACCCGCCACACCGGTTACAGCAGTAGCACCCGTCGTAGCAGTAGCCCCCGCACCCGCCGCGCCTGCCAGCAATGGCAACGGCGGCATGGCCGGCGCACTCACCGCCGCCCTGCTGGCCATTGTCAGCGACAAGACCGGCTACCCCGCTGACATGCTTGACCCCGCGATGGATTTGGAAGCCGACCTCGGCATTGACTCGATCAAGCGCGTTGAGATCCTTGGGGCCTTGCAAGACCAGTTCCCCGCCCTGCCCCGCCTCAGCCCCGACGAATTGGGCGAACTGCGCTCACTCGGCCAGATTGTCACCGTGTTGCAAGGCGGCGCGAGTGTTGCGCCGGTGCTTGTCATAGCAGAAGCACCCGCCACACCGGTCACAGCAGTAGCACCCGTCGTAGCAGAACCAGTTGCCCCCACCAGCAACGGCAACGGCGGTATGGCCGGCGAACTCACCGCCGCCCTGCTGACCATTGTCAGCGACAAGACCGGCTACCCCGCTGACATGCTTGACCCCGCGATGGATTTGGAAGCCGACCTCGGTATTGACTCGATCAAGCGCGTCGAGATCCTTGGAGCTTTGCAAGACCAGTTCCCCGCCCTGCCCCGCCTCAGCCCCGACGAATTGGGCGAACTGCGCTCACTCGGCCAGATTGTCACCGTGTTGCAGGGCGGCACGAGTGTCGCGCCGGTGCTTGTCATAGCAGAAGCACCCGCCGTAGCAGAACCAGTTGCCCCCGCCGCACCTGCCTCCAGCAACGGCAACGGCGGCAACGGCGGCATGTCCGGCGAACTCACCACCGCCCTGCTGACCATTGTCAGCGACAAGACCGGCTACCCCGCTGACATGCTTGACCCCGCGATGGATTTGGAAGCCGACCTCGGCATTGACTCGATCAAGCGCGTCGAGATCCTTGGGGCCCTGCAAGACCAGTTCCCCGCCCTGCCCCGCCTCAGCCCCGACGAATTGGGCGAACTGCGCTCACTCGGCCAGATTGTCACCGTGTTGCAGGGCGGCACGAGTGCCGCGCCGGTGCTTGCGCCGATTGTTGCCGAAGCACCCGCCACACCGCTTACAGCAGTAGCAACGCCTACCCCTGTTGTTGAAGCACCCGCCGCGCCTGCCAACGGCAACGGCGGCAACGGCGGCAACGGCGGCAACGGCGGCATGTCCGGCGCACTCACCACCGCCCTGCTGACCATTGTCAGCGACAAGACCGGCTACCCCGCCGAGATGCTTGACCCCGCGATGGATTTGGAAGCCGACCTCGGCATTGACTCGATCAAGCGTGTCGAGATCCTTGGGGCCCTGCAAGACCAGTTCCCCGCTCTGCCCCGCCTCAGCCCCGACGAATTGGGCGAACTGCGCTCACTCGGACAGATTGTCACCGTGTTGCAGGGCGGCGCGAGCGTTGCGCCCGCCAATGGCAACGGGCCCAGCAGCCATCCAGCGACCAACGGGCACAGCAGCCATCCAGCGACCAACGGGCACGCCAACGGGCACACCGGCAACGGCATTCACGGGCAGGCTACGCCCTACAGCAACGGGCACACCGTGACGCTGCCGCCCCTGCCCCCACTCGATACGCCAATCCAACGTAGCGTCGCACAGTTGCGGGCCCTGCCGTTACCCGATCAGCTCGCGTACACCCCGCCGACAACCGCCGTCTGCCTTGTTACCAGCGATGGCACACCACTCACGACGCAGCTTGTGCAGAGCCTCACCGAGCGCGGGTGGCGCGTTGTAGTGTTGCACCTACCGGCGACCCTAATCGCTAGCACCGCTCCAATTCCGGCAGGTGTGCCACAGGCAACCTTAACCAACACCGACGAAGCGCACCTGAATGCGACGCTCCAAACCATCAGCCAGAGCTATGGCTCAATTGGCAGCTTCATCCATCTGCATCCACACCTGCCCCAGAGCGGACACCTGTTCTCGGAAGCCGACAAACTGATTGTGCGCCACGTCTTTCTGCTCGCCCGCACGCTCAAAGCCAGCCTGACCGAAGCCGCCCAACACGGGCACGGGCGGTTCATCACTGTTGCGCGCCTCGATGGAGCCTTCGGCTTGGATCAACCGGGCGACTCCAGCGTCGTCAGTAGCGGGCTGTTTGGGCTAACCAAGACGCTCAATCTAGAGTGGGCCAGCGTGGTCTGCCGGGCCCTTGACATCAGCACCAACACCCCCACGGCACAAGCAGTGCAGGCTATTCTCGCTGAGATGTACGACCCGAACCGCCTGATTACTGAGGTGGGCTATGGCACACGCGGGCGCGTAACGCTGCACGATGGGAAGTGAAAAGGAACGGCAATGCTCCACACGGCATCGCCAGCGCGTACCAAAAGAGAGGAGTGCATCATGCACAGCATAACGCCAGCTAGCCTGTTTGTGGTGAGTGGAGGCGCACGCGGCATCACCGCCGAATGTGTGATTGCAATGTCCCGACGCTACCAGTGTCGGTTTCTGCTGCTGGGGCGTTCGGCATACAGCACCCCAGAATCAGCATGGGCTACCGATTGCACCGACGAAACGGCAATCCAACAACGGGTGATTGCCCACCTTGCCACCAGTGGCACCAAGCCAACCCCGCGCCAAGTGCAGAAGATCGTGCGGGCGATCCTTGCCGAACGGGAGGTGCAACAGACCCTCGCCCAAGTGCAGCAGGCAGGTGGCCAAGCCGAGTACCTCAGCGTGGATATTACCGATCTGTCCGCGTTACAAGCAGCACTGCCACCAGTGCTAGCGCGGCTCGGTGGGGCGCAAGGCGTGCTGCACGGCGCGGGCACGCTGGCAGATCGGCTGATCGAAAACAAAACTATCGAAGACTTCGAGCAGGTCTACACCGTCAAAGTGATCGGGCTAGCCAACCTGCTTGCGTGCATCCCGATCCAGCAGCTCGATTACCTCGTGTTGTTCACCTCCGTAGCAGGCTTCTACGGCAACCTTGGCCAATCCGACTACGCACTTGCCAACGAGATCCTGAACACCGCCGCGCACCGCCTGAAACAGCACACCCCAGACTGCCGTGTGGTGGCAATCAATTGGGGTCCATGGGATGGCGGCATGGTCACACCCGCCATCAAGCAACTGTTTGCCGAGCGCAACGTCGAGATCATCCCGCCCGCGCTTGGCACGCAACTGTTGCTAGCCGAGCTAGAAGCCACCGATGACGCAACCGAAGTAGTTATTGGCAGCCCGCTCGCCATGCCCGCCACACCGCTTTATGCGATCCCGCGCACCTACCGTATTCATCGGCGGCTCTCGCTTGCCGCAAACCCGTTTCTCGCCGATCATATCGTCGGGGAGCATGCCGTGCTGCCCGCTGTGTTCGGCGTATCGTGGCTGTGTGGGGTGTGCGAGCAACTCTATCCCGGCTACACCTTTGCCACCTTCGGCGATTTCCGCGTGCTGAAGGGCATTGTTTTTGACCACACGCTCGCCGATGACTATGTGCTAGAGGTGCGTGAACTGGAACTCAATGAGGCGGGCGGGCGCATTGTCGTGGAGACAATTGTATCAAGTGTGGATGCCAACCAACGCCTGCGCTACCACTATCGGGGTACCGTGACGCTGCTGCGAGATCTGCCGCCCGCCCCGCTCTATCCCAACTTTGACCGGAGCGAAACCCATGTTGTCGCTGGACACACCTTCTACGCCAATCGCACCCTGTTTCACGGGCCCACCTTGCAGGGCATTGAGCGGACCCTGAACATCAGCCAACAGCACCTCACGCTGATCTGCCGCTCGCCCGTCCTCAGTGCCGAACAGCAGGGGCAGTTCCCGATCCAGACCTTCAACCCCTACCAGACAGATATTCAGTTTCAGTGTATGCTGATCTGGGCCCGGCACTATTACAACGTCGGCAGTATGCCGCTCCGCGCCGATCTCGTTGAGCATTTCCGCATCATCCCGCAAGGCACAACCTTCTACGTTTCGATGGAAGTGATGGAAAGCACGCCCAGCAAGCTGCTGGCGCGGGTGCATGCCCACGATGCTGAAGGGCGGCTGTATATGCGTGTCACTGGGGCGGAAGTGACGCTGAGTGAACGCTTGAACCATCTCTTTGAAATTACTACCCCGCGTTCAGATGTGCTTTCACTCTAACGCACTGGTAAGGAGTTTTGGTTGGATATGATTGCAATTATCGGGGTAGGCTGCCTGTTTCCGGGTGCAGCTACCCCGCACCAATTCTGGCAGGTGCTACGTGAGGGACGCGACACCACCTCGCACGCAACTGCCGCCCAGATGGGGGTTGATCCGGTGCGGCTGTTTCACCCCGCCAAAGGGCACCCCGATAGCACCTACAATCTCCGTGGCGGCTACATTCACGATTTCCAATTCGACCCGCACGGCTACCAGCTTCCGGCGGAACTGCTCACTGGATTAGACCCGACCTTCCAGTGGTCGCTCTATGCCGCCCACGCCGCGTTACAGGATAGCGGCTACCATACCGATGCAGCGCGGCTCGCGCAGTGCGGGCTACTGCTAGGCAGCCTCTCGTTCCCCACGCGGGCATCAAGCCGCCTGCTGGCCCCGCTCTACACGCAAGGCATGCAAGCTGCACTTGCGCCGTATCTGCCCGATCTGCACCTGCGCGGCGTACCCGATACGCACCACCCGACTAGCCCCGATCCCGCCAATCTGCTGATCCCCGGCATGCCCGCACATGTGGTAGCCAGTGCGCTCGGCTTGGGGGGCACGCGGCTTGTGCTCGATGCCGCCTGTGCTACCTCGCTGTATGCGCTCGCATTGGCGTGCGAGCATTTGCGGCTGGGCTATGCGGACATGATGCTAGCGGGCGCAGTTAGTTGCCCCGACCCGCTGTACATGCATCTTGGCTTCTCTATCTTCCAAGCCTACCCCACCCCCAACGAACACAGCCGCCCACTGGATCGCAGCTCACGCGGGCTGTATTCGGGCGAGGGTGCGGGCATGGTCGTGCTGAAACGTTATGCTGATGCGGTGCGCGACGGAGATCGGATCTATGGCGTGATCCGCGGCTACGGGCTATCGAATGATGGCAGTGGCAAGCACCCCTTAATGCCCAATCCAAAGGGTCAACTCCTCGCCTTTGAGCGGGCCTACCAGAGGAGCCAGATTAACCCCGCGACGGTTGATTATGTTGAGTGCCACGCCACAGGCACACCACTCGGCGATACCACCGAACTCAATTCGCTGGAGCAGTTCTTTGGGCAATACGGGCACACCCCACGCATCGGCTCGGTCAAAGCCAATATGGGTCACCTGCTCACGGCGGCGGGCATGGGCAGCCTGCTCAAGGTGCTACTGGCTATGCAGCACGAACTACTCCCCGCCACGCCGTTCATCAGCGATCCGTTGCACTCGCGGCAAGGCGGGCTACCCTCGACGGCGATTGTGCGCGAGGCGACGCACTGGGCGGCAGCGAGCGATCATCCGCGCCGCGCCGGAATTGATGCGTTTGGCTTTGGCGGCGTAAATGCCCATGTGATTGTGGAGCAGGACAGCCCCGCGCCCAACCCTGCGCCCCCTGTATTGCCGATTGCTGCCGCCCCGCCCGCCCCACTGGCAATCACGGGCATTGCGGCCCACTTTGGGCAATACGCCACACTGGATGCGTTTGCCGCCGCGCTCTACAGCGGCGCACAAGATTTTCGCCCCCTGCCAGAGACCCGTTGGAAAGGCTTGCACCCCGCTGCACAGGCCCCCCTAGGGGCATGGCTAGATGGCTTCGATTTCGACTTTCGCCGCTTCCGGCTGCCGCCCTTGCCTGCCGATCAGGTCATCCCGCAACACCTGCTGCTGCTCCAAGTCGCCGATGCGGCCAGCCAAGACGCGGGCTTGCCCTCCGGCGGCAATGTGGCTGTGCTGGTGGCCATGGGCACCGAGATGGCGTTGCATCAGTTTCGCGGACGTGTAGACCTCGCGTGGCAGATTGAGCAGAGCCTTGCCGCGAGTGGGTTGTACCTGAGCGATGCCGAGCGCGAACGGCTCACCCAGCTTGCCCGCGAGAGCCTGCACGCCTACCCCCAAGTCAATCAATACACCAGCTTCATCGGCAATGTGATTGCCAGCCGCGTCGCCGCGCACCACGATTTCACAGGCCCTGCATTCACCGTCTCGGATGAGGGTGCGAGTGTACTGCGGGCACTTGACCTTGCCCGCCTGTTGCTGCACAGCGACCCCACGCTCGAAGCTGTCGTCGTGGGGGCAGTGGACTTGATGGGCGGCTTGGAGCGGCTGACGGCCCTGCAACAGCACGCCCCCCTGCACAGCGGCGATGAGCCACCGAGCTTCAGCTTCGCGGCCCACAGCACAGGCTGGCTGCCGGGTGAAGGAGCCGGCGCGGTGGTGGTGCGGCGGCTGGCAGACGTGCCCGCGCACCAGCGGGTGTATGCCTGCCTCGACGGACTGGCGATTGTGCAGCAGGCAACCCCAACACCGGCCGCGCTGGTAGCAGCGATCCAGCAGGCCCACGCCCAGCGGGGCACACGCCCCACCGATACGGGCTACCTCGAACTGAGTGCCACCGGCCATGCCGCCTGCGATGCCGCCGAAGCAACCGCAATCGCCCACGCCTACCCGCGTGAGGCGGCACCGATCCCGACCTGTGCGCTCGGCAGTGTCACGGCAACCATCGGCTACACCGGCGCGGCAGCGGGGATGGCCAGCCTGATCCGCACTGCGCTTGCCCTGTACGAACGCTACATCCCCGCCACGCCCCATTGGGATGCACCGCGTGCGCTAGCGAATTGGGCTGCGAGTGGGCTGTATATTGCCGATAGTAGCCGCGCATGGTTTGCCCGTCGCAAGAGCCTACGCCGCGCCGCGCTGAATGTCGTGACCCCCGAAGGAACCCACGCCCACATCCTGCTCAGTGAGGCTCCCCAGCCACACCCCAGCGGGCGGATCGTTGCCCAGCTTGCGCCGGCCTTGCTGGTATTGGGCGGAGCCGATCAAGCGCCGCTCCTTGCTCAGCTTGAGCACCTAGCTGCCGCGCTTGCCAATCAGGCTGACCTTGCCACACTTGCCCGCCAGAGCTACGCCCAGTGGACACGACAACGCCCGCGCTATACCCTAAGCCTTGTGGCAAGCACGCCGGATGAGCTGCGGCGCGAGATCGAACGGGCCCGCACGGGTGTCGCCGAAGCCTTTGCCAGCGCAACGGACGAATGGAAAACGCCCGCCGGTAGCTACTTCACGGTTCAGCCGCAAGGGATGGACGGCAAGGTGGCGTTTGTCTATCCGGGCGCATTTAATGCCTACGTTGGCTTGGGTCAGCACCTGTTTCCGATGTTTCCCGAACTGCACGAACAGTTGCACACGATGGTCAGCGATCCGGGTGCAATGCTTGGTGAGCATCTCCTGTACCCGCGCAGCATGCACCGCCTGAGCAGTGCCGAACTGAAAGCCCACGAAGCCCAGATGCTTAGCGAATCGATTGCCATGCTTGAGATCGGTTCCAGCATCGGTGCCGCCTATACGCACCTGTTGCGGCATAGCTTCAAGGTGCAGCCGGAGATCGTGTTTGGCTACAGTCAAGGCGAAACGGCAATGTTCCAGATCCTCGGCGTGTGGCGCGACGGCGATGCATGCAGTGCCGCGCTACGCGGTTCGGATCTGTACCGCACGCGCCTTGCTGGGCGCAAGGAAGCGGTGCGCGAGTTTTGGGGCGCAAGCACGGCGAGCATCAGCGATGATGACCTGTGGGCCAACTACATCCTGATGGCAAGCGCAGCGGCAGTGCTGCCCCACCTCGCTGATGAGCCGCACGTCTACCTTGCGATCATTACCGCCCCGCGTGAGGTGATGATCGCCGGCGATCCGGCGGGCTGTCAGCGCGTGATCCGCAAAGTCGGCTGCCGCTCGTTGCGGACACCCTTTGGGCAGGTGATCCACAGCCCCCCGATCACGAGCGAATACGCCGAGTTTGTGCGGATCAACACCTTCCCAGTTGAGCCACCGCAGGGAATTACTTTCTACTCAGCCGCGACATATGCCTCCCTTGCGATCACATCTGAAGCAGTGGCCCACAGTGCTGCACAGGTATTCTGCAACCAGCTCGACTTCCCGCGCCTTGTGGAGCAGGTCTATGCGGATGGGGCGCGGGTGTTTATTGAGCTAGGCGCAGCCCGCACCTGCTCGCGCTGGATCGAGGCAATCTTGGGCAACCGCCCGCACACTGCGCTAGCTATCAACAAAAAGGGCACCGATGACCAGATCGGCGTAGTGCGCCTGCTGGCCCAGCTCGTCAGTCACGGCGTTGCCCTTGATCTAGCCCCGCTCTATCGTTACACGCCTGCCCCACCTGCCGCAACCGGTGCGCTGGTGCGCCGGGTGCTGACCGGCGGGATCCCACTGGCGACCCAGCTTGCCAATGCCGCGCCTGCGCCATTTGTGGTGCAGCGTGGGCCAGTTGCTAGCCCGCCGCCCGCGCCGGAGATTGCCCCTGTGCCGGAACCATTCCGCGCCTACACCAATGGGCACGCCCACCCTGAAGTCCAGCCTGCAAACGGCACGAGCCACACCCCTATGCCTGCCAGCCCGCCGGATGTGCAACTTGCCCCACATGCGCCCATTCCTGTATCACCTATCGTAACAACGATTGCCCTAGAAGTTGAGGAAGAACAGTCTATGCAGCCTTTGCCCCCAGAAGAAGTCGCCGTTGGGGTGGCTCCTGATTTGCGCCCCCTGATGCAGGAGTATCAGCAGACGGTGCAAGATACCGCGATGCTGGAAACCCGCGCCCACGCCGCCTTGCTCGAAGCGCGGCAGCAGGCATTCGCTCGCCTTGCAACACTGGTGCGCGGGTATTATGCTGCCGTGCAGCCCGCCGCGCCAGTGCAGGTGTTGCCGCATATGCTGCCTGCGCTGCCTAGCGCACCCACCCCACCCCACCCACCAGAGCCACCCGCCGCCGGATCGCCGACTACGCTTAATGGCAATGCCCCCGCCCAGCATACCCCCATCCCGTTTACGCCACGCTACAGCACGCCATCCAATGTGGTCTGGAATGAAGCGGATTTGCTTGAATTTGCAGAGGGTACGATTGCACAGGTGTTTGGCGATGAGTATGCCATCATAGATAACTATGCGCGCCGGGTGCGCCTGCCCGCCCCGCCCTACCTATTGGTGAGCCGTGTCACCCGGATTGAAGGCAAGCGCGGCGAGTACAAGCCCTGCTCAATCACAACCGAGTATGACATTCCCAAAGATGCGTGGTATAGCGTGGATCGCCAGATCCCGTGGGCCGTTGCGGTGGAGTCGGGGCAGTGCGACTTGCTGCTGATCAGCTATCTTGGGATTGACTTCGAGGCGCAGGGCAACCGCGTGTATCGCCTGCTCGATTGCACGCTGACGTTCATGGACAATCTGCCGCAAGAGGGCGACACTCTGCGCTACGATATTGACATCGCCTCGTTTGTCCGCAGTGGCGATGCGCTGCTGTTCTTCTTCAACTACGATTGTTACGTCGGGGAGCGGCTGGTGCTGCGGATGACCGATGGCTGCGCGGGCTTCTTCACCGATGCCGAGCTAGCCCACGGGCGCGGCGTGATTACTAGCCCCAAAGAACTCGCCGCCCGCGCACAGGTGCAGCCGCGCCACTTCGCACCCCTGCTTACCTGTCCCCGTACCAGCTTCAGCTATGATGACCTGCTCGCGCTGAGTACGGGCGATATTGCCCGCGCCTTCGGAGCCGCCTACGATCAGCACGGGCGCAACCGCTCGCTACGCCTGCCACCCCACGAGCTGCTCATGATTGACCGCGTGACCTCGCTTGAGCTACACGGCGGGCTGTGGGGCTTGGGCTTGGTCGAGGCGGTGAAAGACCTCGATGCCCAGCACTGGTACTTCCCGTGCCACTTCCCCGACGATCAGGTGCTGGCTGGCTCGCTGATGGCTGAGGCCTGCGGGCAGCTGTTGCAGTTCTTTATGCTCTATATCGGGCTACAGACCCAGACCAGCAACGCCCGCTTCCAGCCCGTGCCCAAGCAGCCGCAGGTGGTGCGCTGTCGGGGGCAAGTGACCCCCGCCGATACGCACTTGATCTACCGCCTTGAGATTACCGAGATTGGGCTAGACCCGCACCCCTACGCACTTGGCAATGTGGATGTGATTGTCGGTGAGCGGGTGGTGGTCAACTTCTCCGGCTTGGGCTTGCAACTGGTAGATCAAGATCCGCCGCTGCCGGTCTTGCCGCCTGTGCCCACCGCAAGCAGCATAGCACCTGCACCCGCCCGTCCGGTGGTCGTCAGCGAAGCCCAAATCCGCGAGTTTACGCTGGGGCGGGTGAGTGCCTGTCTTGGTGCTGCCTACCTGCCCTTCGAGACGGCGGGACGGCGCATGCCGCGCATTCCCAATACAGAACTACAGGTGCTGAGTCGGGTGGTGCAATTTGAGGGCACCCGCAGTGAATTTACGCCCGGTACATTGCTCGTTGCCGAATATGATCTGCCCACCGATGCGTGGTACTTGCGCGAGAATAGCTACCCCGTGCTGCCCTATTCGATCTTGATGGAGATTGCATTGCAGCCGTGTGGCTTCCTTGCGGCTTACCTCGACTCGACGCTGCTGCTGCCCGATGCCGACCTGTACTTCCGCAACCTCGATGGCAGTGGCACGCTGCACTTCCTGCCCGATGTGCGCGGCACAACCATTACCAACCATGCGCGGCTGGTGTCGTCCACGTTTATTCAGGGCATCATCATCCAGAAATTCACCTATGCCTGTAGCGTCGCCGGGCGTGTCTTTTATGAAGGTGATGCCGTGTTCGGCTACTTCACGCCGGAAGCCCTCGCCAATCAGGTAGGGCTGGATAGCGGGCGCGAAACGCAAGCATGGTATCAGCAGCAGAATGGGCCGGCAACTACGCTGCTCAATCTGCACAGTGCGAGCGTGCGCCAGCAGTTGTTCAATCCGCCCGCCGGCAAACCACACTATCGCCTACCCAGTGCTTCGTTTGATCTGCTCGATCAAGTGCAAGTGATCGCGCAAGGCGGCAAGCATGGGCGCGGCTACATCCACGCCAGCAAACGCACCGAACCGACGGCGTGGTTCTTCCGCTGCCACTTCTACGAAGACCCAGTGATGCCCGGCTCGCTCGGTGTGGAAGCCGTGATTGAGGCGATGCAGGCGTTTGTGGTGCAGCAGGGGCTAGGGCAACAGTTTGCCAATCCGGTGCTGAGTATGCTGCCCCAGCACAAGGTCGTGTGGAAGTATCGCGGGCAGATTGTGCAGCAGGTGCCGCAGTGGTCACTTGAAGTTCACATCAGCGAGATTGTGCAGCGCGGCAATGCGCTCGTGCTGATTGGCACAGCGAGTGTGTGGCGCGGCGGCTTGCGGATCTACGAGATCCGCGATCTGGCGGTGCGGGTGAGTGAGGACAGCGACGTATTTACGACAGGAGAGGTGACAGCGCAATGACAGTTGCAACAGCCGATAATGGCATTCGGGCTTTGCCGCGCACCGCGAGCGTCGCGTGGCACGGCGATCCGGCGGCGGTGGTGTTTGCGCCCGACGCGGTGCAAGCCGCCCTGCGGGATGGGGCGCAGGCGTATGTGGTGGTGCGGAACCCCGATGGGCAGGTGGGCATGGCTCCGGCGGCGGCAACCACTACCCGCAATGGGCATAGCACCGGCTGGGAGCTGCTGGCGAATGCGCCCGCCTGCCCACCGGAACAGTTCGGCGATCCGTTGTTCCGGGCCTTTCATCAGGTGCGCTACGCCTACAGCACGGGCGCAATGGCAAATGGCATCGCCTCCGCCGATCTGGTGATTGCGATGGGGCAAGCCCAGTTGCTCGGCTCGTTTGGGGCGGCGGGCCTCGTGCCGGCGCGGGTGGAGGAGAACATCCAGCGCATTCAGCAGGCGTTGCCCAATCAGCCGTATGCGTTCAATCTGATCCACAGCCCCAGCGAAGAAGCCCTCGAACGGGGTGCAGTTGAACTGTATCTGAAGTACGGCATCCGCACTGTTGAGGCATCGGCGTTTCTCGCGCTCACGCCGCAGATTGTGCGCTACCGCGTGGCGGGCTTGCGCCTCAATCCACAGGGGCAGCTAGAAATCCAGAACCGCGTGATCGCCAAGATCTCGCGGCGCGAGACAGCCGCGGCGTTTATGCAGCCCGCGCCCGATAAGCTGCTGGCAGAGTTGGTGCAACAGGGCTATATCACCCCCCAGCAGGCCCAGCTTGCCCAGTATGTGCCGATGGCTGATGATCTTACCGCTGAGTCGGACTCGGGCGGGCACACCGACAATCGCCCGCTCGTGAGCCTGCTGCCCTCGCTGCTAGCCCTGCGCGACGACATCCAAGCCCAGCGCAACTATCCCATGCCGGTGCGGGTTGGGGCGGCAGGCGGGATCAGCACCCCTGCGGCGGTGCTGGGCGCGTTTATGATGGGTGCGGCCTATGTGGTGACAGGCTCAGTCAATCAGGCGTGCGTTGAGTCCGGATCATCGGCCCATGTGCGTAATCTGCTAGCCCAAGCGGGCATTGCCGATGTGATGATGGCTCCGGCGGCGGATATGTTTGAGATGGGCGTGAAGGTGCAACTCCTCAAGAAGGGCACGCTGTTCCCGCTGCGGGCGCAACGCCTCTACGAACTGTATGTGCAGTATGACGCGCTAGAGGACATCCCCGCCGCTGAGCGGGCCAAGCTGGAGCAGCAGGTCTTCCAGAAGCCTCTAGAGGAAGTTTGGCAGGAGACGGTGAACTACTTTATGCAGCGCGATCCAGAGCAGATCGAGCGGGCCGCCGATAAGCCCAAGCGCAAGATGGCCCTTGTCTTTCGCTGGTATCTGGGCTTGTCCTCACGATGGGCAAATAGTGGCACGGCTGGGCGCGAGATGGATTACCAGATCTGGTGTGGGCCGGCGATGGGTGCATTCAATGATTGGGTACGCGGCTCGTATCTGGAGCAGCCCGCCAACCGCCGCGTGGTGGATGTGGCGATGCACCTGATGCACGGTGCGGCGCATTTGTACCGTGTGCAATCATTACGGATGCAGGGCGTGTACTTGCCCACCGCCTACGATGGCTACCGCCCAGAGCCGTTGGGGTGATGGGGGTAGGTGGCGGGTGGCGGGTGGCGGGTGGCAGGTGGCGGGTGCTAGCATATCACGAAACAGTTTTCCTGCTGCCCTTCGTGTTCTTCGCGTTCTTCGTGTTCTTCGTGGTTTGTCTTCCCTGACACCTCAAACCTGACACCTGACACCTCGCCCCTCGCTACGCAAAGCGATGCACAACCTGTCCCTGAGCATTCACCATCCGGTAGCCCGCGCTGGTCAGCACCAATTCATAGCTATCGGTGGTATCCAGTGGCACCGCCCAGCCGTGCACTACCTCGC
>JAAUTZ010000004.1:32184-44574 GCA_012031225.1 Chloroflexaceae bacterium
CCTCGCTACGCAAAGCGATGCACAACCTGTCCCTGAGCATTCACCATCCGGTAGCCCGCGCTGGTCAGCACCAATTCATAGCTATCGGTGGTATCCAGTGGCACCGCCCAGCCGTGCACTACCTCGCCGTGCGCCGTGCTGATCTGGCGCGGCTCCAGCGTGGTGAGCATGGCCCGGTGTGGCCGCGTGCGTGGATTGGCGGTGCGCCGCGTGTGGGCCCCTAGCCCCAGCCGGACCAGCACGGTGGTAAGAACCACCAGCGCAACAAATGCCCCTGCCGCCGCCAGCACCAGTCCGGCATCACCGCCGATGAGCAGCAGGGCTACGCCTACCGCCGTACCAATTCCAATTAGCCCCATCACAAAGGTTCCAATCTGCCACAGGTGGGGGTGCGTTGGTTGCCACATCATGGCTTGTTCCTCGCTCCTATTGCTACAGATCTGCATCCCCGTCTTGTTCCGCAGATCAGGTTGTCTATCGCCTATTCCCAGTCTACCAAACGAATGCTAGTGGTGCGTTAGCAGGATGTTAGCGATGAGTTAGCGGCGGCGTGTCACCGGCCCCGCACTTGTCGGCTATAATATGGGAAACTGACCAAAGTTCACGGGAGCAACAATATGCACGAAAGTTCTGCCCTACTGCCAGCCGACTATCGTTTTGCGCTTGCCCAAGCCGCCGATTTCGAGGCGGTTGCTACGTTGTTTGAAGCCCTGCACCGCTTCAATGCTGGGCTAGATGCCCACTACACGCTTGCCGCGAATTGGCGCGACCAAATGCACATCTACTTCACCAATTCGTGCCACGATACCGAGCGGGTGCTATGGCAGCTTGTCTGGCATGGCCAGCAAGCGATTGCGCTGCTCGTGGTGGAGCGGCATATCGGCTCGCCCCTGTTTGCGGCACGGGTGTGGGCCGAACTGACGGCGATCTATATTGCCGAGGGCTATCGTGGCGGGCAGCTCAGCACCCAGCTGATTAAACAGGCGCAGGCGTGGGCGACAGCACACGGGTTGGATCGGATTGAGCTATATGTCACCGCATCCAATGCCCACGCCAAAGAATTCTATGTGCGGCACAGCTTTGTCCCCGTCCAAGAGATCCTGCGCCTGCCACTCACACTGCCCCCGAACGGTGTGTCACCTGCTCCGGCTAGTCAGGCCACTACCCCCACCACCCACGACCTGCTGGAGTACGGACAGCACGCACCGCTGCACACTGACCCCTACGAACGATGAGCCAAGCCTATGCAACATTTGCACCAATGGGCACGTACTATGGGTGCGGATACGTTCTAGGGAAAGAGGAGAGTAACAACAATGGCAAAGGTACAAACAGTGCAAACCGATCAGGGCTTGGGGATGTTGATCCTGCGGCTCGTCTATTTCATTTTCATTGGGCTGTGGCTGAGTGGCATCTGGGCGACGGTGGCGTGGGTGCTGAGTGTCACCATCATCGGGCTACCATTCGGGCTGTGGATGCTCAATCGGCTGCCGCAAGTAGCAACCTTGCAGCCCCAAACTAAGCACATGTATGTGAGTGAGACGGGCGAAGTTTACACCCGCTCGACACCGCAGCACAACTTCTTCCTGCGGGCAATCTACTTCCTGTTGATCGGGTGGTGGTTCAGTGCGATCTGGATCGGCGTGGCGTGGGGCTTGAGTGCGAGCATCATCGGGCTGCCGATCTCGTTCTGGATGTTCAACCGCGTGCCGGGTGTGCTGACCCTTGCGCGGTAGGAGGCGGTAGCCAAGCCGCTAGAAGCGGCGGCTAGGCGCGGCGGCACGCCCATCGAGAGACAGTAGCCAGATTGCTACCGATGGGCGTAGATTTTGCCCCTTGCGCTCACGCTGTTTTTCAGGTACGGTGTAGGCAGAAGTTAACTTCATAATATTCTTCCCGATCAGCGGCGATATGGGCAAGTAGTAAGGAGCAATTGTGGGTCATCATCGCTGTTTATTACAACGTCGGATTGCCCTTCAGAATCGCTACACGAGCCTAACAACGCGCCGCCGCCAGCATATCTGGTGGCAGCTTGCGTATCCTGAGCGCAGCAACCCAGAGCATGCGCTGTTCTCGGTGCAGGGCACATTGATTGTGCGCCAGCCCCCGCTTGCAGCGATTGCCACCACGCAGAGTATTCCCACCCATATGATCTTGACAGCCGCCGATCCTCAACAGGCGGCGTTGTTATGTCAACAAGAAGTGCTTACGGCGGCTGGCTTGGATCAGGCATGCATTGCGTGGTGGGAAACACTGGAGATCGCGCAGGTTGATAAACCCGCCCCCGAATACGCCTAATGCTGAGGCCGTGATGCCTACCGCACGCGGAACCTACCTGCTGATCCTGCATGTCGCGGATGATTTGCCTGATCTGGCAATCGGGCGATTAGGTACATTCACGTTCGCGGCGGGCTACTACCTGTATGTCGGGAGTGCCTTTGGCTCTGGCGGCTTGGCTGCCCGCCTCAAGCACCACTGCCGCATTGATAAGCCGCACCTGCACTGGCACGTAGATTACCTGCGGGCAGCGGCACACCTCTGCGAGATCTGGAGTACCACCTACCCGCAACCGCTCGAAACGCAGTGGTGTCAGGCATTGCACGACGCAGAGTGGCTCACCCAGCCGATCCCGCGCTTCGGGGCGAGCGATACCCGCAACCCAACGCACCTCTTCTACACCCCCACCTACCCTAGCCTCAAATGGCTCTCGCACGCCCTGCTTACGCCGCTCGATCCGCTTGCCCCAGAGGGGGTATGGCAGATCAGTGTTGAACGTTTGCCTTGACAATCTCTGCACAGGTGCGTATAGTGCCAGAGTAACAGATAACGTGAACTGCAATAAAACTAGGATCAGTTTGCCACAGGTTGCTCCGCATAGCGCACAGGCTTGCCACACGCGCCACACTCCTGTGCCAATGTATGCACGTCTTGCCCGCATTCAGTGGAAGAAGCACCAGATTACCAGCATCGGCGCATCATACGCCGCCAGCGAGTAGAGAGTAGTATGGGTGATAAATTAGTTATTGTTGAGTCGCCAGCCAAAGCGAAAACGATTCAAAAGTATCTCGGTCAGGGCTTCAAAGTCACAGCTAGCATGGGCCATGTGCGCGATCTGCCCAAGAACGGGCTAGCAATTGATCTTGAGCACGATTTTGCCCCCGCTTACGAAGTCACCAAAGAGAAGGTCGTGAGTGAGCTACGCCGCGCCGCCCGCCAAGCGGATGCGGTCTATCTGGCGACTGACCCCGACCGCGAGGGCGAGGCGATTGCGTGGCACATCATGCAGGCGATAGGCATTCCGCGCACCACCCCAACGCATCGCGTGGTGTTCCAAGAGATTACCCCAACCGCAGTCAAGGCCGCAATTGCCAACCCCCGCCGGATCAATGCCGATTTGGTGAATGCCCAGCAAGCGCGGCGCGTGCTGGATCGGCTCGTTGGCTACCAGCTTAGCCCGCTGCTGTGGGATAAAGTCAAGCGCGGCTTATCGGCGGGGCGGGTGCAGTCGGTGGCGGTACGCCTGATTGTCGAGCGTGAAGAACAAATCGAAGCCTTCAAGCCCGTCGAATACTGGACGATTGAGGTAGACTTGCAAAAGCTGGCCGGCACGGTGGCAAATGGCAAAGCTAATCCGGTGTTCCGAGCCACCTTGATCGAGCGGGCCGGCAAGAAGCTCGATAAGTTTGCGCTTGGCAATCAGGAAGCGGCACAGGCCATTGTGACCGATCTGGATCGCGCTAGCTACACCGTCAGCAAGATCGCCCGCCGCGACAAGAAGCGCAGCCCGTCGCCGCCCTTCACCACCAGCACGCTGCAACAAGAAGCGGGGCGCAAGCTCGGCTTTAGTGCCCGCAAAACGATGACCCTCGCGCAGCAGCTCTACGAAGGGATTGATATTGGGGGCAGTGAGGGCACTGTCGGCTTGATTACCTACATGCGGACCGACAGCACCAACATTGCCCAAGATGCCCAGCAGGAAGCGCGTGAGGTGATTCACGAACGTTACGGCAGCGATTACCTACCGGATAAGCCACCGATCTACAAAACCAAAGCACGCGGCGCACAAGAGGCGCACGAGGCGATCCGCCCCACGAGTAGCCAACGCCACCCGGACCAACTGGCGCGGGTGCTAGAGCGCGACCTGCTACGCCTGTATGATTTGATCTGGAAACGCTTTCTGGCTAGCCAGATGGCGCCAGCGATCTTCGATAGCACGACGGTAGATATTGCTGCTACACGCCCGCACGATGCCGCCGGAACGATCCCCTACCTATTCCGCGCAACGGGCAGCGTGGTCAAGTTTGCGGGCTTTCTGGCGGTCTACAATGAAGGGCTGGACGAGGGTGAGGAGGACGAGAACAGCGAACGCCGCCTGCCCCTACTTCGTGAAGCCGAGCAACTCAATCTGATTGCGCTGCTGCCGATCCAGCACTTCACCGAGCCGCCACCGCGCTATACCGAAGCCAGCCTTGTGAAGGATCTGGAGCGGCTCGGCATTGGGCGACCTTCGACCTACGCGCCGATTATCTCGACGATCCAAGAGCGCGGATACGTCGAGTTGGTCGAGAAGAAGCTGATCCCCACGATGCTGGGGCGGGTGGTAACGCGGCTGTTGGTGGAACACTTCCCAGAGATCATCGGCTACGAGTTCACCTCAACACTCGAACAGAAGTTGGATGATATTGCGCTCGGTGAGGCGCGGTGGGTTCCCGTGCTGCACGAGTTCTACACGCCCTTCTCGACGCTACTGGAGCAAGCCCGCCACGAGATGCGGAATGTGAAGCAGGATGAAATCCTCACCGGCATCACCTGCCCCAAGTGTCAGCAGGGCGAGCTGGCGGTGAAGTTTGGGCGCAACGGTGAATTCCTCTCCTGCACCCGCTATGACCGCAAAGGCGGCGCGGATTCGTGCGACTTTACCAGCAACTTTCAGCGCACCGCCGAAGGCCAGATTGTGCTGGAGGCGAACAGTTCGCCCGAACTGAGCGACGTGATGTGCAATGTGTGTGGCCGCCCGATGGTGCAGAAAAAGGGCCGCTTCGGGACGTTTCTCGGTTGCTCTGGTTACCCCGAATGTACCAACACGCGCCGGCTCGGCAAAGATGGCAAGCCCGTGCCGCTGCCCGAACCAACGGGCATTACCTGCCCTAAGTGCCACGAAGGGGAGCTACTCAAGCGGCGCGGCAAGTTTGGGCGGCCCTTCTTTAGCTGCGGACGCTACCCCGCCTGTGATTATGCGGCCGCCACGATGGAGGAGGTGGAGCGGGCAATCGCTGATCCGGCAACCATCCCCGTCACTACACCCAAGCCGAGCAGCACCGCCGCCGCAACGCCCACCACCAAAACGCCCGCGAAACGCACGGCAACCAAGCGCAGCAGCAACGGCACGACAGCCGCCACGAGCACCGCCGCCACACCCACCAAGAGCGGTAGCACCACTGCGAAGAAGCCGCGTGCGCGGAGTAAGAAAAAGGCACAGGAGTAAACTCGATGCAAGCCATAGCCCTGATCGCCCACGATGGCAAGAAAGACGAGATGGTCGCGTTTGTGCAGCGGCATCAAGCGTTGCTGACAAGCTGTCACCTGATCGCCACAGGCACAACGGGCGCACGCATCAGCGCGGCAACGGGGCTGGCCGTGCAATGCATGCTCTCAGGGCCTTATGGCGGCGATGCCCAGATTGCCGCTTGGGTGGTGGATGGCAACGTTGCGCTCCTGATCTTTCTGGTTGACCCGCTCAATGCGCACCCGCACGAGCCAGATATTCAGAGCTTGCAACGGGTGTGCAATGTGCATAACATCCCCTTTGCCACCAACCTCGCCGCGGCCAATCTGCTGCTCCCAGCGGTGATCGCGCAACGCGGCTAGGGTGTGCTTGGGGTTACTTGCTGCCCGATACCGTGCCCATCCGCACCCAACCCTGCTTGATCGCATACATCACGGCGCGGGTGCGATCATCCACTTGCAGCTTCTTCAAGATTGAGGTGATATGATTCTTCACCGTTTGGCTACTAATATTCAGTTCCGTAGCGATCTGTTTGTTCGATAGCCCCCGCGCAATGCAATCGAGAATCTCAATCTCGCGGCTGGTCAAGGGGGCAAACAAGCCGGTGGTCGTTTCATCCTCTGAAGCAGCTAGCTCGCGGAACTGGCTCAGGATGCGCGAGGCGACGTGCGGGCGCGATAGCACGTAGTCGTTGATCAGGTATGCGCCACTCGCCACGCGGCGGATAATGTCAATCAAATCTTTCGGGTGAACATCTTTGGAGGAATACGCCGCCGCGCCCGCCTTGATCGCCTGAAACAATTGCTCATCATCTTCAGTCACACTCAGCACAACAATGCCGATGCTGGGGTGGTGGCGTTTGATGACCCGCGCCACCTCTAGCCCATTCAAGCCGGGCAGGTTCACATCTACGAGAGCCACATCGGGGAGCATCCGCTCGGCAAGTTTAATCGCCTCTTGCCCATTCTCGGCTTCCGCCACCAGATCCATATCCTGCGCAGACTCAAGGCTCCAGCGAATGCCCTGCCGAAAAAGCGGGTGATCATCCACAACTAAAATACGAATATTTGCCATACCATTAGCTTTCGTTGTTCTGTAATTACGTGGCGGGCACTGTATAAGTTAACCTCTACACCACTTCCGCATTATGTCAATGGCAATGCCACCGATACCTCCGTACCCTGCCCAACCCGCGCGGCGACGTGGAAACGCGCCCCGATTAGCTCTGCTCGTTCGCGCATACTGGTTAGGCCCCAGCTCTCACGCCCAGCCCGGCGGGCAACCTCACGCGGATCGAAGCCGGGCCCTTCGTCGCGGATTGTCAGCAGCAGATGTCCGCGTCGCTGCCGCAACTGCACTGTGATTGCTGCGCCGCGTGCGTGCTTGTAGGCATTTTGCAGGGCCTCTTGCACAATGCGATACAGCACGATCTCGGTTTCGGCGGGCAGGCGCGGCAGCTGCTCAGCGTCCAATTCCAGCATCACCGCCGTGCCGTGTTGTTGCTGGTAGCGGCGGGTGTACTCCTGCAACGCCCCCACCAAGCCCTGCTCAGCAAGCTGGCCCGGCCGCAGATCAGCAATGAACTGGCGCACCTCGCCCAAGCCCTCACGCGTTGCCGCACACATCCGATCCAGCATCAAGCCCAGATCAGCAGTGCGCTGCTCCTGCACGAGCGTGCGGCACTGCTCGGCAATCATGAGCGAATTAGCCAGCACCTGAGCAGGCCCATCATGCACCTCCCGCGCCAGCCGCACCCGCTCTTCTTCACGTCCTAGCACCACCTGCGAACGCAACGCCAGTGCCCACGGATCGGGCTGGGCGGTGCGGGTCGGCTCATCGCGCAGCACCGCGCTACTCATCTCGATCTGGCGGATAATCTGATCCAGCTGTTTGCGGGCGTGCTGCACCTCTTCCGTCTCGCGGGCAATCTGCTTAAACGCGGCGCGTAGCTCCTGCTCACGTTGCTGGAGGGTAGCGGCACTGGCTTGTTGGTGCTGTAGCGCAAACTGCTGCTGGAGCACCACCTCATCAAGGGCGCGTTGGGCTTGGCGCAGGCGCGTGGTCATCAGGCTATCCTGCTCACGCGCCGCCGCTTCCATCTCACGCAGGCGGGCAATCAGCTGGGCTACGCTAGCTTGGGCTTCAGTTAATAGGCTGGTCGCAGTAGCACTCACAGATATTTCTTAGCTCCACGTACACCCCCTGCGCGGGAGTGTCCACGACACCACGATTTTGGCATATACTACATAGTACTTTAGTAGTATACCATGTGGCATAAACCGCCCGCAACGATTAAGAAAGAGTAAACGTGTGTCATCTGTGCTATCGCCCGTCGTAATCCCCACATCCAGCCATACCCTGAGCGTCGTACCTGTCCGCTCACGGCAGCATCTGCGCCAGTTTGTGCGCTTCCCCTACCAGCTCTACGCCAGCTATCCGGCGTGGGTAGCACCGCTCGAACGTGACCGCCACACCCTGCTTCATAAACGCCGTAACCCCTTCTTTCAGCATGCTACAGCGCAACTCTGGCTTGCGCTGCACGGCTCGTCGCCCGTCGGCACGATTGCCGCCTACGTGGATCACCTCGCGCCCGCTGAACAGCGTGGCTGCTTCGGCTGCTTCGAGTGCGTGGATGATCTGGCTGTGGCCCGAGCTTTGCTCGATACCGCCGCCGCGTGGGTGCAGGCGCACGGCGCACCGTCCTTGCGGGGGCCTTTCAACTTTGCGGCAGACAACGATTGCGGCGTGCTGCTGGATGCCTACGATCAGCCCCCGACGCTGATGACAACCTACAACCCGCCCTATTACCCCGCGCTCCTCACACAGGCTGGCTTTGTGAAAGAGACCGATTGGTACGCCTACACCATTGATCCGCAGCTGCTCGGCATGACACACACAAACGCGCTCCCGCCGCGCCTTGCCCGCGCTGTTGCGCTTGCCCGACAGCGGAGCCGCGCCACCCTGCGCCCGATCAACGTGGGCCAATTCCAGCAGGAATTTGCCCGCGCTCAGGCGATCTACAATCAGGCGTGGGCGGCCAATGAGGGCTTCGTGCCGATGACGGATGCTGAAGTGGCTGAGCTTGCCTACCGCCTGCGCCCATTCATTGCGGCTGACTTGATCTACTTCGCCGAAGATGCGGGTAGGCCTGTTGGCATGTCTATTGCCCTGCCCGATCTGCATCAGGTGTTGCACCCCTTGCGCGGGCGGCTGTTGCCGTTCGGGTGGTGGCGTGTGCTGCGCTGGCAGCAGCATGTAGATACGCTGCGCTTCTTTGCCATGGGCGTGCTACCGGCCTATCGGCGGCAAGGGATCGAAGCCCTTTTCTACGCCGAGACGCTCCAAGCTGCGCTGCGGCACGGCTACCGTCGCGCTGAGTTATCGCTTGTGGTAGAATCCAACATGAGTATGCGCCACAGTGCAGAGGCGTTTGGGGCACAGATTGCCAAAACCTATCGGGTATATTCGCGTTCTTTTGTTCACCGATCATAAGAGAGAGGGGAGAGGAAGCCCATATGGCAGATGTATCCGAAACGCAACCATCATTTATAGGGCGCACCGTACACTACGTTCGCACTGAGCTATTTCCGTTTCTGAAGCTCACGTTCGATACGTGGCAAACCGCCGATAGTATGCTCTTAGGGGCTTCGATGGCCTACTACGTGCTCTTTTCATTCTTCCCGTTGCTCCTGATTATCCTCAGTGTGATCGCCGTCGTGGTGGGTGCAACCGATTCGCTGGTGCAGCAGACGCTTAGTGGTATTGCTGACCCGAATGCAGTAGAGGCACTGGGCACAGAGGATGACATCCGCACCCAACTGCTGTTGCTGATGAGCCAATCGGTATCGCCGGATGCGGCTGAGTTTATCAGCAACGTGCTCGATAATCTGTACCGTTCTAGCCAACAGGCAAGCCTGATTGGGTTTGGCTTGCTGCTGTTTACGGCAAGTGGGGCATTCAGTGTGTTGGATCGGGTGGTGGATATTATCTGGGAGTACAACCCCTACCAACAGCCGGCACGCGGCTTGGGCAAGCAGGTGCTCTGGATGGCCTTCCGCAAGCTGATTTCGTTCTTTCTCGTGCTGTTGCTGGCAGCCGCAATCATCATCTCCATGCTCATGTCTACGATCATCCGCACCATCACCACTGTGCTGCGGAGTCTCTCGGATGACGTTCTGACCCAATTCCGCGATTGGCTAGCGCAGTTCGGCATTGATGCCACGCTCCTGCTGAGCCTGCAAGAGGGCAACCGGCTGGAGCAGGCCCTGATTAGCATCAGCACCGTATTGATTGTCGGGGCGGTTCTCTGTGTCGTATTCAAGGTGTTGCCGAGCGTGCGTGTGGCATGGGGCGATGTGTGGCTGGGCGCACTGATTACTGCGCTTGCGCTGGCTATCCTGAACAGCCTGAGCGGGATCATCATTGGCGGCAACGCCAATCTGCAAAACTATGGCGCACTCGGCTCGGTGATGGCATTTATGACGTGGATCTTCCTGATCAACGCGGTGCTGTTTATGGGCGTGGCTTTCACCCGTGCATATGCCCTGACGTATGGGAGCCACCGCCCACAGATCGGCCCAAACGATGCTCCCGCCGACGGAGGGGCAGCGTAGGGGCTGGGCATCACGTCAGAAGTCGCCGCGCCCGCAGATACGGCACAACTTTCTGCTCGATAGGCCATGTCGTCAGGATGCGTCCATACGTCGCGCCGTAGCGGGTGCAGATGCGCGACAGCCGCTCTTGCCACGCTTGCACCGCCGTGTGGTAGGCGGCGATCTGCTCGGCACTCAGCTCCATCGTGATCCGTTGCCCTGTCTCGCTATCTTCCAGCTCGATCTGCCCCTGCAATTCGGGGCGTAGCTCACGCGGGTCTATCATATGGAGTACCACCACTTGCCAGCGCGGGCTGGGCAGCAGGCTCAAGCCCTCTGCCAAGCCTTCATCCACGAGCAGATCGGAACATAGCACGAGCAAGCCGCCGCGCTTGAACTCTTGCGCGTGCTGCTGCAACACCACATTGATCCGGGTCTCCTGTTGCACCGGAATCTGCTCGATGTAGCGCAGCATCTCCACGAGCCGGCCCTTGCCCCGCGCAGGCCCAAAGGGGCGGAGCTGGGCATCGCCAAACGGGACGATCCGCAGATGGTCGTTGTAGTTCAGCGCAAGGTAGCCGAGTGCCCCCGCAAGCTGCTGCATAATGCGCAGCTTGGGGGGTGCGCCCCACGCCATGCTGCGCGAGACATCGAGCAGCAGGTGGACGTGGATGTTCTGCTCGGCTTCGCCCAACTTGAGCAGCATCTCATCTTGGCGGGCATACACATTCCAATCCACGTAGCGCAGGTCGTCACCACTCTGGTAGGAGCGGTGATCGCTGAACTCGCTAGCGGGCACGTACCGGCGGCTGAGGTGGCCGCCCATCGCCGGGCTACCGCGTAGGCTGCGCTGGACTTGGAGGCTCATGCGGGCCATGCGCCGCAGGAATAGCTCATCAAAGAGCGGCTGTTCGGCGGTGGGGCGAGCGTTGGGGCGCGGGCTATTGCCCCGGCGCAAAATATTTCTGAACCACATCGCGCAATTCCGGCGGGATATACAACGGATCGTCGCCAATCTGGACGACGGAGCTATCGGCGTTGCCGCCGGCGGTGCTGCGGCTGAAGTTGCCCACTCCGCCGGCGATCTGGTCGGGGTCGCCTTCGGCTGCGCTGCCCGTGCCACTGCTCTCTAGCTCAAGCGGTACGCCATCTACGTTCAGGCGTTCGTGGGATTGCTCGCGCTCGCGCTGTTCGACAGGGTTGTTGCCTGCCGCTGTACCGCCACCTTGCGGGCCAGCATTCGGATCGGCTTGATCGGGCGGCGGGTTGTTAGCAGTGCTCTGCGAATTGCCTTGATCGCCAAGCTGCTCTACCGCATCGGCAAGCTGCTCTAGCCCATCGGCGGCGGTATCCGCGCCCTGTTGCAGCGCGTCGGCACTTTGGCGCACCTGCTCGGCCAGCTCGCTGTCGGCGGGTGCGAGCTGATCGGCTGCCTCGCGTAGCTGATTGCTGAGGTCGGTGCGGGTCTCATCGCCCAGTTGGTTCGCCTGATCAGCCAATTCGCGCAAACTCTGCGCGGCACCCGCCGTGTCGCCCTGATCCAGTTGCTCGGCCGCCGGGCGGGTCGCACTCTGATCGCGCAAGGCATCGGCGATGGCTTGGGCTTGCTGTTGCTGGGCCGCACTAAGCGGTCCAGTTGCGTTGCCCGCGCCTGCATCTCCGGCGAGCATGCTATTGTCGGCAGCTTGCTGCGGTGCATCGGGCGGGGGCGTGTTGGGCGCAGCGGCAAGGTCAGGCAATCCTTCCGGATTGGGCAAGTTTGCCGTCGAGCCAATATCGCTAACGACAACCATACCGAGTGCGAGCAGCAGCACAGCAACGAGGGTTAGCACTTCCATCCACGGCAGGCGTTGCTTGGCCCGCACATAACGTTGCACTTGCACCGTCGTTTGGTTGGCGTGTTCCAGTAGATACGCCGCCACCCCTTCGGGCGGGTGCGTATCGCTGCGGGCACTGACCTCTAGGGCGGTAGTGAGTTGATTATCCAAGCCAAACCGCCGATCAAGGCGACGCGCAGCCGCTTCGGGCGAGAGCGGGCGGCGCAGGAGCAGCACGGCTCCACCCGCAATGCAGAGCATGGCGACGGCGATCAAGTTCATTAGGCCAATCTGCCAATCGGTGAGCATGCGTAGCCCTAGCCCGATCACGAGCAGGGATAACCCGACCCACGCCGAGCGCAGCAGGATACGGATTGCGCGGCGCGTCCAGCGATCTTGGGCAAGCCGATCAAGGCGTTTATGGATGGGATTGCGAAGCATAGTAGATATGGTTCCTCTGTGGGGCAGGCTTACG
>JAAUTZ010000004.1:44674-62308 GCA_012031225.1 Chloroflexaceae bacterium
TCCAAGCCACCGTACTGCTCCCACACGGCGAGGAATGGCGGGCAGATGGCATGGCCTATATCGGCGAAGAAGCGGCACGAGTCGGGCGCACTGCGGATACGGGGCAGCTTGGTCCAGTCTATCCCTTGCCGTTGCAGCATCGTTTCGCCGATGCGGGATAGCACCACCTTCAGGTTGGGATTGCTTGATTCAGGGTAGTGTTCAAAGCGGGCCCGTTCAAAATACTGCACAACCCGCGGGCGACCTCCGCCATCGGCGATCAGCAGTTCTTCGGTCAGGGGGTAGCCAAAGCGTTCCACCCCACCGTTGCCATACCAGAAGTCGCGGAATGTGCCGCGAATGGTGTGGCCCGTCGTCTCAAAGTACTCACCATCGCGGGCGGGGAGCGGGTCGTACTCGACGTACACGGGCGCACCGGGATCGTTCAGGCGTAGGCTGATGTTGCCGTCGTAGGTGTAGATCAGGGCCTCCACATCGCCGTTCCAGTTCCGCACGAGGGCTTCACGGCAGCCGCAGGCGATCTGCTTGACGGGCACCGCCGACTCGGTGCGCCACAGCACATCTACGCGGCGTGCGTCGCTCGTAAAGCGATACCAGTACACGCCGGGCCAGTCGGGGCGGTCATTCTCAGCAAGCACACTATTGAGCCACAAGCCCGCCAGCATATCGGTCATGGTGCGGTAGGCTACCAGCGCGGGCTTGCGGAGGTTGACATCATCCACATTGAGCGGGTAGGTGCGGCGCACCATGCCGTAGTGGAACTGCGGATTCTCGTTGGAGAAGTACGGGCGGTGATAGAGCGCATCGGGGGCGGTGTCGTTGCGGAGATCGTACCAGAAGATCTTCTCGACACTAGGGTGGCTAATCGCAAGAATGTACGTCCGCACAAGGAAGAAGGCTTGGGCATCCTCACTGACGCTGTACGCGCCCTGATGGGAAGGCCAGCCCATCTCGGTCAGCCAGATCGGTTTGGGCCCGTGTTTCAGCAGGAGTTCATCCACAAGGCGGAGTTCATCGCGCAGGCTGAGGCTATCCGTCCCTTGATGCTTGAAGATTTCGCCTTCGGGTGGATCAGGGCGGTAGGGGTGCAGGGCGATAATATCTACGTAGTTCCACGCGCCCAAGTCGCCGATAATGCTGAGGTAGGTCAGGTAGTCATAGTTGTAGGGCGAGGGCGGTTCACTCCAGATCGAGACGAGGCCACCCATCACAATCTTCGCTTCAGGGTCGGCGGCTTTGGCTGCGGCGTAGCCCACCTGCAACAGGCGCACAAAGTCTCGCGGGGTGTACAGCCCACTCTGGTAGCCTGATGTTTCGAGGTTGGGTTCGTTCCACAGCTCCCAATACTTGACCCAGCCGCGCTCGCGGCCATAGCGGGCCACGGCGGCATAGACGAAATCGCCCCAATCTTCGATCCATTCATCTGGGGTTGGGTTGCGCCCCTTGAACCACGCCGGATTGTAATCGAGCAAGCCCAGCACGTTGATGCCTGCCGCGGCTTGGGCCCCAATCGCATAATCGTAGTTGTAGAAGCCACTCTCGTTGCCATCCCAGCGGAAGGGCCCATTTGGCACTTTCTGGACTTGATCCCAGAAGATCTCCTCGCGCTGCCACTGCACCCCAGCTTCACGCATCAGCTGAATGGCTTTTGGGATCTCATCCTCGCGCACACGGTTGCCGAGTGTCGCAACCACCCCGAATGGCGTGCCTTTGTCGCGCCACGGGAGACTCTGCGCCTCAACAATCGGGGCGGGCGTTGTCGCCGGAATAGCCGTCACCACAACCAGTAGAACAAGGACAAACGCGAGGGCGCGTTGCCAGCGAATATGACTCTTCATTGTTGCACCTCAGGTATGTTGGACAGATGAGAGTAGCATCAAATGTGTATTGTTCCAACCACTTGGTGTATTCCGCCAATGCCAACAATTGGCTTCAACTCCAGCTTTGCTGCCTGAACCACCGTCACGATCAACACATCCCGCTGCGAGCAGGATTCCTAACTGTTGAACGTCGGTGGCATCCATCCTGTACCTATCCTGATTACAGGAATGTTTCAAGGGAGTGAATGTCAAGGCTACAGCGAGCCTGTGCCTGCTAGAATATACCACAGAGTTGGATTTTGGGAAACAGCCCGCGCCCCACCGTGCGGTGCAGTGCCCCCCGTTGCACCAGTAAATCAGGCGGGCTGCCACGCACTGAAGACGACCACGCCGTGCTGCGTTTCGTCAAGGGGCTTGAACTGCCCTAGTTCGGCGTGGATTGTCGCCAGTGGCGGAAAATCAATCCCGCCTGTGCCTAATACGGCCTGCACCGCCTGCCCGATGCTATCGCCCGCCTGTACCAGATGCATCAGCACCATCCGCCCGTGCGGTTCCAGCACGCGCCGCGCTTCGGCAAAGAATGCCCGCCGATCCCCGATCTCATTGAGCGAGCCGCCCATGGCGAGACCCGCAACTGCCGCACCTGCAATCGGCAAGGCTTGGGCACTTGCCCGCACATAGGTAATGCGGAGGCGGTGCTGGAGCGCATATGCCCGCGCTTGCCGGAGCATGGGCAGGGAATGGTCAATGCCGATGATTGTGGCGGGCGGCGGCGTAGCAGCAAGCAGATCGGCGTGGGTAGCGGCGGCAAGGGCCCGCGCATATAGCCCATTCGAGCATGCCACATCAAGGTACACGCCGCCCCGTTCGGGCTGCATCAGGCGGCACAGCAGGGGCAGTTCACGGGCATGGCCAAACTCCTCGCCAGAGAGCAGCGTTAGCGCGTGCCCGCGCCACAAGCGTTCGTAGCCCCATGCCGTCAGGGGCAGATAGTTGGTGATTTGGGCTGGGGTCAGGGGCAGGCGTGCGCCCCCCAACAGATCCACAATGCCATCGCGGATCGGGTAGTGGCGGGCGGCCTTATCTACTGCCCGCAGCCTGCCATCTAGCACGGCTCCATCAGGGGCATAGCGTGCGCCTGCCGCAAGTTCAAGGGCAGTGTGCGGAGGGTGTGGGCAGCGCAGGGCGGCAAGGGCTTCAGGGTACATGGGGTAGCGTTAGAGCGTACAGTTATTCGCGTTATCTTGTTCAAGGTCATCGGGCAAGAGCTTGAATTTACCCTGCTCAACCAGCGTGCAGAAGACATTCACCAGACGCGGATCCCACTGCCGCCCGGCGCGGGCCCGCAAGCGGCGGATCGCTTCTTGGTGGCTCAGCGCTTTGCGGTAGGGGCGGTCTGTCGTCATGGCATCAAAGGCATCCACGACAGAGACGATGCGTGCGCCAATCGGAATATCCTCGCCGCGCAGTTTATTGGGGTAGCCACTGCCGTCCCAGTGCTCGTGGTGGCCGAGAATGACCGGCCCGACTTGCGGTGCGAAGCTCATCGGTGAGACAATCTCTGCGCCGTATTGCGGGTGTCGCTTGACTTCGGCAAACTCCTCTGGGGTAAGGGGCCCAGTCTTCGTCAAAATGTCTTGGCTAATATTGATCTTGCCAATGTCGTGCAGCAAGCCCCCCATCCGGACGGCCTTCACCTGTTCGGCGGGTAGCCCAATCGAAATCGCCAGTTGCTCACTGTAGCTACTCATGCGTTGCAGATGCACGCGGGTGTACGGGTCTTTCGCCTCAACGGCCAGTGCCAGCATAATCAGCACATTTTCGGATGGCTCAAGCTGATCGGTGATGCGCTTGAGGCGCAGCTGGGAGCGTACCCGCGCCAGCAGTAGCTCATAGTTAACCGGCTTGGTGAGGTAATCATCCGCGCCAACATCTAGCCCATGCCGCCGGCTGTCAATGTCATTCTGCGCCGTTAGGAAGGTGACGGGAATGAGGGCGGTGCGTTTGTTGTGTTTGAGCTGCGAGCAGACCTCGTAGCCATCCATGCCGGGCGGCATAGAGACATCGAGCAGGATCAGATCCGGCATCTCTTCTTCGACGCGCTGCAAGGCTTCCAGACCGTTCCGCGCAGTCACAATCTCGTAACCCTCATGCCGCAGCATCATCTCAAGGGTCTCGCGCATGTAGTATTCATCATCAACAATCAGTATTTTGGCTTGCATGATGGTCGTTTCTACTGCACAGTAGATTGATGCCTGTGCAGAAGGTTTCAGCGTTGGCAGCGATGACCGCACAGAAGAGCAATGTCCATACAGTGCGTACAAGCTGTGCCCGCGCTCAATCCGGTGCGCCTTCTAAAGAACGTACAGGTTTCAATTTCTGCTGCTATAGTGTACCACACTTAGCGGTATGGTGGTACGTGGGTACAAAAAGCAAAGCTCGGCACTCTTCGAGTACCGAGCTAATCAGCGAGAATAAGCACCGGGGCACAGCCTGCGTGGGCTTCAGTTGCGGTTTGGACAAAGGCATCCATTGCGGCAACAAACGCAATGAGATCAATTCCCATATGATACGCGGGAATGGTCGTGAGCTTGCGCCTGCTTTTTGCCCAGTTAAGGTGCATACCGCGTAGATTTGCCTGTTGCCATTTGACGAGGGCCGCTGCCGCCTGAATAATCCCCTTATAAAAGGTTGCATCAGGTTCGTGGGCAACCAGCCAACACTGTTCCCATTGCTCGTGAGCGTGCCAGTAATGCCCCGCATTAAAGAGCCGAACACCTTCCCGATATGCGTCGGGATACGTCATGGCTTAGTGCCCGCCGCAGCTCCCACAACCACCCGCATCGCTCTCGGCTGCACCTTCGCCGCCCTCTTCCTTTGAGCGGAAGGACTTGCCGCAGCCACAGCCGCCCGCCGAATTGGGGTTCTCAATCTTGAAGCCACCACCCATCAGGCTATCCACATAATCTACAGTGGAGCCAGCAAGGTATACGGCACTCACATGATCTACCAACACGCGCAGATCGTGAGCGACAAACTCGGTATCACCTTCACGTACTTCATCATCAAAGGTCATGCCATATTGCAAGCCTGAGCAACCCCCGCCCGCTACGAATACCCGCAGGGCGTACTCATCGCTGTTGAGGTCTTTCTCACGCATCATTCTCAGTAGTTGGGTGGAGGCACCCTCGCTGAAGAGCAATAGCGGCTGAGTGGCAAATTCCTGTGCCTGCAACAGATCCTGCTCGATAACTGCCATCGTTCCGTTTCCTCCTGATACTACGCTCTAAACTCGTATGGTGTAGTATACCAGATTGTATCATCCTTATGCAACTTTTTTAGTAAAATATCTTCACCGAGCGCAGCCCCGATCCGCTACACGAGGCCCCATCACTCCCCCAGTGGCGGCGACACGGCTCCCACTTCCAGCACGGTGTCGTGTTCGGCTTGCTCCCACAGATAGAACGTGAGCAAGGCTTCGGGATATTTGGCAATCAAGGTGCTGTTGCTGCGCCAGAATACCGCCAGCCCCCGCCCCAGACGGCTGAGGATTTTGGAGGGGATGCAGTGCAGGATGCGCTCATTCGTCTGGCGCATCTGCGAGCGGATCGTATAGCGTTCGTGGATCTCGTGTTCGGCAATCAGGGGAAAGCCTTCTTCATACGCGGCAAGGGCAGCATCATACTCGCCGGCACAGATCGCCAGATCGCCAATCTTGCGGAGGCATGAGCCATACAGCCGCATCGCCTCAGCCCCCTTGCGCCACGCATAGGCTTCATCTAGCTCCTGCGCGAACGGCTTCCACAACTCACTTTCACCAAACTCCCATGCCAGTTCGATCAGATCCGCAAAGCTCTTATAGTCGTGGAACTGATCGCCAATCTCGCGGCTCATCTCGCGGCACAGCAGCAGGAAGTCGCGGGCTTGTTCGAGCTGACCCTGATCCCACGCCACCAATGCCTGCGAGTAGAGGATGCGTGTGCGGAGGCTGACTGCGCCATACTTGCCCGCCCACGCTAGCTCGGCGTGGGCTTCGGCGAAGCGTTGCAGGATTTGGTAGGCAAATGCCGTGCCGCAGCGCACAATCGCAATCCAGTGGTAGTCGTTCTGCTCCTCGAAGATCTGCAAGGCTCGTGCAAACGATTCCAGCGCGGCGGTGGGTTCATTAAAGCGGACTTGAATTTCGCCCAGATTGGCGTAGGCCGCCCCCAATACCTTGCGGAACTGGTAGCGGTGGGCTAGCTCCAGTGCGGAACGATTACTTTCGTATGCGCCCTGCCGATCTGCATTCTGCATATTGATGTAGCTAATCCCGATCAGCACCCACGCGGTCTGCTCCCAATACTGGCTATTGAGGCTGCGCTGGTAGGCTTCGAGATAGTCGTTCAGGGCTTCGGTGTGGCGACCTTGATGGCGGTACGCCCACGCCCGCCCCGCTAGCGCCTGCACCAGCTCAATCCGCAGATCGTGGATCCGGCAGAGCCGAATCGCCCGCTCGAAGTTAGCTACAGCTTGATCGAGAAAGCCGAGCCGCACATCGGCATGCCCCAGATGGATCAGGGTGACGACTTGGGCCGTAGGCAATAAGCTCTCTTCGGCCAGCATCAGATTCGCTTGCTGGCGAACTTGCTGATACTGTCCGGTCTCCTCAAGGTGCTGAATCCACGCGCTGTTGTAGAGGACGTGATCAGGCCCATCAAGCTGCGCCCGATATGGCTCTAGCACCGCAAACAGTTCGCCCCGCACGGTCAGGCTGTAGCCCTGCGTCGCTTCGGTAAACAACATCTGGAAGAGATGCATGCCCGCCTCGTGGCTGGCCGCCAGCGTGTAGGCCAGCTGGCGCAGGCGCAACCACCAATACTCATCGTGCAGTAGGCGGTGCGCTTCGGGCGACAGGGTGGGGCAGCTATCACCGGCAGTCAACAAGCCCTGCTGCGGCGTAGCGAGTTGCTGCACTTGCAGCAAATGATGGGCGAGCTTATCCGCCCGCAGATTGAGCGCATTAGCCACGCGCTCATACATCAGCTTCGTCTGCGTGCCGTGCGGATCATATTCGGGCAGCAGCTCGGTGCGGATCACTCGCGCAACGTGTTCGTGCAAGCCGATCCAGTTATCGGCAAAAGCACGCACCGCTGGGTGCTGCTGTATGAGCGTAAATGCTTCGGCAAGGGCTGTTTCAGGCACATTCAGCACCGCCGCTGCCATGTGCAGATCGAGTGGGGCAACTTCGGCAAGGACTCGCAATAAGCGACTGGCGAGGGTATCGGGCGCAATGATGGTTGCCACCACCTGCCGCGCAAACTCATCATAATCAGTCGGGCTGTAGCTCGCTTGGGTGGTGCGGCGGCGGCTCTGCTTGAGCCAATCGGCAAGCGGCGCAGCATGGGCGTAGCGCACGGCAAGGTTCATCAGCACCGGACTGTCGCTGCTGAGCCAGAGCAGCTGACGCAACACATCCACACTCAGGCTGCGTTGCTGCTGTTCCAGCGCATAGTGCAGGTAGGCAGCGCGGGCAGCTTCGGCAAGCGGAGTGAATGTAACCGAACGCGCTTCAGGGGGCGGCAAGAGCTGTTGCCACTGCTGCACCGCCGCACTCGGCTGCCCAGCACAGATCACCAGCGTATTCTCAAAGCGTTGGCAGAACGCCCATAGCGTCGTGACAAGCGCGGGCGGGAGGACATCAAGGCTATCAATCAGAATGATCAGGCGTTTATTCGCAGAAACCACACTCAGGCAATCTTGAAACGTCTGCTGAAGCACTTCCTGCGAGCGCACCCGTGCAAGCGCGGTATGCGTTGGGGTGGGCAATGCCAATGCCGTGCGGTTGCCATTGCCAAACAGGGCAAGGTATGGCTCAAACGCGCTTGAGTTGATATGCCGGGCAAGCTGGATCCCAACATTGTGCGGGCTGTGTAAATGCGGCGTGTTGAGGTTCAGGATGGCTGTGACAAGCAGCGGCAGGCGCGAATAGGAACCGCGCTGGTAGCGTTGGCGAAGGGCGGTGAGGAGATGAGTTTTGCCTGCACCACTCGGCGCAGCGATGGTGACGAAGTAGCGTTCGCCCCACGCATAGACAAGCTCATCTATCAGCGCAAGCTCGGCTTCACGCCCAAAAATCGGCTGGTACTCATCCATTCATGTATGATCCCTCGCGCTAGCGATAGCGCGGTATATAGACCTTCTCTTTGATTATAGGGTGCGGTAGTACAAGGGTCAAGAATAAATCTGACCAGATAAGTATAGAAAGAGTATAGAGAATTTCACCGTTCCCAGTGATTGTGGTATCAAGCGTACAGATGGGGTCATTCGGTCAAGGTTACAAGGTGGGTATCGGTGGTGCGGCTGCCATCAGCAGCGGTGACCTGTAAACGCAGGGTGTAGACTCCCGCCGGAACACCGCCCGTCTGCCAGACGGCGAGTAGTCCCGCTGCGCTCAAGCCACTGCCCTGCACGATGGTTTGCCATGTGGGGGGGTATGCACCCGCGCCGACCTCCAGCGTATAATCGCCCCGCGCAATCCCGTTTACGGCGATCTGCTCACCGACGAACGCAACACTGGGGAGGCTGGGATCGAGCCGGTTCAGCACATACGCATCAGGATCGGGCGGCGGGCACGGCTCGGTAGGCGGCTGCGGAATGCCCTGCTGCGTGGCCCATTCCTGAAAGTCAGGCGGATAGACTGCATAGGTGATCGTGCGGACCTGATAACTAGGGGTATCGTTCATCGCCAAGCACGTCCCATCGGCCCCGACGCGCTGCTCCTGATAGGTGACAGGTAGCATAGCGAGGGCCGTGCCTGCGCGGAACCACTCCGCTGCGGTAACGGGGCAAGCGGGGCTGGCGGGCGCACCCGTAGCGGCACAGATGCTGCGCTGCTCAATGCCACTCGGCGGGCTGAATTGGCGCACGGGCAGATCGAGTTCGCGGTGGTAGGTCAGCATAAGGTCACGCCAGATCACCCCCGCCCCATTCACTCCGGCAATTTCCTGCATGGGGCTGTTGTCGCTATTGCCCACCCACACCCCGACCGTCACGTCGGTGGTGTAGCCCACCGCCCACGCATCGCGCCACTCGTTGCTCGTGCCCGTCTTGACGGCGGCGGGGCGGTTGTCAGGTAGCTCCATCACGTTATTTGCGCCGAACATATAGCGGCGAGCCTGATTATCGCTGAGGATGCTGGTGAGTTGGTAGGCGATCTGCTCGCCTTGCACCCCAAAAATCTGGCGGCGGGCAAGATCGGGGGCTTGCTCCAGCATCTCACCCCGATTGTTGCTGACACTCAAGATTGTCACGGGCGGGTGCTGATAGCCACCATTGCGGATGGTATTGTATGCACCGGTCAGTTCCAGCAGGCGCACTTCGGTGCTGCCGAGTGCCATTGCCAAGCCATAGCGCGAGGGATCGTTGAGGCTGGTGATACCGGCATCATTCGCCAGCTGCACAAACGCCTCAATCCCGACAAATTCGAGCGCTTTCACGGCGGGGATGTTGAGCGAATTGGCTAAGGCCATCCGCAGGCGTTGCGGGCCATGCCAGTTGCCATCGTAGTTGCGTGGCTGGTAGAGCGTGCCATCGCGCACGAAGGTGGTTGGCTCATCCCAGATCACGGTGGCCGGAGTCCAGCCACGTTGCATTGCCGCCGCATACACAAACGGCTTGAGGGCGGAACCGGGCTGGCGCAGGGCGAGGGTGACATTTACTTGCCCGTCTACGTCGGGGTTGGCATAGCCCGCGCTGCCCACCATCGCCAAGATGCGCCCGTCGGGAGCAAGCAGCACCGCGCCCGCATTGGTGGCATTGCGCGGGCGTAGCTCGGCAAGGTGGCGTTGCACGATCTGCTCGGCAACAGCTTGCCAATGCAGATCGAGGCTCGTCACAACGCGCAAGCCACCGCGATAGACGCGATCCGGGCCATAGCGTTGTTCGAGCAGATCACGCACGTAGAAGACGAAGTGGGGGGCTTGCAAGTCTACCACAGGGGGGACGAGCGTGAGTGGCTCGGCGAAGGCGGCATCGGCTTGGTGCGGGGTGAGGTAGCCCTGCTTGACCATCAGGTCGAGGGTGATGCGCTGGCGGGTGCGGGCTTGCTCAAAGTCGGTGAAGGGATTGAGGCGCGTGGGCGATTGGGGCAAGCCTGCGATCAAGGTCGACTCTGCGAGGGTGAGATCCCACACATGCTTGCCAAAGTAGGTCTGGGCCGCAGCTTCCACGCCATACGCTTGTGCGCCATAGTAGACTTCGTTGAGGTAGAGATTGAGGATTTGATCTTTGCTGTACTCGCGGTTGACCCGAAAGGCGAGCATTGCCTCGCGCAGCTTGCGTTCGTAGAGCGCACGGGTCGGCAGATCGCGCCCGCGGGTCTCCGGCGGGAGCAGCAGGTTCCGCACGAGCTGTTGGGTGATGGTGCTGCCGCCACTGATGATCTCGCCCGATTCATAATTGAGCCATGCCGCCCGCAGCACGCCGCGCAGATCCACCCCGGCGTGGCGATAGTAGCCCGCATCCTCTACGGCAATCGTGGCATCTTTGAGGGCCTGCGGGATGCGCTCAAACGGCACCACTGTGCGCCGTCCGGCGTAGGGGTCTACCAATTCATACAGCAGGGTGCGCCCATCGCTGGCATAGATGCGCGTTGTTTCAAAGGGCTGATGCTGACGGATCGCATACGGATCGGGCAGATCGCGCCCATACTGATCGTACAACCACCATGCGGTCAGGCTGAGAACTAGCGCAACCACCCCACCGATTTTGAGGGCAGCCAGCAGCAGGCGCACACCAAAGCCAAACAACGCCCAGCCCCCACGAGTTAGCACGGTGTTCAGTGTGCGTTGGATCAAAATGCCAATGCGTTGCATCGGGATGCTCATATGATGGCAGGATTGCCACAACTTTTGCCTTGTAGGTAGTATTATAGCATGCCCTGTCCGATAGCCTACACGAGCGGTCAGGTGCGCTTGTAACTTACATGGTGTACCTTTTTTCACAATGTAACCGTGCTGTACCGGAATGTGTGCTATAGTATTCATAGCTCCATGCGTTGCTGCTCCGCGCCAACACCAACGTTGCGAGATCGCGGGCGCAATACGGCTCACCCGCCACCGGACACGAGCAGCGCAGGTACACCGCTTCGTACTGCATTTGAGACACAATACCGAAATACACTGCTTCTATGAAAGGACCCGATAGCTTTATGGCAACCGACACCCAGCATGTGGTAATCGTAGGTGGTGGCTTCGGCGGCTTGTATGCTGCGAATGCATTGGGCAACGTGCCCGACGTGCATGTCACCTTGATTGACAAGCGCAACTTTCACCTGTTTCAGCCGTTGCTCTACCAAGTCGCTACCGGTGGTTTATCTGCTAGCGATATTGCCTACCCCCTGCGTACTGCGCTGCAACGCTACAGAAATGTGCAAGTGCTGTATGCGGAAGTCAACGACATCCTGCCGGATCAGCAGCTCGTGCTGACTTCGGCGGGCCCCTTCAGCTACGATACCGTAATTGTGGCAACGGGGGTGAGCCACCACTACTTCGGCAACGATCAGTGGGAACAAGACGCGCCCGGCTTGAAGACGCTCGAAGATGCCATCGAGATGCGCCACCGAATCTTTCACGCCTTTGAAGCCGCCGAAGTTACCACCGATCCTGCTGAGCGGCAGGCGTGGATGACGTTTGTGGTGGTGGGCGGAGGCCCAACCGGCGTAGAGCTAGCCGGTGCGCTGGGCGAGCTAGCCCACAATACACTGCGCCGCGAGTATCGTGCAATTGATACGGCTGATGCCCAAATCCTGCTGGTGGAAGGGACCGAGCGGGTGCTGCCGCCCTATCCGAAGGATCTCTCGGCGGCGGCTGCAAGCGAGCTATACAAACTCGGTGTAACTGTCCGCACGGGCACGTTTGTGACAGATATTGCGGGCGAGCGGGTGACGCTGAAGACGGGCGATGCGGTGGAGCAGATCCACGCCAAGACGGTGCTGTGGGCGGCTGGAATGCGGGCTTCGGTAATGGGCGAAGTGATCCGAGATCGGCTCGGCGCGGAACTGGATCGCGCCGGACGGGTGCAGGTGCAACCGGATACGAGCGTGCCCAACTATCCGAATGTGTTTGTGATTGGCGATCTGGCGCACTTTGCGGGGCCGGCGGGCACGCCCCTGCCCGGTGTCGCCCAAGTTGCTATGCAGCAGGGCGAGTATGTAGCGCGGCTGATCCGAGCGCAGATGCAGGGCAAGCAGCTGCCCGCCTTCCGCTATCAGGATCGCGGCAGCCTTGCCGTGATTGGGCGGCACGCGGCCGTGGCTGATCTGGGGCGGCTCCACTTCGGCGGCTTCTTTGCATGGCTGATCTGGCTGTTTGTCCACATTGCCTATCTGGTCGGCTTTGACCGTAAGCTCCTCGTCATCGTGCAGTGGGGGTGGAGCTATTTGACCCGCAAGCACGGCTCGCGGCTGATCCTGAACGCTGAGTATATGCGCGACATCCCCGACACCGTGACGAGCACCGCCAAGCAGAATGGTTCCCACAGTGATGATCGGACTCAGGTGGCAGGTGGCACGCGCTAACTGCACCGCCGCACTGGTCGCTTCACCACCGCTCAATACCGCGTGGTGATCGTGCGGGGCTTGTGCCCCGCACCACCTGCCACCTTGCACCGGGGCTAGGCAATACGCACGATGCCGATCTGCACCGTTGCATCATCCAAATCCACCGACTCGGTGTGCGCCACATCCGGCAGCGCACCCAATTCAAGGTGCGTAGCCAACGTCTCATTGCGGATGTACTCACCCCATACCTGCACCACATCCTGCATCAGGGCCTGCCCCGCCGCGTGATCGCCATTGCCTGCTACGGCAACATATAGCCCAATCCGATCACTAATATCCAGCCCGGCTGTTTTGCGGGCATCTTGCACATTGCGGACAAGTTCACGCGCTAGCCCCTCGCGGCGCAGGTCGGGCGTGATCGTCGTGTTCAGCGCAACCAGTGCGCCGTCGCTCTCCGCTACCGCATAGCCATCGGGCGAGGTCACCTCCACCAACACCTCAGCGGGGCCCAGCTCAAGCGTTGCCTCACCGAGCGGCAGATTGAACGGCAGCCCCGCCTCGACAGCGCGGGCAACGGCGCGGGCGGTATCATTATCGAGATCCGCGAGAGCCGCCGTAATCGCCGGCACTTGCTTGCCATACTTCTTGCCCACCACCCGCAGGTTGGGCTTGCAGCGATAGTTGACGAAGCTGGTGTCCGCCTCAAAGTAGCGCACCTGCTTGACGTTCAGTTCGTCGCGCAGTTCATCCTCAAAGCGTTGCAAGCCCTGCATCTCGCTCGGCGTAGCCCGCACCCACACTTCACCGAGCGGCTGACGCACCTTGACATTGGCTTGCTTGCGGGCCGCTCGCCCCAGTGAAACCACCCGCAACAATACGGCCGTATCCGTCACTAGTTGCTCATCGAGCAGCGCCGGTTGCACGGTGGGGAAGCGAGCCAGATGCACACTTTCGGGCGCAGCCGGATCAGCCGTCACCACGAGGTTGCGGTAGATCGCCTCGCTGATGAATGGAGCGAACGGCGCGATCAGCTTGGTCACCGTCACAAGGCAGGTGTAGAGGGTGGTGTAGGCGGCGTGTTTGTCGGCATCGGCTTCACTCTTCCAGAAGCGGCGGCGATTGCGGCGCACATACCAGTTCGAGAGTTCATCTACAAATTGCTCAATCGCCCGTGCCGCAGGTGTCACCTCGTAGGCTTCCATGCTGGTTGTCACCTCTTGCACCAGCTTATTCAGGCTGGCCAAAGCCCAGCGATCAATCAAGGGCAGCTCTGCCGGATCCAGCTGCGCGGGGCCGCGGGCCAGTTCCGGCGATGGTTGCCAGCCATCCAGATTGGCGTAGGTGACAAAGAAGCCATAGGTATTCCACAGCGTCAGCATAAACTGGCGCAAGGTTTCATCCACCTGCTTCAGGCTAAAGCGGCGCGGATTACCGGGCGGGCTAGCCGCAAACAAATTCCAGCGCAGGGCATCTACACCATACTGCTCGAACACGCCCCACGGCTCAATGATGTTGCCGCGACTCTTGCTCATCTTCTGCCCGTGTTCATCAAGGATGTGCCCCAAGCAGATCACGTTGGTGAAGGCCGGCGCATCAAACAGCAGCGTGCCAATCGCGTGCAGCGTGTAGAACCAGCCGCGTGTCTGATCCACCGCCTCGCAGATGTAGTCGGCCGGGTGGGCCTGCTCAAATTGGCTCTGGTTGGCGAAGGGGTAGTGCCACTGGGCCACCTGCATCGCCCCGCTATCAAACCAGCAATCGGCTACATCGGGGATGCGCCGCATCAAGCCGTGCTGGGGGTCAGTCCACGTCAATTCATCTACGTAGGGGCGGTGCAGGTCGAGGTCTTGCAGCGCACGCCCAACTTTGGCTTCCAGTTCGGCAACACTGCCGATACACGCGATATGGCTGCCATCTTCATTGGTCCAGAGCGGGAGCGGCGTGCCCCAGTAACGTTCGCGGCTGACCGCCCAATCAATGTTATTTTCGAGCCAATTGCCAAAGCGGCCATCGCGGATGTGTTCAGGAACCCAGTGGATCGCCTGATTGTGGTTGATCAGCTCCTGCTTCTTGGCGGTGGTGCGGATGTACCACGACGGCTTGGCGTAGTAGAGCAGGGGCGTGCTGCACCGCCAGCAGAAGGGGTAGGCGTGGCTCACCCGCCCCATTTTGAGCATCAGCCCGCGCTCCTTCAGGTGCCGCGAGATCAGCGGATCGGCTTGCTTGAAGAACACCTCACCAAAGCCGAGATCGTTGTAGGTTGCCAGTGTCTTGCCGTTCAGATCTACCGAAAACAGGGTGGGCAAGCCATAGCGTTTGCCGATCTCCAGATCGCCGTAGGCTGGCGCAATATGCACAATGCCCGTGCCATCCTCAAGGCTCACAAAGTCATCGGCAAGCACGCGGTAGGCATCGCTGAGGGCTACCGCTTCGCCGGCTGAACCCACGCCCTGAAAGAGGGGCACGTAGCGCAAGCCGATTAGCTCACTGCCGCGAAAGCTGTAGCGCACGGTGGCATGGTCACCGAGCACATGCGGCACCAGCGCAGCCGCCAGCACCAGTTGCTCGGTGGGCGTGGCGGCATCGGGCGCGTAATCTACCAGCACATACTCGGCATCCGGGTTGACGGCCAGCGCAGCATTCGCGGGCAGCGTCCATGGGGTTGTTGTCCACGCCACGAAGCTAGCATCCCCCAGCACCGCCGCGAATGGGTGCGGTGCGGCATCCGGCGTGTCATTGGGGGCGGGCAGATGCCGGAAACGCACCCACACACTCGGATCGTCTACGCCATCTTTGAAGCCCAAGCTGACCTCGTGATCGCTGAGGCTTGTGCCACAGCGCGGGCAGTGCATCGTCACCTTATAGTCACGGAACAGCAGATCACGTTGCCAGAGCTGGGCAAAGACCCACCAGAGCGATTCGATGTAGCGGTTTTCGTAGGTGATGTAGGCATCGTCGGGATCAAGCCAGAAGGCGATCCGCTCGGAGAACCTGCGCCACTCCTGAATATAGTTCCACACGCTCTCGCGGCACTTGGCGTTAAACTCGGCAATTCCATAGCGTTCGATGTCGGGCTTGCCACTGAAGCCGAGCTGCTTCTCAACTTCGATCTCAACTGGCAAGCCGTGCGTATCCCAGCCTTCGCGCCGCCCAATCACGCGGTAGCCCTGCATGGCCCGGAAGCGCAGGATAATATCCTTGAAGCTACGGCTGATGATATGATGGAAGCCGGGCCGCCCATTCGCCGTAGGCGGCCCCTCGTAAAAGACGAATGGCTGATCGCCCGCAGCCAACGACTTCTCGATGATCTGGTTCTCGCGCCACCACGCCAGAGTCTCCTCCTCTAAGGCAGGAAAGCGCACGCTCGTGTTGACTGGCTGGAATACACCCGCTCCTTGCTGTTGCATCGGTTGTACCTTTCGCATCTGAATTGCGGCATCCTCGATCTGCTTCAGATTGACGGGAATCAAAAAAGCCCCGCCCCACTCAGGGACGCGGTGAGAATCACCTCGCGGTACCACCCTGATTCAGTCGTTGCGTGAACAAACGGCTGCACTTGATGAACGTCTACCAACGCTCTGCTTTGGTAACGGAGGGCAACTCCGGGCCCGGCTACTGTGCGGGAGCAGTTCGCCTACCAGCTCAAGGGTGATTTTCGGACTGCCGCTACCATTCCGGCTCACACCAACCCGGATTCGCTGAGGCGCAGAGCAACCCTACTCGTCCCTGTCACTGCCATTAGCACATATTGTAGCAAGGACAGGCGTGTGCGTCAAATCTCAGCGCATGCGGCACGTCGCCATAGGAATAGTTCTTTTGTCCCAATCTAGACGGATGTCATTGATTCTAGGGTAACATCTGGTATGATAAGGAACTGAGGGAAACATGTTATACCACCAGTGCGTACAGAACGGTGTAGATGCGTGGTGGACAGGCGGGGCAGCGGTTAGGAACCGTTATGTGCAATGATAAACACCAATCAGCAGTGAACCGCACCCTTCCGCACCTCGCATATGGGTTGTCATCAATCAAGCATAAAGTCAGTAAAAGAGAAGGAGCATCGCTCATGCGTGTGCTAAATCAGCCAATCCGAATCACACTCCTCTTGCTTGCACTCATCACGTTTGCAGCAGGGGGCTTACCCGCCGCACTCACCCATACCGCGAGTGCAACCCCAGCCACCCATGAAGCTCATACCGCAACCCTACCGCCTTACCAGCCACTCACCCCCCTAGCGAGTGAAGCCGGTGCGATTGAGCTGGAACAGAACGAACAGCAGGGGGCCGTGACGGTAGATGTGGAAGTGACCCAGATCTTCCGCGCGGGCGATCTGGTGACCTACACCTACAGCTTTGAGAACGTGAGCGCACAGACGCAGAACAATGTCCGGCTGGATGCCCGCTTCTCCGATTTCGGCCTAAGCCGCGATCCGCGCCGTCAACCGCGCCAGTTTTGCGAGGAAAGCGGCACGGTTATTCCGTGTGGTCCGGTAGCTGGGAGCATCCAGACATCCGGTGGTGCCACGGTCACGTATAGCGGGATTATCCGCGAGCGCAACACCCCCGTCGGCTTGCGCTTCGATCTGGGCAACCTGCCCGCTGGCGCACGCGGGAGCTTCCAAGTGGCTCTTGAGACGGGCTTTACCTTCTACCCAAAGAGTAGCGGTACACAGCAGACCATTGCCAGTACCGGCCAAATCTATATCGGTGATGCGCCGCTGCCGGTGAGCTTCAAGAACCGTGATACCTTCCCGCGTGGGCCACTCTTCATCCTGAGCAAGCGTATCGCCGAGTCACCTTCGCTCGGGCGCGATCAACCGCGCATCTTCCCCGAAGAAATTGTGACGTTTGAGATTGTGCTTGGCAATGCGAACACCGAGACAACCCGCAACCGGGCCGATGCAACCGAAGCGACAACAATCACCCTGCGTGATGAACTGCCGCGTGGGAGTGAGTTTATCAGCCCCACTCAAGTGTTGTTCCCATATGAGTACCGCGCTGAAGAAGGCGTAGTCCTGTGGCAGATTCCGCGCCTGCGCGTAGGTGCGGAAGTGGTTATCCCAGTCACCTTCCGCATGCTCGATACCCGCTTGGAGTGCCGCACGCTCAACAACCGCAACATCGGCGTGACCAGCCCGCAGATGCCCCTTGATGATCGCATCACAGAAGAGGTTGAATTCCCGCACCTGTTCAATCCGGGTACAGGGACGAGCGTGGGTATCCAAGTCCCGCTGACAGTTGCGATTGGTTCTGACCCGCGTGCGGTAGCACCGGG
>JAAUTZ010000004.1:62408-104952 GCA_012031225.1 Chloroflexaceae bacterium
TTGATGATCGCATCACAGAAGAGGTTGAATTCCCGCACCTGTTCAATCCGGGTACAGGGACGAGCGTGGGTATCCAAGTCCCGCTGACAGTTGCGATTGGTTCTGACCCGCGTGCGGTAGCACCGGGCGAACAGGCCAAACTGACGCTGGAAGTGAGCAACTTCTTGCCGCAGGAAGTGCGTGGCGTGCAGCTCGTCTACGACATTCAGCCGGGGGCCTACTACATCACCAACACGGCCAGCATGCCCACCGCCATCACCACCATGCCGCGCACTGATCAGCCCGCGCAAACTATCGCCTGGACGTTTGATATATCCGGCACGCAAAGCCTCCGAGCACCGACCAAGCTGGCGTTTACGTTCACCATCTCGACGACGGCCACCAAACCAGATCGGGGTACCGCCACGCTGATTATTCCAGAGCGTGCGAATGTACCGAGCGAGTGTATCGGCAGCGTACTTGGTGGCACGCGGGTCAATATTCCGGCTGATGACAAAGTGGTGGTGACAAAGCGGGTTGACCTTCCCGAAGAACGCTTCGCAGGTGATATTGCGTTGGTTGATCAGGGCGAGGAAGTCACCTTCCTAATCGAGATCGAGAACCGCAGCACCCGTGCGATCAATGGCTTTAGCTTGACCGACCAGCTCCCCGCGCATAGTGCCGAGAGCATCACCGCCGAAAATCCAGATGGATCAGCCCGCTTCAATCTCCTACAGGATTCGATCACGCCTCCCCCAGCCGACATCGGCACGGAGGGCGGGGGCGCAATCTTCTGGCGCAACATCAACCTACCCGCGCTGGATACCACCGTGCTGCAATATCGGGTAGCGGTAGGCGGGTTGGAATACTTCACCTACTGCAACGTTGCGGAAGGGATCCTTCCGGCTGGAGCGCAAGGCTTGCAGGTAGATAATAGAGAAGCTACGCAGTGCATCAAAGTCAATCCTGAAATGGAGATGCTCAAGACGAGTAACAAAGAAGGGGCCCTCCCCGGTGAGGAGATCCGCTTTAGCCTACGCCTGCAAAACAATACCGGCATTACTCAAACCGTCGGGATCGCCGATGCGTTTGTGCCCAGCGAATTTGAGTTCCTGCGCGTGGACCCGAGCCAGACCTATGGCACCCCGCCACGCACCATTTCCCTCGATGATGGCCGAACCGTGTTGCAGTGGGACCAAGTGCCAATGCCACCGGGCGGGCGGCTCGAAGCGGCCTTCTTTGCGCGCATTCCGCCGGGCGAGTGTAGCACCGGGCGCGGTGCCTACACCAATCGTATGCTGATGTTGTATCGTTCGATCATCAGCCCATCTACACCGCCGTATCTCGTCGTCCGCTCACCCGATACCAATTCAAAGGTGCAGTTCAAGTGTATCCGGCGCACGCTCGAATTTAACATTCGTGCCAACCAGACCAATCCGTCGCTGGAAACGGCATTCCCGTATCAGCTCGATATAAAGAATACGAATGTGATTGAGCCAGCCCGCAACGTGCGCGTGCAGCAGCTGCTGCCGCGTGGCTTCCGCTACGACAGCCCGTCGACTTCGGGCAACATGCAAGAACGCCCAACCGAAACAACGCTTCCCGATGGGCGCGTGCAACTGACATGGAACATTCCAGAGATTGCCCCCAATACCAGCTTCCGCATCCAATATCTGGCCCGGGCGGGGCAGAGCGTTGGCCCGCAAGTCACCGAGATGCGCGTGGTGCCAACCGAGGCCACATGGACAGCCGACTGCCCCGCCGCACGCACGCTCTGTGTAGCGGGTGATGACACGGTGAAATATGCAACCACTACTGTCAATGTGCTGGCCCTGCTCACAGCTACCCCGAATCTGATCGTCCCTGAGGGCTGTCTGGATGTCGGTGAGCCTCTGCAATACGTCGTTTCGCTTGTCAATACCGACTCATCCCGGGCCTACGCCAATACCACCGTCGCGCTCACGCTATCGCTCGGACTCCAGTATGTCGGCGTATTGACGGATACCGTGCCGACCCAGTACGGCAGCTCGGAGCCAATGGCGAGACGGTGCTAACGTGGGAGAATTTGACCGTCGAGCGGCCCCGTTCTGGGCAGCAAATCCAACTCGACTTGGGCATCAGGCTGCAAGTGGGCGGCGTGCTAGGGCGGCTACCCACCAACGTCGAAGTGAATACCCCCGATGGACTCGTGCCCCTCAAAGAGGGCGAGGTTGACCCGAACGTGAGCGTATGTGATGATACTGTGCAGAACCTGACCGTGCTGAAAGAGATCAACCCGCGCCGGGCCCAGCCGGGCGAGGAGTTTGTCTACCTAATCACGTTAGGCAATGACAATGCGGGTGCGGTGAATGTGACGAGCTTACGCGAGCAACTGCCCGCCAACTTCACGTTCGTTGAGATGATGCCCGAGTCCGGCATTAGCCAAGCCCCGACGATTAGCGACGGTCGGCTGGAGTGGCGGCGCATCCCTGTGCCACGCAAAGAGGGTGATGTGCCGGGCAGAACAGAACTCCGCTTCCGCGTGCGCGTAGAGCGCAGTGCCCAACTCGCTACGTACAGCAGCAACACCACCGTCACGGGGACAACCCCCACCGTCCCGGTCGAGTATATCGGACAGGATGTCCAGATCCGTGTTGCCTACGAGAATGAAATCTACTTGCCGCTGATTGTGCGGCGGTAGTTGTCCGTTGCTGGGCCGCTACCGTGCGTAGCAGCTGAGACATCCAGCCCCCTGTATAGTTCACTGTACAGGGGGTTATGTTTAATTGATAATATCATCCTATACGGGTACATTGTCGTAATCTCAAAGTTATTGCATTGTCGCAGTAACGCTCGCTTAAAGCACAGAGAATGGAGATGAGGAATGATGAGTCATATCGCCCCCCCAACCGAGCCACGCAATCCGTTTGTAATGGCGCAGCAGCAGTTCGATCTCGCGGCCGATCTGCTGGAACTCCCAAACAGCATTCGCCGCCGCCTGCGTGTGCCCCGCCGCGAGCTGAAAGTTGCCGTGCCTGTCCGGATGGATGACGGCGAGGTGATGGTGTATGAGGGCTACCGCGTGCAGCACAGCCTTGCGCGGGGGCCTGCGAAGGGGGGGATCCGGTATCACCCCGATGTGGATATTGACACGGTGCGGGCTTTGGCCATGTGGATGTCGTGGAAGTGTGCGCTGGTGAATATCCCCTTTGGCGGATCGAAGGGCGGGGTTGCCGTTGATCCGCGGGGGCTTTCGCTGGGCGAGTTGGAACGCTTGACACGCCGCTATGCCGCCGAGATCAGCATCATCATTGGGCCTGAGAGCGACATTCCCGCACCCGATATGAACACCAACGCGCAGACGATGGCGTGGATGATGGATACGCTCTCGATCCATCGCGGGCATACGGTACGGGCCGCCGTGACGGGCAAGCCGCTGCACATTGGCGGCTCGGAGGGGCGCGTTGAGGCAACCGCACGCGGGCTGATCTATGTGCTGCATGAGAGCCTGAAATTGCTGGAGCTATCGCCGCCCGCAACGCGAGTAGCGATCCAAGGCTTTGGCAATGTGGGCGGAAATGCAGCTCGTATGCTGCACAACGATGGTCTGCCGATTGTAGCGGTGAGTGATATGTATGGCGGGCTATACCATCCCCGCGGGCTAGATATTGCGGCGGTGCAAGTGCATGTGCAGCGCACGGGCAGCGTGATCGGCTACCGTGAAGCCGAGCCGATCAGCAATGCCGAACTGCTGGAGCTACCGTGTGAGGTGCTGATCCCAGCTGCACTCGGCAATCAGATCACGAGTGAGAATGCTCACCGCATCCACGCCCGCATCCTTGCCGAAGGTGCGAATGGGCCCACTACGCCCGAAGCGGACGCGATCCTGCAAGAGCAGGGGACGTTTGTTATTCCGGATGTATTGGGCAATGCGGGCGGGGTGATCGTGAGCTACTTTGAGTGGGTGCAGGGCTTGCAGGAGTATTTCTGGTCGGAGCAGGAAGTCAACACGAATCTCGAACGGATCATCGTGAAAGCCTTCCACGATGTCATGCGTGTCGTGGCTGAGCAGCAGCACTATGCCCGCACCGCGGCGTATCTGCTGGCGGTGCGGCGAGTTGCCGATGCCGCCGAGACCCGCGGCGTATATCCCTAAGCCCCTACACGCCCCACCACATGCGGGGCAAGCGTCCCGCATGTCCCCTTGTAGGCCGTGCCCATGCACAGTCCGCTCGAAACTGGTACAATGCCTGTAGTGTGAGTTCCTGTTGGGCGCACGCCGCGCCATGAGGCTTGATGTTGCAAGGATGGAAGATATGCCCCACGTTTCCCGTGTCCCCAATAGATCCCGCGCTTGCTGGGTGTGGCAAGTGCTGGTGCTGCTGATCCTGCTTGGCGGCAGTGCCGTGTTGCCCCTGCGCCCCGCCGCCGCCCAGAGTGACGAATGGGCTGAACTCTCGACCACCTATTTCACGATCCTGTATGCCCCCGATGAGACTGGGCGGCTGGAAGCGGAAGCCTATGCTGGCTTCGTGGATCAGATTTATGACGAGATCGCTACCTTGTTTGAGTATCGTGCCGCTGCGCCCTTGATGCTCCGCCTGTTCCCCTCATTCGAGAGCTACCAAGCGGTCAACCCGCTCGCCCGCGATATACCCGGCATTGTCGCGCATGCCGATTTTCGCAAGCGCGAATTGGCGGTGGTGTTGCCCCGCACCGAGCAGCAATCGCCGGATGAGATCCAGAACAATATCCGCCACGAACTGACCCACATCTTCGCCGCAGATCTAAGCAACAATCAACTGAATACTGGCTTCCAAGAGGGCATTGCCCAATATGTTGAAATCCCAACGGGCGAGTATACCCGCAAGCTCGAACTGATCCAGCAAGCCCTTGCGAGCAATCGCGTGATTAGCTGGAGCGATCTGCAAGAACGCGAGCGCATCTACAATGAGCCACAGATCGGCTACCCGCAATCGCTCTCGATTGTCACCTTCCTGATCGAGAACTATGGCTTCCGCGCCTTCCGCACGTTTATCGAAGAGACGGGCCGCAGCACAGGCTACCGCGCCGCCCTGCAAACAGTCTACCGCACGTCCCCATCCGAGCTAGAGGCGCAGTGGCAAGCGTGGCTGCCCTCGTTTGTAGATGGCACGTATGTCACCCGTCCGGCGATTGGCTTCGACCTGAACTACCCGATCCGCCTGCTTGAGCAGGGCCGCTATGCGGAAGCCCAGAGCGAGCTTGAAGCCACGATTGAGTGGCTCCGCACGACCCCGCAGCAGGATACCCTGCAAGAAGCGGAAGCCCTGCTGATCCGTAGCCGCGCCGGCCAGCAAGCCACCCAGATTGCGCTGAGTGCCCGCACCGCGCTTGCCAGTGGCGAGTATGAACAGGCATTGAACCTGATCCAGCAAGCCCGCCAAGCCTTTGCTGCGATTGGCGATACGCGCCAAGAGCAGGTGCTCGAGGTTTATGCCGCACGGGCCACACGCGGCTTACGGGCCAATCAGCAACTCGCCGCCGCCAGTAGCCAGATGGAGTCGTTCCGTTTCTGGGATGCGCGTGATGCTGCCGAGCGAGCGGCACAAGAGTATGCCCGGCTCGGCGATACGCAACGTGCCGAGCAGGCTCTTGCGCTGCGCGATAGCCTCAGCGATTGGCAACGCCTCGCAGGGGGTGGCTTGGTGGTGCTCGGTGTGTTGAGCTTGCTGGCGAGCCTGTGGGGGCGATGGCTCCTCAATGACCAAGAGGTGTGGTAGGCGCGTATGGCAGCAGAGCGCATCCTTGCCCCAAGCCCGATTGACCTGAACTGCGACTATGGTGAGACCTTCGGTGGCTCGTTGGTGCAAGATGATGTCACCCTGTTGCAGTATGTCTCCTCGATCAATATTGCCTGTGGCGCACACAGCGGCGATCCCGACGTGATGCGGCGTGCGCTGACTCAAGCCCGCACGCACGGCGTAGCTATTGGGGCCCATCCCGGCTTCCCCGACATCAGCGGCTTCGGGCGGCGGTTGCTGCATATGTCACCCGATGAGGTCTACAACAGTGTGCTGGCTCAGGTTGGCGCGTTGGCGGCACTAGCGCGGGCGGAAGGGCTGACGCTGACGCACGTCAAGGGGCATGGCGCACTCTACAACCACGCCGCCCACGATCTGCCAACAGCCACGGCTATCGCGCAGGCAGTTGCTACCTTCGATCCCGCGCTGATCCTTGTTGGGCTATCCGGCTCGGCGATGATAACGGCGGGCGAGCAGGCGGGCGTGCGGGTGGCCCGCGAGGCCTTTGTAGACCGGGCCTATGAAGCGGATGGCAGCCTGCGCTCGCGGCGGCTAGAAGGGGCGGTGATCCTCGACAACCAGCACGCCCTTGCGCAGGCCCTGAGCATTGCCCGCGAGGGCACGGTGATAACCTATGCCGGAACCCAGATTGACGTACCCGCCGAGACCCTGTGCCTGCACGGGGATACACCCGGCGCACGCGAACGGGCAGCAGTCGTGCGGCAGGGGCTAGCGGCGGCGGGGGTGGTGGTGCGTAGGCTGGGGGTCTAGGTGTCAGGGGTCAGGTGTCAGGGATCAGGTGTCAGGGGTCAGGTGTTAGGCGTTGAGAGGTAAGGTATGCCTGAAAGGCCTTCCACTTTCCTTGACAGTCTTCGTGGTTGCCTTTACCAAAGCAGCTAACCCCGCATCCTAACACCTAAATCCCTGACTCCTGACACCTGACACTTCAGCCCCTACGGTACTGCTTGCGTTTCGTGTTGAGTGGGGGCTACATCCGCCAGTGGCAGGGACATGCGCTGGCGGTGGCGAGCATGCAGATAGATCCCCAAGCCAACTAGCAAGCCTAGCGCAAGGCTGAGTTGCAGGGCTAGCACGAGACCAAATACACCTAGCAAGAGCGGCACAAGCAGGGCAACCGTTGCAGTTGGGATTGGGAGCGTGAGTTGCACCGGTATCGCCACCAACGACAGTAGCGCATCGAGCACAGAGCCGAGCAGGATGCCCACGACCAGCGCACCAAAGCCCTCGCGCAGGGGCAATGTTGCTGCACCAGCAGCTAGCGCGAGCATTGCGCTGCGGGCCCGAGTAAAGCCTTCGAGCAGCAGATACACAAGCCAAAATACCACGCTTGCGCCGCCTAGCCCATACAATACCCCAAATACCGTTAAGGCGAAGATTTGCTCGGTGTTAAAGCGTATGGTGTGGAGCGGGGCCGCACTGATGTGCCTCGTACTCAGGAACACCACGACCAGCATCGGGATGACGCTGCCGCCCAACGCTCGCCCCAAGACATTCCCTAGCCCTACTGGAAGGGGCACATCGGGATCACGCGGGCTGACCCCAGTCAGATATTGCGCGGTTCCAATGAACAGGGCGAGGCCGAGTACCACCGCGCCGATGACGGTATACAGCACCGGTAGCGTAACCGCCATGCGCTGCAACAGGTTCCAGAGCAGCAGCAGGGCCGGGGTGACAAACAACGCCGTTCCGAAATTAGGAGACAGTAGTACCGTGGGCATGTAGAACTTATCTTCTGGGGGCAGCTCCAACGCATCGGCATACGATACATACGTACCGATACTGGTGAGGGCGGCGCAGAACAAGAGCAGCACCACCGCAGCAAGCGTTGCGAAGAGACCATCCGGAGCGACAAAGCATGTTTCCGATAGGAGCGTACAAGACTGTACCGATGGCGGCGAAGCAGACCACAGGTACAGGTGGACAGGAGCAACACTGATGTGCATAACAAGAACTCCTTCTGACGTAAGATAATAAAACTATGCTCTCTATTGTACGCCCCGTAGGTAGCTTCTGTCAGTAGGACTTTACGGCTAATGTCGGCTAGTGCTTCTGCTTCATGTATCGCTCGCTAGCGGTGGGTGCGCCAAACCTATGGTATACTGCATGTATGGGTTTATAGGTAAACTTGAAAGAGCCAAGAGGAGCTAACGAACGTGGCAGAAGAAACGCTACTCTCATTGAAGAACAATGGGCCAATTATCATTGAAGGCAACTTCCGCATTATGATGGCGGACGGCAACGAAGTGATGGTCGAAGGCACCCGCGCCGCGCTGTGCCGCTGTGGAATGTCCGCCAACAAGCCCTTCTGCGATGGCGCACACGCCCGCAATCAGTGGAAGGCAGAGAACCCCGCGCCCGCCCCTACCGAACAGGAATAGTCCCCGCGCTCACCTTGCCGATCTGGATCACGGGCCGCGTGCCTGCTTTGCCGCCGCGCAAAGCAGGTACGTTGCCCTGTGCAATACAAGAACCGTAATGTAACCGATAGCTGAGAGGAGAGATCTATGCAAGAGCTGTTGCAGATGCTCAAAGCCCTAACCGATGCGCCCGGCGTGCCCGGCAATGAGAAGATTGTGCGTGATGTGACCGCCAGCTACTTCGCCCCGTTGGGCGAGGTGATCAGTGACAACTTGGGCGGTGTGGCCTGTGTGAAAGCGGGCACGGCGAGCAGCCCCAAGATTGTGGTGGGCGGGCACTTGGATGAGATTGGCTTTATGGTGGCCCGCATCACCGATGAAGGCTACATCAAATTCCAGCCACTCGGCGGGTGGGTCAGCCAAGTGCTACTTGCCCAGCGGGTCGAGATCTACACCCGCAATGGGCCGATCTTGGGCGTGATTGGCGCAAAGCCGCCGCACATCCTCTCGCCCGAAGATCGCAAGAAACTGGTCGAGATTAAGGATATGTATATTGACATTGGCGCAGCCTCGCAGGATGAAGCAACAGCATGGGGCGTGCGTCCGGGCGATATGATTGTGCCCAAGATGGAATTTGCCCCGCTGCACAATGAGAAGTTCCTGCTGGCGAAGGCGTGGGATAATCGCATCGGCTGTGCTGTAGCGATTGAAGTGCTGCGCCGCCTGCAAACCGAAACCCACCCGAATACGGTCTATGGTGTTGCGACGGTGCAAGAGGAGGTCGGCTTGCGCGGCGCACGCACGATGGCTAACCTGATCGAGCCGAATGTGGCGATTGTGGTGGATACGGCGATTGCGGGCGATACGCCGGGCGTAACCCCCGATGAGGTGCAGGCGAAGCTGGGCAGGGGGCCGGTGGTGCTGATCTACGATGCGCTGATGATCCCCATACCCCCCTGCGTGAGCTAGTGATAGACACGGCGGAAACGGCTGGCATCCCGCTCCAATTTGACCGGATGGCCGGTGGCGGCACGGATGCGGGCGCATTCCATGTGTGGGGGCAAGGCGCACCCTCAATTGCGATTTGCCCGCCAGTGCGTTACATTCACAGCCACACCTCGATCATGCACCTTGACGACTTCACCCAGACGGTGGACTTGATCGTCGCCCTGTGCCAGCGACTTGATGCTGCGACAGTGCAGGCATTGGTAAGCTAGTGCGGCTCTGTGGGTGGAACACCTGCGCCTGTTAGCGCGGCGACCTGCGCCTGCGCCCACGCCACCTCTTCGGCGCGAGTCGTGACCTGACCATCGAGGACAGCTACCCGCAACTCAGCCAAAAGCTGCCCTAGCAGCTTGCCGGGTGGCACACCAAGCCGATGCAGATCGTGCCCGTTCAGGTGCGGGCGGCGCAGGCGGAGCGTGTGCAGGTAGTGTTCGAGCTGCGGGCGGGCCGCGCCATCACAGAGTATGGCAAGCTGAAGGGTGCGTGGCTGGTAGCGGTGCAGCAGCGCATCGAGGTAGCTATTGGCGAGCGGGGCGTGCAGCGTCGGGAGCAGCGGCTGGAGCGTGTCCAGTTCGGTGAGCAGGCGCAGCGCCGCCCCATCGAGGCGGTAATGCCGCCCCAGCCCAAGCCGTGCGGCAGGCGTACAGTCCCACAGCACCGCCCCCGCCACAAGCAGGGGATCGTTGTACTGGCGGGCGTGGCGCACATCGGCGGCACGGGCAGGGTTCCACGCTCGCTCTGGGGCAAGCTGCGGCAGTAGCCCTAGCTGATCGGCGAGGGCAAGGCAACCCGCTGGATCGGGTTCTTCTAACGCGAGGCATAGCTCATTGCGGATCCGTTCGGGCGAGAGCTGGTGCAGGTAGCCCTGCGCCAGCATGTCGCTGATCTGGGCCCGCGTATCCGGCGTGAAGTGCATGTCCATCCGCACCGCAAGGCGCACCCCCCGCAGCACGCGGGTCGGGTCATCGCGCAGGCTGTGGGCGTGCAGCAGCCGCAGGCGGCGGGTGTGCAGATCGGCCACCCCACCGTGCGGATCAAGCAGTCCGCCCAAGCCGAGCGTGGGCGGGTTGGCATCAATCAATCCTAGCGGCACTGCCATCGCATTCACGCTAAAGTCGCGCCGCCCCAGATCGGTGACAATATCTGCCGGTGAGACGTGCGGCAAGCTGGCTGGTTGGGGGTATTGCTCACGGCGCGTGCGGGCCAGATCGAGCAGCAGCGGGGGTGCGGCGTTGGGCATCGGCACGGCGAGGGTTGCCGTACCAAAGGCGCCATGTTCTGCCACCAACGTTGCGCCGAGTGCAGCGGCGAGGTCCGCGCATAGCTGCGGCGCATCGCCTGCATACGCCAGATCGAGGTCGCGGGTGGGCCCCCGTTGCTGAAGCAGATCGCGCACGACACCGCCTACCAGCCAGAATTGCACGCCCTGCATTGCGGCAACCCGCACGCAGGTTAAGAGAACGTGTTGCAGATCGGGCGGCAGCTGTGCGAGCGTGAACGGCGGGGCTGCGGTGTTTACCATAGTTTCCCTTGACAGCAAGATATGAGTATGCTAGGATCTAGCATGCCCTATGGTACGCGGGCGATTAGCTCAGTTGGTTAGAGCGCCACGTTGACATCGTGGAGGTCACTGGTTCGAATCCAGTATCGCCCACCAGCATAGTGTAGCACAGGTACACGAAGCACATATACAACACAACTTTGTAGCGTAAACAATGATGTTTACATCTGTGTCATGCCGATAGATTCTGCTGCTGTCTTGCTATCGGCATGCTAGGTCATTTCCGACCCTCAACGACGAGCTGTTGCGTTAGACAGACGCGCCCGCTCAGTGTGCTTTTGCAGCATCTTCTGCCTATAGCACGACAGCCCGCCAGTATCGCTTATCTCCACTGAAACTGACAGCATTATCATACATTGTACAGGTTCAAAATGTGAACTCTGTGCTGACTCTGTTTGTCAGCGGCTTGTGTGAAAGATTTCACACTATGCATCGGTAGCGTGTGTCACTGCGCCGATGTGCAATGGAAAAGGAGCGTTGCTCAAGGTTATGAATAGTCCCCTGCTGTATCCAGTGACGACCCTGTTGAGTGTTGCGGCGGGTATCCCGCGCAAAGTTAGCGCGTATCGCAAGCAGTTGCTACAACGCCAGTACCCCGATTGTACGGCAACCACTGATGCGGTCTTGGTCATTTCGTGCGATGAGTTGCTGTGCCGCAAGAAACATCGCACCCGCCAGATGTGGTTTTTCAGTGGCGGCATAGCTCTATTTACGACCATATTTGCGCCGATGGTCGGCTTGCTTCTGCTCTTGATGGTAGGCATCGCGGCAGTGTGGCACGGCGCACTTACCCATCATGGGGCGTGGCTGCTGACCGGTTGTGTCCTCTCCAGCGTGACCACCGCGCTGCTGATGACAGTCAGCTTGCACCTCATCAGCAACGATCTGTCGGGGGCATTCTTCCTGATCACGGTGGCGACGGGCTTGGTAGGCATCACCGCCCTGTCGCGCAGCTACACCTGCACCACCCAATGGTGGGCCCTTGCCCCAGCCTCAATGCTAGCAATCGCCGGCATCGTGACGCTGCTGTAGCCGCGCCAGAAACCGCCGCCCCTAAGTAGCCAACAACCTGTATACGCTAGAAAGACGTGTCACCGGCACGTCTTTTATAATTTACCCCAGCGTGCATTCTGCGTGGTCCATCGTCCATCGGCAATGCTATAATGGACGTTGGGGATACAGGTCAAGGAGAAGGAACCCGCACCATGCCGCACGTAGGCACGCTGTATGTCGTCAGCACCCCGATTGGCAATCTCGAAGATATTACCATGCGAGCGTTGCGTGTCCTCCGCGAGGTGCAGCTGATTGCGGCGGAAGATACGCGCCATACACGCCGCCTACTGCAACGCTATGCGATTGACACGCCCTGTATTGCCTATCACGAACACAACAAACTACGCCGCCTTGACGACATCCTGACCGCCCTAGCCAACGGCGATGTGGCGTTAGTCTCGGATGCGGGCACGCCCACCCTCGCCGATCCGGGGCGCGAACTAGTGCAGGCCTGCCTTGCGGCCGGCATTGCCGTTGTGCCAGTGCCGGGCGCAAGTGCGCTATTGGCGGCATTGGCGGCGGCGGGCTTGCCGGTTGTGCCGTGCCACTTTCTGGGCTTCCTGCCCAACCGCAAAAGCGAACGCCAGAAGGTACTGACCCACGTTGCCCAGCTCCCGGCTACCCTGATCTGCTACGAGGCTCCGCACCGCTTGGTTGCCAGCCTGCTCGATATTCAGGCAATCCTTGGCGAACGGCAGATCGTGGTTGCGCGTGAGCTAACCAAGCTGCACGAGCAGTGGCTGCGCGGGCAGGTCGCGGAGGTGCTAGAACACTTCCAACAGACGGCCCCGCGTGGCGAGTTTACGCTAGTGATTGCGGGCGCACCACCTGCCCCGACGCGGCGCACACTGGACGTAGCCACGCAGCCCGATCCGACACACCCCTCACCCCGCCCCTAGCGCGGATGCGCTGCGCGAGCAGGCTCTCGCGCAGATGCACACGCTGGTACAGCAGGGCGAGCGCAGCAGTGCCGCCGCCCGCCATGTTGCCAAAACACTGGCGTTGCCCAAGCAGGTCATCTATCAGTGGTGGCTGGAAGCACAGGCCGCCGAAGATGATGCAGAGTAGATGCGGGGCTGAGGGCTGAGAGAAACACTGGAGATTACGTTGTATCTTTAGAAAGTATGCTATAATCCAGATATTTTGTGGACCTTCTCTATATTGCACACCCCCAAGGAAGAGACATCGTGTGAGTAATAATGCTGGCCGCAACCGACCTCAACGGCAGAGCACGTTGCAGTATGTGCTCGTGCTGGGTACACTAGCCCTGATTGCTATTTTCTCGCAAACCGTTACACAGTATCAACTCGCCCTTCAAGCGACTGATGCGCGAGTGATCAACATCGCCGGACGGCAACGCACGCTCAGCCAACGCATCAGTAAAGCCGCGCTTGGGATTAGCAGTTTTAACAGCTCGATCCTGCGCGAACGGTATCGGGCTGAATTGGCCGAGAGCCTTATCCTCTTTGAACGTTCGCAGCTGGGCTTGCAGCAGGGTGATGCAGAGCTGGGCTTGCCCGGACGCAATAGCCCTACGGTAACGCAGATGTTTGCGGAGCAGCAGCCGCATTACGTTGCACTCGTTACATCAGCAGGCGCAATCCGCGACGGCAGTGGCAGTATGTCCGATCAGGTACTCCAAATTCTCGATAGAGAAGCACAGTTTTTGTCCCGTATGGATGCAATTGTGTTTCAGTATGACAGCGAAGCCCGCGCCAGTGTCGTGCTATTGCAACAGCTACAGCTCGGCTTGCTGGGGCTGATGCTCGCTACCTTGCTCTTGCAAGGACTGTTCATCTTTCGTCCGGCCATTCGGCGCATCGAGCAGAACATCAGCGAGATCGAGGCCGCCCACGAACAGGCTACCACAACCGCGCAGGAACTAGCCGGGGCAAATACCGAGCTAGCAGCGATGCTTGAACAGATGCGCCAGCATGAAGCCCAGCAACAGTACATTATCCGGCTGGAACAGCAGCAAGAGATCATTCGCACGCTCTCTACGCCGATTGTGCCGATTGCGGAAGGGGTGATTGTGCTGCCCCTGATTGGCGCACTTGATGCCGAGCGCGGCGCACAGCTTCAGCACACGCTCTTGCACCACATCAGTGAGCAGCACGCCCATACGGTTATCGTGGATGTAACGGGCATGGTTACACACGATAGCCCAACGATTGCCACACTCCTTGAGACTGCAACTGCTGCCCGACTTTTAGGCACGAAGGTTGTCTTCACCGGCATCCGCCCGCAAACTGCCGCAGCATTTGTGAATGCCCAGATCAAGCTCGATAGCGTGCGGACCTTCAGCTCGCTGCAACAAGGCATTGCCCACGCTATGCGCGGGAGTTAGACCGCGCCAGCCCGCTCACGCTCGCCACAGCCCGAATGCGTATTTGTACACCGCCTCCGTGCTATACTGGAGCTATGCCCCGTGATCGGGGTACGTGGCAATTGGGTTTGTTGGAGAGTGAGCAGGAGGCTTACACATGAGTGGCTATACACAAGTTCCTCGTAGTGACGTGAAAGAATCACATTCAGTTGCTCGCCCTAGTGTGAATATGCAGTACAATGCCCTGAAATCTATAGCAACGTTGTACCGCGTTTCAGGATTTATTGCATTCCCTTTTATCGTTGGTGGCTTTCTTTTTTTATTTTTTAGCATAATTCTAGGTTCCTTTGCTTCGATCCCCATATTGATCAGCATCTTTCCTGCGCTGGTGCTTGTACTCAGCCTGTTTGCCTTCGCCGACCTACTGCTGGCCGTGCGCTCAACGGAATACCACACGCGCTTGCTGAGCGAATATGCGTGGCAGTTCAAGCTGATGCTGACCCAGCACCACGCCGCCCCTACGCCGCCGATGTCGGCCCCGGCGGACCTGCCCAATCTTGACCTGCTCGTGCAGCAGCTTGAGCAGGTGCAGCAGCAGCAGGCCGCGCAACTGGACCACCTGACGACGGCGATGGAGCAGCTGACGGCCCAACAACAGGCTTCGACGGAAACACTACGGCTGATTGCCGAGAATACCCGGGCTGCCGCGTGGCTGCTGAACCAGCAGCGTTCGTAGGCAGGCTACCCCCAAGCTGTACGGCAGGCCCAAGAAATGCTACAATAGCATGCTATGAGTAGTAGCCAATCACATCCGAATGTTTTGACACCGCACGTATTGGACTTCATCAGCCACAGCCCGGCCCAGACGCTACGGATCGGGCAACGCTTGGGCGAGTACTTGCAAGCGGGCGATCTGATCTTGCTCAGTGGCGATCTGGGCGTGGGCAAAACGCAGCTCGTGAAAGGCATTGTACAGGGGCTTGGCTCACCTGATCTGGTCACGAGTCCGAGCTTCGTGCTGGTCAATCAATACACCCCCGACCCGCGCTGGAGCCGGATGCAGATCCACCACGCCGATCTGTACCGCCTTGCCGACCCATCAGAGATCCTGAATATCGGGCTAGATGAGCTGTGGAACCAACAGGACATCTGCCTGATCGAGTGGGCGGAGCATGCCGGGGCCTATCTGCCGGACACGCACTTGAGCATTGCCATGCGCTACCTCGATGAGACCAAGCGCGTGCTACGCTTCACGCCGCACGGCAGCCGCTACGAGCAACTCGTGGATGCGTTTAAGGTGGCCGCGTTTGGCTAAAGCATAGGCAGCGCGGCGCACAAGGAGAATGACCCAACGATGCTTCTGGCAATTGATACGTCTACGATGCAGAGCGGGCTAGCCTGCTACACCGCCGATGAGCTACTCGGCGAATGTAGCTGGAACTCCGGGCGCAACCACACCACCCAAGTGCTAGCGCAACTCGATCTCCTGCTGCGCCACATTGGTCGCCGCACCAGTGCCATACAGGCCGTGGCTGTGGCGCGGGGGCCCGGTAGCTGGAGTGGGCTGCGCGTGGGAATGAGCCTCGCCAAAGGCATTGCGCTAGCGGGCAACCTGCCCCTGCTTGGCATCGGCACCCTCGATGCGCTGGCCTATCAGCATCAGCAGCCATTGATCCCGATTTACCCCTTGATCAGCTTGGGGCGCGAACGGGTAGCGACAGCCCGCTTTCAGCTTACCACCGCATGGCAACGCCAGAGCGAGTACCTCAACCTGAGCCTGCCTGAACTTGCCCACGCCGTCGCCAATGATGATCAGGTCCTCTTCTGTGGCGATACACCTGCCCCGCTGCGTGCGAGCCTGCGTGAGCTACTCGGCCCCCAAGCCCAGTTTGTTGGGGCCGCAACGGCGTTGCGGCGCACGGGCTACCTCGCCGAACTTGCGTGGCAACGGCTCCAACGCGGCGAGCAGGATGTGATTGCCACGCTTGAGCCGATCTATCTTGGGGATGCCGTGCGAATCCCAGCGGCAACCACCACCGACCACCCGCCCCCAGACCTAACAGACGCGCATCAGCCTGATCTCAGCCCACCGCCCACCCTAGAGGTGTAGGCATACGCTATAATAGAGCGGGAAGATCATTGCCACAAGACCAACGCAGGAGGAGCCAACGGTATGTCTGCCCTCAACCGCTTTGAGCAATTTATGGAAAGCATGGTCGAGGACTCGGTAGCGCGGCTATTCCGTAGCCCAGTGCAGCCCGCCGAGATCGCCAAACGCCTTGAGCGGGCGATGGAGAGCAACCAAACGATCAGTGTGCGCCGCGTGATCGTACCGCACCACTACCGCGTCTACCTGCACCCCCAAGATTACCGTGACTTCCCTGCCCATCTACGCCTCGATCTAGAGCGCGAAATGGCAACCTACCTCAATGATCTAGCTCTCGAGCGTAAATTCACGCTGCTCGAACACCCCAAAGTGCTGATGTCCGAAGACCCCGCCGTGCCCCGCCGCACAATCCAAGTGGCTATCGAGACGGCTGACCCTCATGCCGGCGATGCCAACAGCAGCACCCAAGTCCTCTCGGCAACGGGCCAGCAGCACGCCAATGCTCGCAATGGGCGCACCGCCGCACTACTGATCGAGACCACCGGCGGTATGCACCGCATGCCGCTTGCCAGCACGCTACTCACGATTGGGCGCGGGCTGAACAACGACATCATCCTCGAAGATACGCGGGTATCGCGCAACCACGCCCAACTGCGCTACAAGTCGCGCCGCTTCTGGATCAACGATCTCAGTACAACCAACGGAACCTTCATCAATGGGGAACGGATCAGCGAAGCCGATCTGCGGCACGGCGATGTCATCTCGCTCGGCGGGCTAGAGCTGACGTTTGAGGAAGGGTAAGCCCCCTACCCATGATTGACTTCTCGGCAATCTCCATCAATGTGCTCGTGCTGATCCTGCGCCTCGTGGTAGTGGTGCTGCTGTATACCTTCTTGTGGCAGGTACTCCGCACCATCACGAGTGACCTGCGGCGCGGGGTGACTCCCATTGTTGAAGAATCTTCACCCTATGGGCAGTTTATTTTAGTCAGTGCAGGGCAGACCGGGCTATCGGTGGGCAAGTCTTTCCCGCTCCAGCCAGTCACGAGCATCGGGCGAAGCCTTGACAGCGATATTGCCTTAAATGATGGCTTTATGTCCGCCGACCATGCCCGCCTAGAGCTACGCGACGAAGGCTGGGTGCTGCACGATTTGGGCAGCACGAACGGTACATTTGTCAATGGTTTTGAAGTCAAAAGCGCAACGATTGTCTACAATGGCGACGTAGTGCGGGTTGGGCGTGTCGAGTTGCGGATGGTCTTGTGAGAGTTGTAGCAGATTGGCGACTTAGTGTATAATGGCGGTAGAGAAGTCAATGAAGTGATGTGTCAGCCTGAATGAACAGGACAAGAGCCAATGTACGATAACTACGTATTTCTCGGACTCTTTCTGATTGCCGCAATCAGTTTCCCGGTGCTGCCGCTTATCGTAGCCCGTCTGATTCGTCCCAAACGCCCAACCCCGATCAAGCAATCCACGTATGAATGTGGCTTGGAAGTGATTGGGGATTTCCACGTCCAATTCAAGATTCAATACTACCTGTATGCCCTCGCCTTCGTCATCTTTGATATAGAGGTGGTGTTCCTGTATCCGTGGGCGGTAGCCTACCCAGAGCTAGGCATGCCCGCCCTGTTTGCGATGCTGATCTTTCTCGCTATCCTCGCCTTTTCGCTGGTGTACGACTGGCGCAAGGGTGCGCTGGAATGGATTTAACCCACAATGAGTACCGACGATCTGCACCAACTTCAGCTTGATGCCGAACAGCGCGGGGTCTATCTCTCCACGCTGAACCGGTTCTACAATTGGGGGCGGCGTTCATCCGTCTGGCCCTTGTCGTTTGGGCTAGCCTGCTGTGCCATCGAGATGATGGCGTGGGGACTGAGCCGCTACGACGTGTCACGTTTTGGAGCCGAGCTGTTCCGCGCTAGCCCACGCCAAGCCGACCTGATGATCGTGGCGGGCACGGTGACGAAGAAGATGGCTCCACAGGTGGTGCGCCTATACAACCAAATGGCGGAACCGCGTTATGTCATCTCGATGGGGGCGTGTGCCACCTCTGGCGGGCCCTTCCGCGACGGCTACAACGTGCTACGCGGGATTGATCTGTTTATTCCGGTGGATGTGTATATCCCCGGCTGCCCCCCGCGCCCCGAAGCCCTGCTGCACGCCTTGATTACCTTGCAGCAGCAGATTGACCGCCAAGAGCTAGGGCGCATGCGCTGGTATGGTAACGATAAGCCCCATGCCACTGAAGATTTCCCGGTGCCTGAGTATGGGACCCAAGGGCTTGAGATCAACGGGCAATTGGCTGATCCCGTCGGGGGCTTGCCACTGGTGAGTGCCTACACCTCGCCAGAGATGGGCGAAATCAAAAGCGGCGTGCTTGAGCATCCCGAAGTGGTACGCCACTTCCCGATCCTTGATGCGACAGTGGAACTGGAACACGCGCTGAAAGCGAAGGGCATCTCGCCCGAAATTGCTGCCAACGATCTGAAGCGCAAGGAAGTGGAGTAGCTGTTATGTCTCCTACACCAGATCCAAGCCCTAGCCCGCGTGATCTCCTGCGCGAGCAACTCGCTACGGTGTTGCCCCATGCCTGCGTGGCGTTGCCGGACGATCTGCCAGAGCTGATCCGCACCGCCGATGTCGTTGTGCATGCTGATGCACTACCAGAGGTCGTGCCGTTTGTGATTGATCAACTCGGTTATGGACTGCTCTCCGATATAGCCGCCGTAGATTACTTTGAACACGGACTGTTTGAGTTGGTCTACCGCTTCTACAGTATTGGTGGCGGGGGCGATCTGGTCATCAAGGTGCGGGTTCCCCGTGAGCAACCGGACGTACCCTCGCTCATGCCGATCTTGCCGGGCGCAATGCTGCACGAACGGGAAGCCTACGATCTGTTTGGGATTAGATTTATTGGCCACCCCGACCTGCGCCGGATTTACATGTGGGATGAGTTTGAAGGCTTTCCCATGCGGAAGGACTTCCCGAAGCAGGGCGATAACTATATAGGAGAGGGCGCATAGTCGCCACACCACTATGATTACGACCGACGAACTCCAGATTAACATTGGCCCCCAGCACCCCTCGACGCACGGCGTATTTCGTATGCTGCTCACCGTAGATGGCGAGACGGTTGTCCATCTTGAACCCGTCTTTGGCTACCTGCACCGCAACCACGAACAGCTCGCCGAAGTGAATACCTATCTGCAAAATATGCCCTACACGGATCGGCTGGACTACTTCAATTCGATGGCGAACAACCACGCCTATGCCCTCGCCGTTGAGAAGCTGGCCGGGATTGAAGTACCCGAACGCGCCGAGTATATCCGCGTGCTGATGGTTGAGCTGACCCGAATCCTCAACCACGCGGGCGCACTTGGCTTTATGATCAATGATATGGGCGCGTGGCAAACGCCGCTCGCGTTTGGCATTCGGGAGCGCGAGAAGATTCTCGACCTGTTTGAGCTAGTCAGTGGCGCACGGATGATGTGCAACTACTTCCGCTTCGGGGGCGTGGTGCGCGACATTCCCGATGAGTTCATCCCGCGCATGAAGAAGCTCATGATCGCAATGCCAGCCTATATGGATGAGCTAGAGCGACTGCTGCGTGAGAACGAGATCTTGCTCGCCCGCAGTGAAGGGATTGGCATTTTGCCGCGTGAGGTCGCGGTGTCGTATGGTGTGACCGGCCCCGTGTTGCGCGGCAGTGGCATTGCCTACGACATCCGCAAGGCCGAGCCGTACAGCATCTATGATCGCTTTGACTTCGATGTGCCCGTCGGCAGCGTCGGCGATGTGTATGATCGTTTTCTGGTGCGGATCGAGGAGATGCGCCAGAGCCGCCGGATCTTGGAGCAGATCATCGAGCAACTGCCGGATGCAAGCGGCGGGCATATCAACCCCAAAGCCCGCCAGAACGTGCGCCCGCCCGTTGGCGATGCCTATGCGCGGGTTGAGTCGCCCAAAGGTGAATTAGGCTTCTATCTGGTCAGCGATGGGGGCACCAAGCCCTACCGCTACAAAGTGCGTGCGCCCTCGTTTATCAATCTCACCCCGCTCGGTGATATGTGTCGCGGCTACAAAGTCGCCGATATTGTGGTCATTTTAGGCAGCATTGATATAGTGATGGGCGAGGTAGACCGATGAGCAACGACACCCTAACCCACTCCGTCACCTTTACGGAAGCCCCCGCCGCCCTCACGGTGGTGGTTGATCCGACACCCCAGATTGCACGCGGTAGCGCGGTGATTGTCGAACGCCGCCGCCCGAAGGCCGCCGGATGGAGCCTGCTGCAAGGGCTGGGCGTGGTGGTGGATCACTGGCGCAAATCGTTCCGCAAGCTGGATGATCCGACGCAGATTGCGGGGACCTTCACGACGGAGTACCCCGAAGAACGCCTGCCCCTGCCGGAAGCCTACCGCAATATGCCCATCCTGCTTTTTGATGATGCCACCGGGCACGAACTCTGCACCTCTTGCTTCCAGTGTCAGCGGATCTGCCCGCCACAAGTAATCCATATGACGCAGGCGAAAGACCCTGAAACGGGCAAGCCGGTGCCCGCCGTGAGCGAGTTCATCATCGAGTATGATGCCTGCATGAGTTGTGGCTTTTGCGCGGAGGTATGCCCCTTCGATGCGATCAAGATGGACCACGACTTTGAACTCTCGACGGCCAACCACCCTAGCCTAACGGTGCATAAAGCTGGACTGTTGCGCCCCGTCTCCTATTACCAATCTATTGCCCCGACCTTCTGGGCCGAAGCCGAAGCAAGTGCCTACAAGAAGCTCGAAGCCAATAAGAAGCGGCGACCCGCGAGTATTGGCATTGCGCCGCAGATGATCGAGCAGGTCAAGGCGGCGCACGAACTGCGCGACGATCAGCAGGAGGCGGACTCGCCGCCTGCACCTGTCGCCATTGCGCCTGCCCTCGATGCGGGCCGGGCCGCTACACCGGCAACCGCAAGTGCTGCGCCTGCTGCGAGCGACGGCGATCTGCCCACCGACAAAGCCGCCCGCCTCGCTGCGATCCGCGCCCGCAATGAAGCCAAGAAAGCCGCTGAGCAAGCTGCCCCCGCCCAAGCGCAACCCGCCGCCGAAGGAGCTGCAACCGCGCTGACCACGCCGGATGCGCCGCTCACGGATGCACTGCCTGCCGCAAGCGAGCGAACTGCACCGCCTGCACCTGCCACGCCAGATGCGCCGCTCGATGAGAAAGCCGCCCGCCTCGCTGCGATCCGGGCCCGCAACGCCGCCAAGAAAGCCGCCCAAGCCGAAGAGGAGTAACCGATGTACGATGTTGTTGATTTCCTGCTCAATACCCAACTCGGCTTGAACAGCCCCGATTGGGTGGTGATGTTAATCAGCCACCTCGTCGTCGTGGGCATGCTCTTTGCGGTTGCCCCATTGCAAGTACTCTTCCTAACCTACTACGAACGCCGTGCTATCGCCCGTATGCAAGATCGCGTGGGCCCCAATCGCGTCGGCTACGAGGGACTACTCCAACCAGTAGCAGATGGCGTGAAGATGTTTACCAAAGAGGATATTGTCCCTGATTCGGCGGATAAGATCGTCCACCTGCTCGCCCCAATTGTCGCCGCTGCACCTGTGCTGTATATGTTTGCGGTGCTGCCGTGGGGGCCAAATATGATCGCCGTAGATTTGCCCACCGGCTTGCTGTTCTTCTTTGCGATCTCCTCGATCAGCACCGTCGGCTTGCTAATGGCCGGCTGGGCGAGCAACAACAAATTCGCCCTACTGGGGGCAATGCGGGCGGTGGCCCAAGTCGTCTCGTATGAGATTCCCGCCCTGCTCAGCCTCCTGTTTGCGGTGATGTTCGCCGGCAGCATGTCACTGATGGCGATTGTCGAGGCGCAGGGGGGGCTGTTCATCAGCACCACCGATGTGCCGAGCGTCCCCGATCTGGGGCTAGGCTGGTTTGTGTTTACCCCCGTCGGCTTCCTTGCGTTTGTGTGCTTCTTCATTGCCGCCCTTGCCGAAGGCGAACGTACCCCCTTCGATATTCCCGAAGCCGACTCCGAGATTGTCGCAGGCTATATGACCGAGTATAGCGGCATGAAGTTTGCGATGTTCTACCTCGCGCAATACATTCTGAACTTCCTGCTGTGTGCAATCACGGCGACGATCTTCTTTGGCGGCTGGCAAGGGCCCGGTGTTGCGTGGCTGGTGAGCCAAAGCCTGAGTGCTGACAATCCGGCGGGCAACCCCGTGTATAATGTGCTGGCAGGCATGCTGGGTACGTTCTACCTGTTGGCTAAAACGTATATGTTCTTCTTTGTGATGGTTGCCTTGCGCGGAGCCTTCCCGCGCCTACGGATTGACCAACTGATGAATTTCGGCTGGAAGTTTCTGATCCCGCTCACCATGATCAACATCCTGAGTGCCGCGCTCTGGATTGCGATCACCCGTTGGGGCACGGCGCAGGGCTTCGGCATCATCGAATTTGCAGGCGAGCCGGGCAATCTCGTGCGTTGGGTGATCGCCTTTGCCGTGACACTCGTCATCAATGTTGCCGCGTATTGGTTCCTTGCCCGCTTGAATGTACAGGATCACGCCGCCCGCCAAGCGGCCCTGACCGCCGGAGGGCTAGCCGTATCGCCGCCCCGCTCAGCCTAAGCGCGGCGTAGCACGAGACGAAGGAGCGCGTGTGGACCTAGTTGTCCAGATCATGTTTGGCGTAACCGGTCTGCTCATTCTGGGGGCAGCCTTCATGGTCGTATCGGTGCGAAACATCATCCATGCAGCACTGTGGCTGATCACCTGCTTCTTCGGCATCGCCATGCTGTATCTGTTGCTACAGGCTGAGTTTCTGGCTATCGTGCAAATCCTGCTGTATATCGGGGCAGTTGCCGTACTCGTGCTATTTGCGGTGATGCTCACGCGCCAGATTGACGATCCCGATGAGCCAGTCCTGTTCCAACGCTGGCGTTCGACGCTGCTGATCACGGCGATCCTATTTGCAGCAGTCCTTGTCCCGACAATCTATAACCACAATTGGCTAATCTTCGCCGACCCGCAACCCGCCTTCGCAGGCCCCCGCGAACTCGGCTTCGCCTTTATGAATGCCTATCTCCTGCCCTTCCAAATTGCCGCTGTGTTGCTCTTGGCGGCTCTCGTTGGGGCAATCATTATTGCAATGGAAGATCAGGAGCAACGCCGGGTGCGCGTGCTGACCCTCGCGGAGGAGGTAGCCCTGCGGGGCGAGCGGGAGCCAAGCCCACCCACTCGCCCCGCCAATCCACAACCCGCGAGCAGCAGCAGCAACCCCACCCCACCACCCGCACCTGAGCAAGCAGGAGAAGGCGCGTGATTAGTGCAGTTCCCCTTGAATGGGTCTTAATCCTTGCCTCCGGGCTATTCTGTGTCGGATTATTCGGGGCCCTCTCGCGGCGGCATGCGGTAAGTATGCTCATGGGCATTGAACTAATGCTCAATGCCGTCAATATCAATCTCGTAGCATTCTGGCGATATACCCAACCGGACGAAGTGGGCGGCATGATCTTCGCCCTGTTTGTGATTGTGGTGGCCGCAGCCGAGGCGGCAGTTGGCTTGGCAATGGCGATTGCAATCTACCGCACATGGCAGACGGTGAATGTAGACAGCGTAGACTCGCTGCGGGGGTAAAGCGATGGCATTCTTTTTGCAACTAGCGTGGCTGATTCCACTCCTCCCGCTCACGGCATGCGTGCTGATTACCTTTGTGCCGCCGCTGCGCCGCAATGCCCCCGCGAGCGGCTGGCTCGCAATTGGGCTGATGCTGCTCGCTAGCGTGATCGCACTCGGCACACTGGCCGCAGTTGGGAGTGGCTTACAGATCACCGCCGATGGGCAAGTGACCAACCTGCATAGCGATACCGCGCACGACGCAGGGCACGGCGAGGCGTTTCACTTCCCGCCCGCCAATCTGATCCAGCGTATAGATTGGGCCCCGACGGGGGCCAGCACGTTCCAGATGGGCATCTACATTGATGGCTTGACGGCGGTGCTGCTGGCAATGGTCACGATTACGTCAACCTGTATCCACCTGTTCTCGTTCGGCTACATGGCTGGGCATCCACGCCAAGCTCGCTTCTTTTCGTTTATTGCCCTCTTCACGGCAGCCATGCTGCTGATGAGTATGGCTGACAACCTGCTCCTGTTTTTTATGGCGTGGGAGGTGATGGGCTTATGCTCATATCTCCTGATCGGCTTCTTGTTCACCCGCCCCACCGCCTACCGTGCAGCCGTCAAAGCCTTCATCGTGACGCGCATCGGCGATGTGCTGATGCTGATCGGCATGGTCTATCTGTACACCCGCACAGGCACCCTCGCCTTTGGCACACAGGCCGGTGAGTTGTTCGATACGGCTATGCTCGCCGAGCTAGCGGCAACCCAGAATATGCTCGGCATGAGCCATATCACCGCCATCGCCCTGCTGATCTTTGCCGGCACAATCGGCAAAGCCGCGCAGTTCCCACTGCACGTCTGGCTGCCGGATGCAATGGAAGGGCCCACGCCGGTCTCGGCTCTGATCCACGCCGCCACGATGGTTGCCGCCGGTGTATTTCTGGTGGCGCGGGTCTACCCGATCTTCACCGCTGATGGCGGCGCGGCATTGCAGGTGGTAACGTGGATAGGAGCCTTCACTGCGCTGTTTGCCGCCACCATCGCCGTCGCCCAATACGACATCAAACGGATCCTTGCCTACTCCACCCTCTCGCAGCTTGGCTTTATGGTCGCGGCATTGGGGATTGGTGGGTTTGTGGCGGGCTTCTTCCACCTGATTACGCACGCCTTCTTCAAGGCGTTGCTGTTTCTTGGCAGTGGCTCAGTGATCCACGCGATGGAACATACGCCCGCGATTGAACACATCCACCACCACAACGAATACGCCGCGCAGCAGACCGCGCAAGATATTCGCAATATGGGCGGCTTGCGCCACGTTATGCCCTACACCTTCATTACCTACCTGCTCGGTGCGCTCGCCCTGATGGGCATTCCGCCGCTTGCGGGCTTCTGGAGCAAAGACGAGATCCTCGCCGATGGCTGGAAGTATAACTTCCCAGTTTACATTATCCTCTCGCTGGCTTCGCTGCTCACCGCCTTCTATATGACGCGCCAAGTCTGGCTGGTATTCTTTGGCGAGTTTCGCGGCGCAAACCCGCTCGCCTACCGCTACACCCCCAAGCCGAGCGGCACGCCCGCCGTCGCGCAGAGCGTAGCGGTAGAGCAGGATGAGCAACCAGCGCAGATCATCCACGCTGAACACGCCCACCAACCCGACCCCATCACCTATGACGAACATAGCGCACACGGGCACGGCGCACACGAGCACGCTGACCATAGCGGGCACGGCGCATTGCCGCACGAGAACGGCTGGCACATAGTTGCGCCGTTGGTTGTCCTTGCCTTCTTTGCGGTGTTTGCGGGCGCACTGAACCTGCCGGGCAGCCACTGGCTGGCAGACGTGCTAGGGCAAGCCGCGATTGACTTCAACATCCTTGTGGCCCTGATCTCGACGGGCATTGCCGGATTGGGCATTGCGGCGGGCTGGAACCTGTACCGCACCGCCTACCCTACTGCCCACAGCAGCGACCCATTGGCAAGCGCACAGCCGGGCCTATTTGACTTGTTGCACCATGCGTACTACTTTGATCGGCTGTATCGCCTCACCGTCGTGACTGCCACCAACGTAGCGGCAGCCCTGTGGGATTGGTTTGACACCATGATCCTCGCCCGCATTGTGACCGGCATCGGCGCAATGACGCGCATCATCGGGCGGGTCAACTTCATCGCCGACGATGCCGTGCTCAATGATGGGCCGGATGCGGTGGCGCAAGGCTCAGTGCAAGTGGGCGAGCAGGTGCGCCAAACCGAAACGGGCAAGGCGCAGGATTACATTGCCCTGCTGTTTGGCGCGGTGGTGCTGCTGGCTCTGGCCTTTCTGTATGGATTTCGTTAGGAGGAGCGCATGCCCGACTATCTACTCGCGTCGCCCGATGGCATCGCATGGCTAACGCTGCTGCTGTTCAGCCCGCTCGTGGGGGCAGCTATCGTCGTTGTTGCCATGCTCACCCATCAATCTGACCAACTGGTCAAGCGCGGCGTAGTCGCGTGGATGTTTGTGCCGCTCGGCATTGCACTGTATATCTGGGCCGGCTACGATCCAACGCTGGTACGCGATGGGCAAGGCGTGATCCAATTCGTGGAGCGCGTGCCGTGGATCCGCACCATACAGGTAGATTACTTCTTGGGCATAGATGGGCTAAGCCTGCCGATGGTGCTGCTCACCGTTGTGATGGCTCCGATTGCCGCCCTCTCCGGATTCAGCTTGACCAAGCGCGTCAAAGAGCATTTCGCGGTGCTGCTGCTGCTAGAGTGGGCCTTGCTGGGCTACTTCCTTGCGCTGGATTTCTTCTTCTTCTTCATCTTCTGGGAGTTCAGCCTTGTGCCGGCGTTCTTCCTGATCCTGATGTGGGGGCGTAGCAACCTCGAAAGCAAACGCGCCAACGGCGAATCCACCCGCGAAGCTAGCAGCGACGACGACCCCTTCAGCCGCCGCCGCCACGCTGCGGTGATCTTCTTCATTTACACAATGGCCGGTTCGCTCGGCTTGCTGCTGCTCTTCCAGTTCATCTATCTCGCCACCAAAGCGGGGGGCTTCCCCACCTTCGACCTGATCGCACTAGGGCGGCTTGGGAGCGGCTTGCCCGTTGCCGGAGCCGACCTGACGCTGAGCGAGATGTTCAGTGCCTACGCTGCCCAGCTCGGCATAACGGCAATGCTAGGCACAGACCCACTGATCTACACGGGGATTGCCTTCTGGGCCATCTTCATTGCCTTTGCAATCAAGCTCGGTGTCTGGCCCCTACACATCTGGCTGCCCGCCGCCTACAGCGAAGCCCCAACCGCCGCGTCAATCCTGCTCGCCGCCGTGATGAGCAAGATGGGTGCGTATGGGATGCTGCGCCTGCTCCTGCCAATGGTTCCCGATGCCGCACAATACTTTGCCCCGGTGATGGCCGCCCTCGCCCTGATTGGCATTGTGGCTGGGGCAGGCGGGGCCCTTGCCCAAGCTGGCGGCGACATCAAACGACTGATTGGCTACACCTCGATCAACCACATGGGCTACGTAATGCTGGCGATTGCCGCTGCCGCCGCAAGTGGCGCAGGCACGCAACTGAGTGAAGCGGCCCTGCAAACGAGCCGCACGATTGCCCTGAATGGTGCAGTCATGCAAATGGTCGCGCACGGCTTGTCTACAGGGGCCCTGTTCCTCTTGGCGGCATGGCTGATGCAGCGCGGGGGCAGCTATCGCCTCGGCGATTATGGCGGGCTACGCACGGCTGCGCCCGTGTTTGCGGGCGTGTTCGGCGCAACGATGTTTGCCAATCTCGGCTTGCCGGGTCTAGCTGGCTTTGTCGGCGAGTTTTTCATCTTTCGGGGGGCGTGGGCAACCCTGCCCCTCTTCACCCTCTGTGCCACTATCGGCTTAGTGGTTACGGCATTAGGCTTGCTGCTCATGCAGCAGCAGATCTTCTTCGGCGAACTCAACCCCAACCTACGCAACACCAGCGACCTCACCCCCGGCGAGTTGGGCATCATTGCGCCGTTGTTAGCTCTGTTGCTACTCTTGGGGATCTATCCGGCTCCGTTGCTATCGCTCTCGAACACCGTCGCCACGCAGGTGGTGCAGATTTTTGATCGGCTGCTCGCTTAGCCCGCGTTGGATGAAGATGGTATCATGCCGATGAAAGCAGACAACCAACCAACAACCGAACCAGTCAGCAATACATCTATTCACGCACCCATACGGAGAGAGGCGCGTATGTCGAGCAAACCTACCCCCACCCCACCTGTCACCGAACTGTTCCGCATGCCCGATCAGGATGAACTGTCGGGCGCGAGCGGCGTTACCGGCGGAACTACCCCGCCCACAACCCCGCCTGAGCCGTATGCGCCGCCGAGCGCACCGCACCCCGCGTCAGGTCAACCGCTACCGCCTCCGCCGGTCACAGGATTGTTCTCTATGCCGACCCAAGATGATCTTCCCGATAGCGATGGTGAAATTGTGGAAAATTTCCAAGAACATCCGCAGTCCATCCTGCTCACCACATCTATTCGCCCGTGGCTTGAGCAACTCCACCCCGACGGCAAGTTTATGATTGGGCAGAATAGCGGCATCTACTGGGACTTGACTACCGCCCGCTCGGATACGCCCGTGCGTGGCGCAATCGCACCCGACTGGTTCTATGTGCCCAATGTCCCGCAGGACTACAACGAGCAGCCGCGCCGTTCGTATGTGCTGTGGCATGATCGCACCCTCCCCTTGATTGTCCTCGAATTCATCTCGCGCGGCACGGGGCGCAAAGAGCGCAGCCGCACCCCCCTCAAAGGGAAGCTATGGGTCTATGAAAACATTGGTGTACGCTATTACGGTATTTTTGATGCTCGCCGCGCTATCCTTGATGTCTACGTTCTCGAAGGCAATGAGTACATCCCCATCCTACCCAACGAACAGGACCGCTACCCGATCCCGGAAATGCAGGTTGAGCTAGGGCTGTGGCGCGGCTCTTACCTCAGCAAGGATGTGATGTGGCTGCGCTGGTGGGAGCTAGGTGGGGAGATGCTGCCCACCGGCGAAGAACGCGCCGAGCAGGAAGCTGCCCGCGCTGTCGCCGAACGCGAACGCGCCGAGCAGGAAGCTGCCCGCGCCAACCGTGAGTATGAACGTGCCGAACGCCTTGCTACGCTGTTGCGCGAAGCGGGCATAGACCCGGACGCATAACCATGAATATGCTGACTCTGCCACCCACCATACCAATCCTGAGCCTGATCTGGCTGAGTATGGTGCTGCCTGTCGCCCTGATTGCTGTCGTGCCCGCTAGCCGTGCCACCCTGATCCGCGTGATCGGGACGGGCTTTGCATTGCTCTCGCTCGTGTTGTCGGTGTTGGTGTTTCTGGCATACGATCAGGGGCAATCCGGTTTCCAATTTGTCGAGCAGCTGGCGTGGATTCCGCAGCTGGGGATTGCCTACTATCTCGGTGTAGATGGGATCACCGTGCCCCTGCTATTGCTGAATGGGCTGGTGATCTTCACGGGTGCGCTGATGAGTTGGAACATCGCGCAGCGCATCAAAGAATACTGGATTCTGCTGCTGCTGCTTACGGCTGGCGTGTATGGCGTATTCGTTGCCCTTGATTTATTCCTGCTGTTTGTGTTCTATGAACTCGCGGTACTGCCGATGTACCTGCTCATTGGCGTATGGGGCAGCACCCGCCGCGAATACGGCGCAATGAAGCTGACCCTGTTCTTGATGGCAGGTAGTGCGCTCGCTCTGATCGGCATGCTGGCGATCTATTTCGGCAGCGGGCTACGCACCTTCGACATCCCGCGCCTTGCCGCCAACGTCAACTTCGAGCAGCAGTATCAGGTGCTCTTTTTCCTGCCGCTGTTCATTGGCTTTGCGGTGCTGGCCGGCATGTTCCCCTTCCATACGTGGTCGCCGACGGGCCACGTCGCCGCGCCGACTGCCGTCTCGATGCTGCACGCAGGGGTCTTGATGAAGCTCGGTGCGTATGCCTGCCTACGGATTGCGCTGTGGCTGATGCCGCACGGGGCCGCCGAGTGGCTCCCCGCAATTGCGATCCTGACGATCTTCAATGTGGTCTATGGTGCAACGATTGCAATGGTGCAGCGCGATGCAAAATTTATGATCGGCTATTCTTCCGTAAGCCATATGGGGCTAGTCATGATGGCTCTCGCCGCAGGCACGCAGATCGCCCTGACTGGCGCGGTGTTGCAGATGTTCGCGCACGGGATCATGACCGCGCTGTTCTTCTCGGTGGTGGGGCGGATGGTCTACGAGCGCACGCACACGCGCCAGCTCGGTGAACTGGGCGGCTTGGGGCGGGTGATGCCTTTCGCAGCGGTGATGTTCATCATTGCCGGATTGTCAGGCATGGGCATGCCCGGCTTGGCTGGCTTCTGGGCCGAGTTCACAATCTTCATTGGGGTGTGGGAACGCTACCCGTTGCTGGCAATCATTGCCGTCATCTCGATCCCAGTCACAGCGGCGTATGTGTTGCACGCGATCTACCGCGTCTTCTATGCCGATGTGGATAGCCCGCACCTGCATGATCTGCCGCCACTCACATGGCAAGAGATCACTGGCGCACTGATCCTCGCCGCCGTGCTGATTGGCGTGGGCTTCGCGCCCGGCATCCTGACCGATATGATTGCCGCAGGGGTACGCCCCATCGCGCAGCAGTTGCAGGGGGTAGGCTGGTAATGAGCTTTCTTTTAACCGACATTCCACGTATTCTGCCGGAGATTCTGCTGCTGGTACTGGCTCTGCTCATTCTCGGCTCAGATGTCTTCGAACGTTGGGCCGCTGACGAGCAGGCTGCACTCGAACGCCACCGCGCATCAGCATCGCTGGCGGCATTGGGGCTAGGCATGATCTTTGCCATCACGCTCCTCCAGAGTGGCTACCTCTACACCGTGCCGGATACTGCCGATAGCAACTACTTCACCAACCTGCTCCGCAACTTGCAGTCCGGCATTCCGCGTGGTAGCAACGTGCCCCTACCTGTGATGGATATGTTTGCCACCGATCACCTCACGATCATCGGGCGGCTGCTGTTTACTGGGGCGGCGTTCCTCATTGTGCTCCTCACATATGACAACCCGCCACTCCGCAATCCCGGCGAGTTCTACAGTCTGCTGGTGCTGTCCACGTTGGGGATGTGCCTGATGGCCGGCGCAACTGAGCTAATCATGCTGTTTCTGGCCATTGAGCTGACTTCGATCCCGCTCTATGTATTAGCAGGCTACTTCCGCAATGACCGCCAATCGGTAGAGGCGGGCATGAAGTATTTCCTGTATGGCGCATTCTCATCTGCGCTCCTGCTCTATGGCATGAGCTTCGTCTATGGCTATGCGTCATCTACTGCCGTAGCTGCTGATCTGACGGCCCTCCCCACGAGCGTGATTACCAGCTTTGATACCTTGCGCGAACTGATCGCCCAAGCCGGTGAGCCAGCCCCGATCTTGCTGATTGGCATGCTGTTTATGATCGCAGGCATCGGCTACAAAATCGCCATCGTGCCGTTTCACGGCTGGTCGCCCGACGTGTATCAAGGTGCGCCCACCACCATGACGGCTTTCATCTCGACCGCCTCGAAAGCGGCGGGCTTCTTCCTGCTGCTGCGCGTACTGGATACCGTTTTCCCCAACGTGGTTGGCAACCCAATCCCCGTCTTCGATGAGTTTGGCGGCTGGACCGGAATGCTCGCACTGCTCGCCGCCCTGACGCTAATTATCGCCAATCTTGCCGCGCTCCCCCAGACCAACGCCAAACGCCTGCTAGCCTATTCGGGCATTGCCCACGCCGGCTTCCTGCTGATGGGCGTGATTGCCCAAGCCGCCCCGTTCAGCACAGATCGGCTAAACGGCGTGGTGGCCCTGCTCTACTATCTCGTGGTATACGCCGTGATGAATATCGGCGCATTCGGGGTTATCGCCATCGTTGCCCAAGATACGGGCAGCGATGAGATCACCGCGTTGAATGGCTTGGCCCAGCGCAATCTCGGCTTGGCGGCCCTGTTCACGGTGTTTGTGTTTGCGCTGGCGGGTATTCCGCCTTTAGCTGGCTTCTTCGCCAAGTTCTACATTATGCTGGCGGTGTGGCAAGCCAATGCAATCTGGTTGGTGGTGATCGCTCTGATCAGCACAATTCCCGCACTCTACTACTACCTGCGCCTGTTGCGGGCAGTCTTCATGATGCCCCCTGATATTTCCACGCCGATGCCCGCCCCGCGCTGGATGATGGCAAGTCTGGTTGTATCGGCGGTGTTGGTACTCGTGCTGGGGCTATTCCCTGCGCCGCTGCTGGATGTGCTGGAACAGGTGCAGGTGCAAGTGATTGCAGGGCGGTAGCAGGTGCGCGGTAGCGCGGGCTAGGTATCAGCTATCGGGTACGAGACGGCAGATTGGGCGCGGGTGATAGACACCGCTGCTGCCCTTGCTTGGCTCCCTTTGCACCCTTCATCATTAGCCCCTATCACCGCACCACCACTGCCGCCGCAAGGGTTGCCAGCACCACTACCTCGCCGATCTCGCACAGTGCGCCGTAGGTATCGCCGGTCAGCCCACCCAGATCGCGGGTCCACCAGCGCGCGAGCCACCACGTCACCAGCCACACTAGCCCGCCTGCAAGCAACGCAACCCCGCCCCCGATCAGGAGGGCGCAGGCGACTGTAGCGGCGGTGGTGATGATGAAGTGGCGCGGCTGAAGTTCGGCTTGGAAAGTGCGCCCCAGCCCGCCCTCGCGGGCCGGCGGGAACCAGTGAATGCCGTAGCTATCGGCCCAGCGGCCCCACAGCGGCGCAAGCAACACCGCCTGCCACCATTGCTCGCCCGCGCCTGCGAGCCACACGAATTTGAGCAGCAGCACCGCAACCAGTGCGAGCGTGCCCATCGCCCCAATCCGGCTATCCTGCATAATCTCCAGCTTGCGCTCACGCGGTCGCCAGCTCCACACGCCATCAAAGGTATCGCTCAGCCCGTCGAGGTGCAGCCCTCCCGTCAACACCGCCCACGCCACCACCAGCACCGCCGCCCGCCCCAGATCGCCCCAGAGCCAGCCCGCCACAACGCCCAGCGGCAACAGCACCACGCCGATGATTAGCCCGACGATGGGGAACCACGGGATTGAGCGCGGGATGCTTTTCTCGTCCATCATGGGCAGAAACGGGATCGGGATGATCGTGAGAAACCGGATCGCCTCAAACAGGCTCAAGAGATTGCTCATGCAGTGCTTACTCCCGCCGCCTCAAAGGTGGCCATCGTGTGCAGCAGGCGTAGCGTGTGCTGGATCAGAGGCAGCGCAAGTGCCGCACCGCTGCCTTCGCCCAGCCGTAGCTCCAGCTGCAAGAGTGGGGCGGCGGCATTGTCCCCAGTTAGCCCTAGCTCGGCGAGGGCCAGTGCGTGGCCCGGCTCTGCCGAGCAGTGCGCGGCGATCAGGTGCGCGGGCAGCTGCGGAGCCAGCCGCGCCGCAACGAGGGCGGCGGCAGTGGTGATGTAGCCATCCAGCAGGATTGGGATGCGTTGCGCGGCTGCCGCGAGCATTGCCCCCACAAGCACCGCCAGTTCCAGCCCACCCACTTCTGCCAGCAACAGCAGTGCATCGCCGTCCCAGCGTTGCCCATCGCCCAGCCCCACGCGCCGCAATGCCTGCGCCACCAATGCCTGCTTGTGAGCGAGCCGCGCTGCATCTATGCCCGTGCCACGCCCGACAGTCTGGGTGGGGGGTGCGCCCGTGAGCGCACTTGTCAGGGTGGCGGCGGCAGTGGTGTTGCCAATGCCCATCTCGCCCACCAGCAGCATGTCCATACCGTCTGCGTGGGCCGCCTGCGCTAGGGTCATCCCGGCTAGCACGGCGGCATGCGCTTCAGCCAACGTCATGGCTGGCTCAGCGGCGAGGTTGGCTGTGCCCCGCCGAATATGCAGGCGATGCAGATCGGGGTGATCGGGCAGATCACCGACGACACCCGCATCCACCACGATCAGGCGGGTATTGGTTGCGTGCGCCAAGACACTGATCGCCGCCCCGCCCGCCAGAAAGTTCAGCACCATTTGGGCCGTTACAGCTTGCGGGTAGGCACTCACGCCAGCCACCGCAATGCCGTGATCGGCGGCACACAGCAGGATCACGGGCTGCTGCACCTGTGGCAGCGCGTGGGCTGTACTCCCCGCCAAGCGCACGAGGAGGTGTTCGAGTTGCCCCAAGCTGCCTTGCGGCTTGGTCAAATGATCGAGCCGCTGCTGCACCGCAATCATTGCAGGCCCATCAGCCGGGGCGATCTGAGCCGCACAAGCGCGGATCGGATCTGGGGTAGGGTTGGTCATAACAAACGGGGAACCTCATTCACAACACGGATGATCGGGCTACTTGCATACACATCAATCGCCGTGATGCTTGCTAAATCTATGCGCCACTGCCAATGCTGGGGAAGCGGCATTCCCGTCAGACTGCTCAGCACAATGCGGATCGGTGTAGCGTGGGTGACAATTAAGATGCGCCCACCCGCATGCTCACGCAATAAAGCGAGCCAGCCCTGCTGCACCCGCGCCGCCACATCCGCCAACGACTCGCCCCCGCTGGCGCGTCCGTGCAGCGCATCCGCAAAACGCTGGTGGGCTTCGGTGGGGTAGCGTTGCAGCACCTCGCGGTAGGTCAGCCCTTCCCATGTGCCGTGTGCGCTCTCGGCCCACGCCGGGTCAATCAGGGTTGGGACGGGCGCTTGGCGATTGGCAAGGATGGCGGCAGCAGTTGCCTGCGTGCGCTCGGTGGCGGTGGTCAGGGCCAGCGTAAACGGGATGCGCCGCAAGCGATGCGCGAGGGCCGCTTGCTGGCGTATGCCATAGGCGGTAATTGGGCTATTGCTGTGGCTTTGGTAGCGTTGCTCGCGGTTATATTCGGTTTGCACATGGCGCACCAGCCAGATGCTCGTTCGCACAGGGTCTCCTCGTTCAGGGTCTTGGGCTGCCGTCAGCGTACCACCAACGGCAGATATGCCCGATCCATACGCGGCGCAGGGGCGACGGTAGGCGTAGCCGTCGGCGTGCCAATCGGCGTAGCCGCCGGCGCTACGGTTGCAGTTGGCAACTCCGCGTTCGGGCAGATGTCGGCGAAGGCGATCACGGGCGGGGCAACATTTGTATCACTCCACACCCAGCCATCTACATCACCCGCCCGCAGGGTGCGGCTGCTTGCACCCAGCCCCGAAAATTGCCACTGCTGCGCGTCGGCATTCTTCAGCCAGTAGCGCCAATAGGTGGGCGGATAGGCACACGCGCAGTTATCGGCAGGGCAGCCCTCTTGGCCAATCTTGCATACAAACTCGCCTAAGCCCGGATCATTCTGTGTTTCCAGTGCCAACTCGGACTGACGCAGCAGGTCAATCGCCCTGATCGTCTCAGTCGTAAAACTGACACAGCGCGTCGTGACGGTGCCATCACCGGATACCACGACTACGCCTGCCTGCTGCACTGTCTGGCCATAGCCGCGTGCGGTCAGGCCTAGCCCTAGCAGCAGTGCGCCAAGGAGCAGCAGCCAGAGCGGGATGTGCAAGAGCTGCTTGGGCAACAGCATGCGTGCGTCCTTACAGCCCCGAACGGGGATAGCTTGGGCCGGATGCTTCGGGCATCAGCGCAACGTCAGAGTGCCCACCATTTGCGGCTTCAATCACCTCAGTATCTGCGGGATCTGTACGGATTTCGCGCACAAGCACCACAATCACCGTGATGATCGGCACGGTGAGCAGGGCCGCCAGAAAGCCGCCGACCTGCCCGCCCACGAATAGCCCCAGCAGCACGAGGGCGGGCTGCACCTTGATCGCCCGCGCGAAGAAGTAGGGCGCAACGAAGTATACGGCCACCGCCCCAACAATGGTTTCGAGGATCACCAACCATAGGATCGTCGTCCAGCCCATGCCCGCACTGAGGGCTGCCAGCACCGACAATGCCATCCCGACGATGCCGCCTAGGTAGGGGATGAACTCTAACACGCCGCCAATCACTGCAATCGTGAGTGCGAAGGGAATACCCAATATGAGATTGATGATCCCGTAGCACACAATGTAGTAAAAGCTGATCGCAACTTGAGCTACGAACCAACGGGCCAAGCCGCTGCTGACACTGTCAGTCAGATGGATGAGGCGGGCATGATACTGCACGGGCACGAACAGATCGAGCAAGCCCCGACTGAAGCTCGGCTCGGCAACCAATGCAAACACCAACACAACCATGACAAACAGCATAAAGAGGGTTGCCCCGACCTGCCCTAACACGCCGCCCACCGCACCACCAAGATAGGCGAGCGAGTTGGAGACGATACTCGTGATACTGCCATCATAGGTCGTCAGATCGGGCAGGAACGGGGCAAAGAAGGCTTGCATACCTACCAGATTGTTGTAGAGGATAATCAGACTATTGTAGACGATGGGAGCAATAATCAATAGCATGACTGCGGCAGCTACGACAACGATTAGCAACACCCCCCCAACTGTCACGCCGCGCTTGATGCCGCGCTGCTCTAGCCAATTGGCTAATGGGTTGATCAGTAATGCCAAGAGCGCGGAGAGCAGCAACAACACGGTGATGCTGACAATGATCGAGCTGAAGGTGTATGTCACCCCGAACGCCAAGCCAAGCGTGAACAGGGCAAACCACGTATTGCGGGAGATTTCGATTCGAGTTGGCATACGTTCGGGCACTCCTTATTTGGGCAACCACGTTTAGCCCTATGGGACTAACACGAGTCTAACAGGCTTTGCCCAACTGGTCAACACCGCTTCAAAGGAGCTACTCCAGCAGCGTGGGCGGCACCGGCGCAGGTGGCGGGAGTATGTGTTGGAGCCAGCGGATCAGGTAGGGGCTAAGCAGCACGATGCTGATGAAGCGCAGGAGGCTGAGCGTGAGGATCAACGCAACATTGGCATTGCTCTCAAGGGCAATGATTGTCACCACGTTCAAGCCACCGGGGGTGGTGGCAAGGTAGCCACTAAACAGATCGCCATCGGTGCGGTAGGCAAGCACGGCTCCTGCCCCTGCCGCCACGCCCATCAGGAGTAGCGTGCTGAGCGTAAATGGTAGCAAGATGCGGCGGGCGGTATGCAGCGCGGGCAGATCGAACTGTAGCCCAATTTGCACGCCGATCAAGGCATACGCCAGCGTCAGCAGCAACGGCGGCGGGGCGGGGTGCGGCAATCCGGCTAGCCCAGCCAGCATGCCCAAGATCGCCGGCCCAATGAGCACGCCCGCAGGCAGGTGCAAGCGCACCCCTAGCCAGCCGCCAATCCCAATGATTGCCGTGCTGATCCCGATGGCAATCCAGTTCCACCCAGCTGCTGCGCTCGGCAGGAGCACCGGTGAGGGCAGCGCGGCGGCAGGCGCAACCAGCAACGTTACCAGCGTGAGTGTGCCCAGCACCAGCATAATGCGGAGCGATTGCATCAGCGCGACAAGGCGGCTATCGGCTCCGAGTGCCTCGCTCAGCGCAACCATGCCGGGTGCGCCGCCCGGCTGGGTGCCGAGCACCGCCGTAACAAGATCGAGTTCGGTGGTGCGAGCGAGGAACAATCCGGCTCCAACACTCGCAAGGTTGAGCAGCAGGATGATCAGCAGGATGGGGAACCAGCTTTCGAGCAGCACCGTCAAAGCTGCTGGCGTGATCGCGGTGCTCATCGCCCCTCCGACGAGGGCTTGGGCAATGGTGTAAAGCCAACTCGCGAGGGCCATCTGGCGCGGCTGCCACGCGACCCACAGCCCCACCCCCATCATGGGGCCAAGGAACCACGCGGCGGGCACACCGAGCCACGCGAAGCCAAGTCCACTGATCGCAGCAATGGCACTAAGCAAGAGCCATGCACCGATGGTAGCTGATGTTTGCACACCCTATAGTATACCCTGTATTGTTCTGCATCAGCTGTGCGGGGGGCAGGAGGGAACCTATTCCAAAGCACCGCCGCGTTTATATAGGCGCAGGCTCGCGCTAGCTACACCAGAACCGTAGACTTTCTGGTATACTTGCAAAGAACGGTCTAATATTCAAGTCTAATTCCAGCACATGACATTGCCTCGCCTTCCAATCAGTAACCGTGCTGACATAACAATGATAACATATAATGTGCGTATGCGAAATTCGTTTATGCACCCTGATGAATATGCCCAAATAGGCATTATTTTACTACAATCATGATCAAATTATCCCATGAAGGGGGAAGTGTAATGGGTGCGGAACAACCGGAACTTGACCAGCTGCGGCAGAAAGTTATCCAACTCGAACAGGAGCTAGCCCTATATCAGGCACTCTTTGCCTGTTCGCCAGTTGGGATGTTTGTGTATAAGCTGGAGGATAGCAACAATGATCGGAGCCTGCGAATGGTTGCCGCTAACCCTATCGTTGAAGCACTGACAAACGTTGTTCCAGCCGAAATTATCGGCAAAACGCTCGATGAGAATTTCCGGGCTTGCGTGAGCAGGGCCTTCCGCAAGCCTATGCACAGGTCATCCGCACTGGCACACCCTTCAGAACTGAAAGCATCTATGGCAACGAACGGGTGATTAGCAGTACGTTTGATGTGCATGCGGTGCCCCTGCCAGAGCAACACGTTGTGGTGATGTTTGAGAATATCACCGCCCGTAAGCAAGCCGAGCAGGACCTGTCACAACTCAATACCGAGCTAGAGCAGCGCGTTGCTGACCTCGATTCCGCGTTGAGGAATAGTGCCCGCCTCGCACCGGATGATGCCGAACGCTACTTTGAGGTGATCGAGATCACGCGGGATGGCTTATGGGATTGGGACATAATGACGGACTATGTGTATTATAGCCCCCGCTGGCTTGCTGCACTTGGCTACACCGCTGATGAGGTGGTGGACGATGTGAGTACATGGGAGTCATTGATTCACCCCGATGATAAAGCCCATACAATGGCTAGCTTGCAGGCCCATCTGATGGGCCAAGCGGCATCGTATGAAGCCGAGTTACGCCTACGCACCAAAGATGGGGCGTGGAAATGGGTGCTTGATCGCGGCAAAGTGGTGCGGCGTAGCCCAGAGGGGCAACCCCTGCGCGTAATCGGAACCTTCACCGATATTACCGAGCGCAAACAACAGGAAGCCGAGCTGCAGGTGTTCAAAGCCCTTGCCGACAACGCCCTCGATGGGGTCGCTATGGCCGATCTCGACGGGACGCTGACGTATGTCAATCCGGCGTACAGAACGATGTTTGAACAACACGGTGATCCCGTCGGACAACGTGTAGCAGATCTGTATCCATCTGAGGTGCGCGAGATTATCTACCAAGAGGTCTTTCCGCATGCCGTGATGCAGGGCGAATGGCTTAATGAGATCGAATTGACGCGCCCCAATGGTAGCCATTGGGTGGCCCAACAGAGCGTCTTCGCGGTGCGGGATGAGCAGGGCCAGCCGATCAAGGTGGCCAATCTGCTGCGCGATGTCACTACCCAACGGCAACAGGAAGCCGAGCGCGAAGCCTTGCAGCAGCAGCTGATCGAGGCCCAACGGTACGCCCTGCGTGAACTCTCGACCCCACTGATCCCAATCTCCGAGCGGGTGGTGATTATGCCCCTGATCGGCGCGATTGATAGCAACCGCGCCCAGCAGGTGATGGAGACACTGCTCGAAGGGGTTGCTCAGCATAGTGCTGAATTAGCCATCCTCGATATTACGGGGGTGCAGGTGGTGGATACGCAAGTGGCGCAGGCATTCATCCAAGCGGCGCAGGCGGTGCGCTTGCTGGGCGCACAGGTGATGCTTACTGGCATTCAGCCCCAGATCGCGCAGACGCTCGTGCATCTAGGGGTGGATCTGGACGGCATCATCACTCGCGGCAGCCTGAAAGCGGGCATTGCCGCCGCCCTCCACAAAGCCCCTGAGCGCAGTATAGACTAGGGGCTAGCAGGGGCTAGCATTATTCAAGAAGATGCACCCAACGCAACCACGCCGAAGGCACGCGAATATGGATGTACGGATGTAGCAGCGTGGCAAGGGCACGGTGCTACTGATGCTACTGATGGTTTTCTCATCCTTCTACCAAACCCGCCACCGGCCCCCGTGCTATACTTACCCCTATGAACCGTAACACCCTGCTGCTGATCCTCGCCCTGCTGCTGCTCGCAAGCTGTGCGCTCCAGCCGGCTACCCCACCAGCACCCCGCCCCACCCCGCCCGGGCCCACATTGCCGGTGCAGCTTGCTACGCCGCTGCCGGAAGCCACCCCCTACCCTACCGAATCGCCGTGGTATCGGGGCACACCCGCGCCACTCGTTGCGCCGCTCACGGGCGAATGTTTCGCCCAGCAGCCGTTCCCGCCCCAGCTTACCAGTGTGCAATATGGCATCAATGCGTTCCTATTCGCTACGGATCGCACGCGGGTTCTCGCCCTCACCCGCATCGGCGGCTTTACGTGGGTCCGCCAACAGATCCACTGGCGCGATCTAGAAGGCGAACGCGAACAGTTTGTCTGGCGCCCGCTGGACCAGATTGTCAGTGCGGCACGCGCCAACGACACGCACCTCCTGCTCAGTATCGTGCGTGCGCCACCGTGGGCAACCGCTACCGGACACGATGGCTTACCCGACGACCCGCAAGACTTCGCCCGCTTTGCCGGATTGCTCGCCAGCCGCTATCGCGGGCGGGTTGCCGCCTACCAAATTTGGAATGAGCCGAACCTCGCCCACGAAGGCGGCGGCACACCGGCTGATCCGGCGCACTACCTCGCGGTGTTGCAGGCAGGCTACCAAGCAATCAAAGCGGCTGACCCCTGTGCGCTTGTTGTGTCGGCGGCCCTTGCAGCCACCCACAATCCCGATCCGGCCGTTGCCCGCGAGGATCTGCCCTACTTCGAGCAGCTCTACCAACTCGACAATGGCGCATTCCTCCGGGCTGCCGATATTGTCGGTGTGCATACCGGCGCGGGCAACCACCGCCCCACCGATCTATGGCAGGATGCCGACTTGTCGCATACCTACTTCCGCCACATCGAACGCACGCGGGCAATTATGGAACGCTACCGCGACCCGCGTCAAGTCTGGCTGACTGAGTACGGCTGGACCGTCACAACGGCAACGGGTGCGCCACCGCCCGTGAGCGAACAGGAACAGGCGACCTACCTTGTGGATGCGCTGTGGCAGCTACGTCAACGCTATGCGTGGCTATCGGGCGTGTTTGTGTGGAACCTAAACTTCAGTGTCATTAGCACGCCCGATGATGAGAAGACGACCTACAGCATCCTTGCCCCCGATTGGGGAGTGCGGCCAGCATTTATTGCCCTGCAAAACAGCGTGCCCGCCCTGCGCGAAGCCGACCGCCCGCTTGTGCTTGCGCCAGATCTGCCCGCCCAGCATGCGTGGACATTTCCGACACGCGGCGCAATCCACTATTTGCGCGATGGAGCCACCGCCTCGATCACCCGCACGCTCGCGGTAGTAGCTGCGCCGGGTACGCTGTATCTGCTCCACCCAGAAGGGCGGCTCCAGCACGCCTTCGATGCGCCGGGCACAATCACGGGCGCACCAGCACGCGGCAGCGATGGGGGCTGGTATGTCGGCGATTCGGGCAGCCTGCTCACGGCCCTCGATGCGGCGGGCCTGCCCCGCTGGACAGTGCGCCTGCGTAGCCCAGTTCTCGGCAACCCCCACTATCACGCCGCAAGCGACGACGTGGCAGTGGTGGATAGCACAGGCGAGGTGCAGGTGTACACCAGCAATGGGCGCAGGCAGTGGGCCTACTTCCTCCGCAGCGATACCACCCCGCTCGCCCAAGCCCCCGATGGCAGCCTCGTGATTGGGGCGGCAGCGGGTAAGCTGTACGCCTTTGCACGCGAGCAGGCTACGCCGCGCCGTGTGCGCTGGCAGGTGCAGCTTGAGGGCGAGCTATGGGCTGCTCCTGTCATTGATCGTAATGGTACCGTCTATGTGGCCACAGTTGCCGGATCAATCATCGCGGTAGATCAGCAGGGGCGCATCCAATGGCAGACGCAGCTTGCTACACCGGTTGAACACCCCCCCCTGATCGGGCGTGACAACCGTCTCTACATTGCCGATCAGCGCGGCACACTCACCGCCCTAACGCGGCAGGATGGGCAGATCGTGTGGCAGTATGCGGCAGGCAGTCGCCTTACAGCGGCACCGATCCAAGCCCGTGATGGCACGCTGTATATCGGCACCGCCGATGATCGCCTGCTAGCAGTGCAGCCGGATGGCAGGCAGGCGCGGTGGCTGCTGCTACGCAGTACACTGAGCAGCACGCCGCTGCTCGCTGAGACCAGCGAGCAGCGGATGCTCTACATTCCCACGCAGAGCGGGCGGCTATATGCACTGCGGCTAGGGCCGTAGCGGCGGGTGGCTCCCCACCACCACCGCTTTGCGGCCCGCACCGAACCCCGCCTTGCCACCGCCCTGCGCCCCAAATGGATAAGCGTATGTAGAAGACTCTACAGAACCCGCGCCGCAGGCTCGTGTAGACTAGCAGCATACGATCAATCGTTAGCCTGTGAGAAAGGAACCCCTAGCATATGTTGCGTTACCTTGCTTTGTCCAGCGTATGGCTTGTCGTTGCGTTGATCAGCGCGTGCAGTACCGCCACCCCACCGCCCGCTACCACCGATGTGGCGCAGGTGGCAGGAGCCACAGCCGAACCAACCGCCGTGCCGGAGCCAACCGCCGTACCGCCGACAGCAGAGCCAGAGCCAACGGCCGAACCAGAACCGACGGCAGAGCCGACGGCTGAACCAGAACCGACGGCAGAGCCGACCGCCGTGCCGCCGACGGCAGAGCCAGTC
>JAAUTZ010000093.1 GCA_012031225.1 Chloroflexaceae bacterium
CCACTGCCGATGACCTTGCCCGCGAAGCCCGCACCGCTGCGCTGCTGCACGAACGCTTCGCCACGTGGCAGGCAGCCGGCTACATCCCTAGCCGTGAGATTACCCCCGGCGACAAAACCGATGAGCTGATCCGCACGCGGGGCTGGACGTACTGGCACCACCTGTTCACCCCGCGCCAGCTGCTGCTACTGGGGCTGTTCGTCGAAGCAATCAACACCAGCGACTACCCCATTGCTATCAAAACAGCCTCACTGCTAGGGTTAGGTAGAGGGTTAAACTACACGAGTCGTCTATCAACGTGGCATCCTGCATCTGCCAACGAAAACGTAGAACGAGTTTTTACCAATCAAGCATTGAACACGCTTTTCAACTACGCTTCACGGGGAATGCTCACCCTGTCAACGGCGTGGTATCTTCCTTTCGAGCCGATCACTACGCCAGAGCGCAATGCGGTGCAGACGTGCGACGTGCGCGACGTGACGGAGACGTGCGACATCTGGATCACCGACCCGCCGTATGCCGATGCGATCAACTACCACGAGCTAACCGAATACTTCCTTGCGTGGTATGCAGGCACGCTGCCGCGCCTGTTCCCGCAGTGGTACACCGACAGCAAGCGCGTGCTGGCGATCCAAGGCGTAGAGCACACCTTTCGCAGGAGCATGGTGGCCGCGTACCGCACGCTGGCCACGCACATGCCCACCAACGGCTACCAGATCGTCATGTTTACCCACCAAGATGCCCGCGTCTGGGCCGACCTGACGCTGATCCTATGGGCGGCAGGCTTGCGCGTCATCGCCGCGTGGTCTATCGCCACCGAAACCGAATCGGCCCTCAAGGCGGGCAACTACGTACAAGGCACGGTGCTGCTTGTGCTGCAAAAGCAGACGAGCGTAGCCACCGCCTTTCTGGATGAAATCTACCCGCAGGTGGAAGACGAAGTGCAAACCCAACTCAAGGCGATGCTGGCCCTCGATGACAACGACGACCCCAACTTCGGCGATGCCGACTACCAGCTGGCCGCCTATGCCGCCGCGTTGCGGGTGCTGACCAGCTATCGCGGGATTGAAGAGCTTGACGTAGCCCGCGAACTGGAACGCCAGCGGCGCAAGGGCGAGGAATCGCCGCTCATCAAAGTCATCACCAATGCCGTGCGGATCGCCTCGGATTACCTCGTGCCGCGCGGGCTAGAGCAGCCCACATGGAAGCGGCTGCATGCCAGCGAACGCTTCTACCTCAAGGGCCTCGATCTGAGCAGTCAAGGTGAGCGGCGGGCGGGGGCCTATCAAGAGCTAGCGCGGGGCTTCGGAGTCAAAGAGTACACCCACCTACTGGCCAGCACCCGCGCCAACGAAGTGCGCCTGAAGACGGCAACCGAGCTAGCCAACCGCTATCTGGATGACGATGGGTTTGGGCGCAGCACGCTGCGCTGTGCGCTCTTTGCCGTGTATGCCGTGGCCCAGAGCGGCGGCGTGCCCGCAGGCCTGCAATGGCTCCGCACCGAACTGCCCACCTATTGGGAGCAGCGCAAGCTGCTGATCGAACTGCTCCGGTTTCTCGGCAGCCTCCGCGACACCCAAGCCAGCGAATGGGGCGCGGATGCCGAAGCAGCATGGGTGCTGGCGGGCGCACTGGAAAACGACCATGTGTGAGGTGACAGGTGGCGGGTGACAGGTGACAGGTGACAGACCACGAAGGGCACGAAGGGCACGAAGAACACGAAGGGAATGCAAAGGAAACGCAAACACATGTACAATGATCTCCCTCTGGAAAATATCGAAGACATGTGCTATAGTCTTGGTAACGAAATGCTATTGTATGCAACCGAAAGGGTAGCGTTATGGAACTCGTAGTCTACTTTCTGGTATTTGTCCTGTTCGTAGTCTTTTCAATTATGGCAATACCAATCAGCTTTGCCCAAGAGATTTTCCCATTCCCATTCGGGGAGATGATCGGAATTGCTTTGGTTTGGGTGTTCTTCTTCGCAAAAAGAAGATAACCTGACCTTACGTAACACAACGCAAAGGCTAGCCTGTGACGATCCGGCGGTACTCCTCACGGCGCGACAACCTCGCCCGCGACTTCCTCACGCAGCGGCTCCAGCATGCCCGCGCCTATGATCGCATTGCGGGCTACTTTCGCTCGTCGCTGCTCACCATCGTTGCCGAAGCCCTCGCCAGCGTGCAAGGCCCGATCCGCGTCGTTTGCAACTCCGATCTCGACCCCGCCGATGTCCGCACGGCCCACGCCGCGCAGCACGCCCTACGGCAGGAGTGGTGCGCCTCCCAGCCTGAGCTACGCTACACCGATAGCAAGCCCCAGCTCGCCCAGCTCTACCAGCTGCTGCACGCTGGCAAGCTGCATGTGCGCGTCTTGCCGCACCAGAGCTTCGGGCTAGAACACGGCAAAGCCGGAGTCATCACGACTGCCGCCGGCCAGCAGATCGCCTTTATGGGCAGCGTCAATGAAACACGGCGCGGCTGGGATGTCAACTACGAACTGCTGTGGGAAGATGATACGCCCGAAGCGGTGCAGTGGGTGCAAGCGGAATTCGACTACCTCTGGGCGCACCCAACGGCCGTGCCCTTGCCCGACTTCATCATCCAAGACATCCAGCGGCTCGCCCACCGGGTCGTCATCCCCTCCGTGGCCCAGTGGCGCACCGCACCCGCCCCAGAGCCAGCCGCCGCCGTGATCGAAACGCCCGTCTTCCGGCGCGAATTTGGGCTGTGGGAGCATCAGAAATACTTCATCGAACAGGCCTACACGGCCCACCAACGCGCCGGTGGGGCCCGCTTCGTCCTCGCTGATATGGTCGGCTTGGGCAAAACCGTGCAGCTCGCAGTTGCCGCCCTGCTGATGAACCTGCACAGCGATGCCCCCGTGCTTATCATCGCCCCGCGCACCTTGCTGGAACAGTGGTGCAACGAACTGCGCGACCTGCTGGACATCCCCAGTGCCTACTGGGACGGCAAAAACTGGATTGACGAGCGCGACGAGAAGCATGCGCTGTCTTCGCTCCGTGCCTGCCCGCGCCAGATCGGCATCATCTCGCAGGGCTTAGTCAGCCGCAACGCCGAGGTACGCGAACAGCTCCTCAAGCTGCGCTACGCCTGCGTCATTGTGGATGAAGCCCATCGCGCCCGCCGCCGCAATCTAGGCAAAGGCACCGAGCGCAAGCCGCCCGATGACAACCACCTGCTCGCGTTTCTCCGCAAGCTCAGCCGCACCACGCACAGTATGCTGCTGGCCACCGCCACGCCGGTGCAGCTGCACCCCATCGAGGCGTGGGACATGCTCGCGGTGCTGGCCGCGAACAGCGAGCATGTACTCGGCGATCAGGGCAGCATGTGGCGGAATGCCGAGCAGGCCCTGCGCGTGGTGAATGCCCCAGCTCCCGCTTGGGGGGCAGACGGGCACGATTTCTGGCAATGGCTGCGCAACCCGCTCCCCTTAGCCGCCGAAGAAAGCGACAGCACAACCATCAAATTGGTGCGCTCTGCCCTGAATATGAGTGATGACCAAGCCGTCGCCCCAGTTGATGGCGACACGCAGCTCGACGTATCGGTGCAGCACCGCGTGCAGAAGCTCAGCTCTACCTATCCCGCAACCTTCAATCCCTTCATCCGCCATATCATTCGCCGCACCCGCACCGCACTTGAGGATCGGATCAACCCCGCCACCAATCTCCCCTACCTCAACCGCATCGAAGTCAAGCTGGATGACAAAGCCCTGCCCCTCTCGCCCTATCTGCACGATGCGTATCAACTTGCTGAGCAGTTCTGTGCGTTGCTCTCCGCGTCCATGCGCAACGGCGGCTTCCTCCGCACGCTGCTGTTGCGGCGCGTGGGTAGCTCGCTCGCCGCTGGGCTGAAGACGGCCCGCAAGCTCGCGAATGGGGTGGTTGACCTGAGCGAGGACGACGACGACGAGGAGCCAGACAATGCCGTGCAAGGGCATCGCAGCCTGACCTCGAAAGAACAAGACACGGTGCAAAGCTTCATTGACGTGCTGGAACAGTATCCCGAAGCTGACCCCAAGCACACCTTGACGCACCACTTACTGATGCATGAAGGCTGGCTCGAACGCGGCTGTATCATCTTCTCGCAATACTATGATACGATTGATGCGTTGGCGCAGTTCCTCACTGCACAGCTTCCTGCCGAGCGCATCGGGGTCTATGCAGGCGGTAATCACACTGGCTTCATACAGGCGGGCGCATTTACTTCCGCATCCCGCGAAGCCGTCAAAGCTGCCGTGCGGGCGGGCACGCTGCGCCTGTTACTCGGCACGGATGCCGCCAGCGAAGGGCTGAACTTGCAGCGGCTCGGCAGCCTCATCAATCTCGACCTACCGTGGAACCCGACCCGGCTGGAGCAGCGCAAGGGCCGCATCCAGCGCATGGGGCAGCAGCACGATGTGGTTTGGATTTACAACATGCGGTACGCCGACTCCGTTGAAGACCGCGTGCATCATCTGCTCTCCGAGCGGCTCGCAACGATCTTCGCCCTCTTCGGGCAGCTCCCAGATGTCCTCGAAGATGTATGGGTTGCGGTGGCAGAGGGCAAAGACGACGAAGCGCAACGCACCCTTGCCGAAGCGAGTGAGCAGCACCCCTTCCAGCTCAAATACAATGATGCTGTCAGCAGCACCAATTGGGAAACCTGCGCGACAGTCCTCGATGCGACCGAACGGCGACGCTATCTGCTGCGCGGCTGGCAGGATGGGGCGTGAGGGTGGCGGGTGGTAGGGGGGGATGGGTGGATACGAACTCGCTCCAGCAGACTGCCGAACACATCCTCGCGCAACTCGAGCAGCACGTCCAGCAGCACCGCGCCACCCACAGCCAGCACTTGTTGCAGCAGTTTTCCCTCAATCACGACGGCTCTGCCTGAGTAGCACACTGGATCAGATCAAGAAATCCGGCGAGCAGATCGTCAAGCACGGTCAGCTCGTGATGACGCAGGCGGTGCAGGTGCAGGCACAGCTTGCCGCGCAGGTCGAGTCCTTGCGGGCACTCGTTACGGTGCCTGTGAGAGCTGTGCGAGGTGGCAGCACTGAGGAGCAAGACGGCTAGGGCGATCAGGGGGAGCGGACACAGCGAAAGCCGAGCAGGTTGCTGGTGGTGGTATGGTCGGCACGACTACGCCATGTGGCGTGCAGAAACCCCGCACGGGTGCCCCACGAGCCGCCCCGCACACTGCGGGCCAAACTCTGCCCATCGGTGTTGTGCGGGTTGCGCTCTGGTGCCGCTCGATAGTACTCTGGGTGATACCAATCATCAACCCATTCGGCAACGTTGCCCAGCATATCATGGGCTTCATACGGGCTTACGCCGGTTGGATATGTCCCCACCGGCGCAATGTTAGGGGCAATCTCTATCGTGCTGTTGGTGCGCCCAGTCTGCCACTCATTGCCCCACGGAAAGCGATTGCCTTGCGTGCCTCGCGCTGCCTTTTCCCATTCGGCCTCGGTGGGCAGTCGTGCGTCGCGCCACGCGCAGTATGCCGCTGCATCATCCCACGAGACATGCGTCACCGGCTCAGTGCCGCGCTCGGACAGATCGCTTCCCGCTCCTTCCGGTTGCCGCCACGAAGCCCCCGCCATCGATTCTGTGCCGATGCCGGGGCGCATATCGCGCAGCACCTCGCTCTGCCCAGCTCGCTCTGCCGTCGTTGTATAGCCCGTAGCCGCTACAAATGCGGCAAACTGCGCATTCGTCACTTCATACGCATCAATCCAGAAGGCATCGAGATAGATAGATCGCTGGGGGAGTTCATCATCAAAGTTGCCAGCCGCACAGCCGGCATTGTACACCCGACAGAGCCGCATGTACTCTTCAATATCTTGCGGCGTGCTCCCCAGCAGGAAGATCCCCGCTGCCACTGGCACCATGCCCGATTGGGTTGGCAGCAGGGCAATGTCAACGGCTGGCTGCTGCCACTCTGCTAGCACCACGCCCACCACTAGCACGATGAGCAACAGCCCCATACCGATCAAGACACGCGAGCGACGCAGGGTATGCCCGCGCATCTGGGTCGGTAGGGCAGCGGAAGGGGCAGGTGCAGTGGGTGGTAGCACGCCTGTCGGGGGAATGGGCTGGACCTCCGTCACGGGTGGGGGTATGTCCGTTGGGGAAACGGGCACCACCTCCGGCATGGGCGTATTGGCGAGCGGGGGCAGGTGGGGCGGTGGGGGCCATGTGTCGGGTGGTGTGGTAGGGCAGAGATGTCCACGCGCAAATTTGATGAACTGTTCGCGCTCAGATGGGTCTATTGCGATCAAATCAGCCAGAGCTTCGGCAAGCTCTTTTGAAGGACTCCGACGGCCTGTCTCGATCTTGTGGATCGTATCTCGCGAATACTTGAGTTGGGTAGCAAGCTCTTCCTGCGTGAGATACAGGTACTGCTTCCGCACACGCTGGAGCCACTCACCAAAATGCGGGTCAGATGTCATGTCCATGCGTCTCCTTGGTCGGTCGTCAGAGTTACTGAAGTATGCCTTTGCTGCACCTTCAAGCGAACGTGTCCGAGCAATTGTCTGCAAGATTGTCCGTATTATACCGCTTTTTGTCCCTTGCATAGTATGCAGGCGTATGGTTTTATAGAGATGTGTACTACGGATGCTCATAGATACTGTTATGCTATGGGCCACCGCTAAGCGGCAAGGTAACGGCATTGCGGGTAGGGAGCGGGCTTACCCAATTGGTTCGATGGTACTTTTCCCCAGTGGGCACACGTCGCGCAGGTCGGGGGGCAGGCGACGACCCACTGCTGATTACAGCTATTCGTTTAAGTTTGTCGTACACAGTATACTCTGTATCTGCATTCTCAAGTATTTAACAGAAGGGAACAACTCAATGGAACCGCGCAAGTACTTTCGTATTCCGGAAATCCGTATTCCGCTACCGCACTTCTCGCGCTTAGCAGGTGGCTGGCAGCGTTGGGTGCCCACCCCCGGCAACATCCTATTTACCCTACTAGTGGCAACCCTGCTGCTCGGTGCCAGCAGCGTCGGAGCCTTGCCCCTCCTGCAAAGCACCCCCACCTCCACAGGCACCATCGCCTATCAAGGGCGGCTCGCCGATGCTAGCGGCACCCCACTGACTAACTCCTACCCTATGACCTTCCGGCTCTATGAGGCAGTGCAGGGCGGCACGCCTCTGTGGACGGAGCAGTGGACTGGACCCAACAGTGTGCAGGTCAGCGATGGTTTGTTCAATGTGATGCTCGGTAGTCTCGAACCGATTGATGTGGCGATGATCACGGCGCACGATACGCTCTGGCTCGGTATCACGGTAGGCAATGACGATGAGATGGCACCTCGCGTGCAGTTGGGGACGGTGCCATTTGCGATGCAAGCCCTTACCGTGCCGGACGGCAGCGTCACTACAGCCAAACTGGCGGATGGCAGTGTAGGCTCCAGTGCGCTTGCGAACGGGGCTGTTACCAAAGCCAAGCTGGGGAGCGATGTGACGTTGGTGCCCCCGGATGGCAGCATTACCACTGCCAAACTGGCGAATGGCAGCGTCACCACTGCCAAACTGGCGGATGGCGTGCTGACGCAGACGGGACACAAAGCGGCAACTCCCGGTGATCCAGTGATGAGGTTTCCCGAAGGTGTCCGTCAGTATCAAGAAATCCCCGGTACACGCACAACTGTTACGGTTAATGTGCCATCCACGATCCTGATCAATGCGAGTTTCGATTTCTTGACAACAAAGGAAAACTCGGCTCTCGCTGGCACCATCCTGATCAACGGCCAGCCATCAGGCACACAGGCAGTCGTGCAAGGCCTAGATGCTACCAGAGCGACTGCTGCCACCCAGACAAGAGTGAATTTGTCACCTGGTACACACACGATCCATCTGGCTGCCTACGCTGCAGATGGCACCGGCGTGCTTCATGGACACACAGGGTATACCTATATTGTCGTTGCACGCTGATGTTTATCACGCTGAGTCAAGTTGTAAGCGTAATGAACAGACTGCTACACTGGAGGTTACAATGAGACATTTCTATCAAAGAGCAGGCGCGCTGGTGGTGCTCGTGGGGTGCGGGGCAATCTTATGAGAAAGGATCGAGCCATGCAACCACGACGCTGGATATGGATCGGGCTGGTGGTGTGGGCGGTGTGGGCAGTGGGCATGCCGGTGGCGGTGTGGGGGCAGGATGGTGCTACCCCTGCTTCTGCCGACCCGCACACGGAAACGTCAGATGTGACGACGGATTGGTTTACACCTGCACTGCGCCTAAGCCACACCGCAATTCTATCGGGCACTGACGATCTAGCCCCGCCGCTTGCGGATGGGGGGAGCCGGCTGTATCTGCCTTTGGTGATGGTGGGGAGGGCATTAACCATCAATTTCGAGCGGAACGGCACGGTTCCGGATAGTTTACAGGATGACATTCAAGCCACAATGCAGGCTGAAGGTTATATCGGTCAATATGCAGTATCGGCAATACGCCAACAGGATGAATGGGCTTATGTTGTCATCGTTCCGGACAGTGTGTTTGAAACAGGCTGGGAAGAGACAGACCTGAGCCAATTCATAGACGTGTTAGCCCAACAGCAAAAAGGCGGTGCTTGGAATGTTGCAATTAAGGGAACTGATGAATTCCTTGATCTTGCACGACTCGTCCCGTCTGATTTTGCAGATCTTTCATACCTGTTTGCACCCAACCTAGCAGATGTTGACTATCGATTTCCGTGGACAAGTGGGCAGACATGGGCAGTGACGCAAGGATGGCATAATTGGCGGGCGATTGATTTTGCGCCTCTGATTAAAAATAATCCCGACGTGGATATGGCCGTGCTAGCAGCAGAAGCAGGCACCCTTGAATATGCTTGTCAGCCGGATGGACATCAAGTCACCTTGAAGATTGCCCATGATGATGGCAATCAAACAGTATATCTCCACCTAGCCGCAGCGAATTTCCGCAGCGATCTTGTCGGGCAGCGTGTGCAGCGTGGCCAATTTCTTGGCATCCTTTACAACGGCACAGCAGGACAGGGCAATGGATTTCAATACCAAACCAAGTGCGGTTATGGAACAGCTGCTCACCTCCATTTCTCAACAAGTAATCAGAGTATTACTATAAATGGGAGAAACATAAATAATGTCGCCAGCGGTGGGAACTACACGTCTTCAAACACGCGAATAGATGACAATGCCTCACCACCCTCCAACCCCACCTCGACTCCCAGCAATCCTACTGCTGGACCACAACCTACTGCTGCGCCTCCTGCTGCCTGTCCTGACATTCGGCCTGCTAATCCGCTACAGGGTGCGACTATTAACAGCCGTTCGGTCGATTTTCGCTGGCAACTGCCAGCTAGCGACGAATGCAAGAACCAACGCATTGTATTGCGGTTTGCAACGAACGAGAATGTTACAGCTCCCGGCGTGACGATTGAAGAGATCCCTAAATTATATAATGTCGATCACTATACCCACATCTTCGATAGTCACTGGGATAATCGCGATCTCTACTGGGCGGTCTGGTATGAGCGCGCAGGTACGAATCCGCCCAGAGGCACAAAATTCCGAGTGGTTCCCAACAACCCACCGTCGATCTCGCTCGACAGGGCGAACGGGCAGGCAGTTACCAGCAACAACCAGACCATCTGGAGCAATTCTGCTACTGGCTCCTTTGCGGGAACCGCCAGTGATCCGGATGGCAATCTAAACCGAGTCTACTTTTACTGTAGGGGTGATACCTGTAACGCCGATATTCCTGCTCAGGGCACCAATAACTGGAGTCATACACAGTCCGGAATGGAGGGGCGAAACTCGGTCGCTTTTGCTGCCTATGATAACCAGAACGCTAAGAGCAGAGACACCGACCGCCATACCATCTTGCTGATGGTTGATCTTGCTGCTCCCACAACAAACAGCAATTTCAATGGGAAGTCGTCAGTATCAGCCGCGTGGTATCGAGAACCCGTGGAGGTGCGCTTGCAAGCTAAGGATGTTGGCACCCGCAATGCTACTGCCAATGTCCGTGAGGTACAATATCGCATCAACAGTGGCAGTTGGCAGGTGCAGCGTGGGAGTGCCACAGATTTCACAGTCGGCAATGATGGTCGGTACACGATGCAGTATCGTGCCGTAGACAATGTCGGTAATCAGGAAGGAGTGCGGACAGTCACCTTTAACATTGACCGTACTCCGCCGAAAGACATTACCGGTGTTGCCGAAACCCACGGTGTGGTCAACAATGTATGGCAAAAGATCCACAATACGCCAACTTTCACATGGGCGGCATCGAGCGACGTAACCTCTGGCGTTTCGCACTACGAACTTGAATTTGGTCTGATTGACCCGAAAACCAATCAGCGCACATTGCATAGCAAGCGCAGCTTTGGGGCAAGCGAGGCACGACAATGGATACCGCTACCCGGTGGTGTGGGAACCGGCAGATACTACTTACGTGGACGGGTGAAAGACGTTGCGGGTAACTGGAGCAATTGGCGCGACCTGTTCACCTTCAACTATGACAACACAGCACCAAACAACCCGACGAATGCAACTCACGCGGCAGGGATCACCAACGACACATGGCAGAACACGGTCCGCACTGCCAACTTTACGTGGCCTGAAGCCTATGATGCTGGCTCTGGCATCAAGGGGTATTATGCCTATTGGGGCACTGATCCAAATGGCACTAGCACCAATTTCAGTACCATGCGCCACTATCAATCCGAGACACCAATCTGCGGCGAGCAAGAAACCTGCACTGGCTACCTGCGCCTGCGTAGCGTGGACAATTTGGATACGCCCGCGACAGACTGGACTACCGCCTTTGTCCTTCGCTATGACAACACGCCGCCCACCGTGGATTTCATTATCAATAAAGGGATGACCGAGACCAATCAGACAGCTTTATCCCTTGCAATCAATGGGCAGGATACCGGCAGTGGGGTGAGTGCCATGCGGCTCTCCGGCGATGGGCAAACATGGTTGCGCTGGGAGGAATATCTGGATGAGCGCATATGGCTAATCCCCGACATTAGCCGTCAGTGGTGGCCCGTATATATTCAGGTTCAGGATAGCATGGGGTTAGTGTCGGAGGTGGTCTCCCAGACAGTCTATCTAGATGTAAACCGCCGCCAGCCACGCTCAGACCAGTTCCGCCTCTTCGACTATACCGTGACGGCGGGTTCGGGGGTCTACAGCTCCACTACCTATACTGGGCGCGGCACACTGGGTCAGAGTAGTGACACGCGAGCTATCACTAGCACGCAATATATTGTTTCTGGCGGATACGAAGCGGGCAATCGTGCCCGACCGCTCTTCATCCCCGGTCACGATGACTACCTGCTTATCAACGGTGTAGTTGCTTCTGGCAGCGGTGGAACAAACCTGACATCTACGGCCTACCAGATGCAAGGAACACTCGGCGAGCCAGCCCTGCCGAACAACACCGTGACGATCTCCAGCCCAACGTTCTTACACCGACCGGGCTTCTTGGCGGCATTCACGCCGATTAGTACCACCGTGCCATTGCCGCCGAACCAACCCGGTATTACCCCCACCCTTGAGATCGTACCGACGTGCGAGTTCCCGCAGATTAGCATCAACAACGCAGCGATCTATACCAGCAGTCCCAGTGTCACCGTGCAACTCTGTGCACCACGGGCTATCGAGATGAAGATTAGTAACGATGGTGGCTTCCAAGGAGTTGACTGGGTACCCTATACCACAAACATAGCATGGAAACTAACGACACTAGGGCAACATGTTTTGCCACGCTATGTCTATGTCGCTTTCAAAGATGCAGATGGAAGTACGCATGGAGTCTATTTTGATGAGATTATTTACGATTCGAGTGCACCAGTTGCAGTGGAACTGAACATTGGCGACAGTGTGGCGACGAGCAGCGTACCAGTCAGTCCTGATGCACAGAGGCTTGGTATGAGCGGTGCTGATACCAGATCTTTGCCACTGATTGGAATGGACACCGACAACGACGCGCCGGTTGTGCTGCAAACATCGGGCATCTCCACCCCGACACTCGATCTTTATGTTACCGCGCAAGACGACAACAGCGGATTGGCTGAGATGCAATTCAGTATCACCGCTGCCTTCAGCGATACCAATTGGGAGTCATACTCTGCACTGAAGCAATGGACCTTGGAGGGTGATAATGGTATCCAGACGGTGTATGGTCGTTTCCGCGATACTGCGGGGAACGTCTCGGATCCTATCAGCACTACCTTTATTCTGGACACACTTGCTCCCATTGGCGGTGTTGCCGTTGGGTATCAGGTTGTGGGTCCAGATACGGAGGGCTTCTACCTTTACACCGGAGCATTGGATAATCTGAGTGGTGTCAACGAACTTCGCATTAGCACCGAGCCTACGTTTGCTGATGCACTATGGGAGCCATACACCACCACCGTTACATGGCCGCTCTCGCCTGCTGCACAGATACCGACCACGTTCTATGTGCAGTATCGAGATCTAGCGGGGAATATCTCGGATGTGTACAGCGATACCTATCAATTGGATACAACCCCCCCAGTTGTTGAGGTGATGGTTGCTAGTGGCGATACACTCATCCGAAGCCTCACAATTACGGCAACAGATGATCTGGTATATCCAGCAACTGTGCGCTTGAGCAACGACCCCTTGTTGCTAGAAGGAGTGGTGACGTTGCCCTACACAAGCAGTGTTAGCTGGACATTCGATGATCGCCGGGTGGTGTGGATACAAGTAGCGGATAGTGTTGGGAATTACAGTGTGCCCGCCCCAATCTTTGCTGATAGTGCCATTTCAGCACCGCTACCAACAGCGACCCCCACCACAACCATGACCAACATACCCGGCTTATCGCCGACAAGCACCGTCACAGGCGAGCCAGTTGCAACTGCAACTGTCACAACCACCGCTGAACCGTGGGCTTCATCAACAGCCACATTGGCAGCACCCAGTATATCTCCAACTGTAACTGAGGCTGCATCAACGGATACACCTGAAGTGCAAGCAACGACGACGAATACCGTGACACCTTCCGTAAATCCAACGAACACCCCATCACCAAGTATCACGCCAACTGCCACAACCGAGTTGGTTAAAGAGGATAATCGGATCTATTTACCATTTGTACGTCGCTAGCCGATGAATTATTGGGGTGGCTCTACACTTGGGAGCTACCCCTTTCCATATTTCAGTCGTTGTTTGTAGTGTTATACTCACCAAATCGATTCTAGATTTCTGTTGCCCCCACTATGCTACACCCACCCCCGATACTCTTTATAGGGAGACCATCTCAAACCGGGGCTGATGCGCCCTAGTACAGAAAATGGACCGTGTCACGCGCCAGTTTTTCCAGCGCGCTGGCGCATTCTGCTGCGGTTTCCGCTCGCAGACGGGCTGCCGATTGGGGTCCAGCCCGGGCTACCACCGACCACTATGCCAGCGCAGCGGAGCAACCCCCGCAGGTGCTGGACGGCACGCCATCTTTCCGCAGCAGAATGGGCAAAAGCAAGGGGTGTCTCGCGCTGCACGAGGGAGGCGTTCCCGCATTCCAA
>JAAUTZ010000094.1 GCA_012031225.1 Chloroflexaceae bacterium
GCCCGCCTACCCCCCGCGCAAGCACGGGGCACACACGACACGCACCCCGAGGTTGTTGAGGTCGAACCAGCTGGGATAAAGCCTGAGTCGCGCCCCACAGAGTATATATGTATTATCAGTCCACCAAGATCCGCCCCGCACCGGCACATCTCTGTCACTAGGTGTAACGTCTTTTTTGAGGGCTGCCGCCGCCTGCGGGTAGCCCTTGAAGCTGCTCGCGCACCACTCGAACACATTGCCCGCCATGTCTGCCGCCCCGCACGCCGCCGCCCCTGCCACGCACACCCCTACGGGGGCCGCCGCACCAAGGTTGTTGCCCTGTGCATCCGCGAAGATCGCGTGGTCGGCATCCGGCTCCGGCGTGTCGCCCCACGGGTACATCCGGCGGTTGCCCTGCCTAGCGTAGGCAGCCGCCACTTCCCACTCCGCTTCGGTTGGCAGGCGAAGCCCATAGCCCGCTGGCAGTGCCTCTGCAAGCTGCTGCGTCAGCCACGCCGCATACGCCATCGCGTCGTACCACGTCACCCCCACCACGGGCTGGTTGGGCTGAGTGTAGCGCGTCTCATCCCAGAAGGTCGGCTCGGTGCGGATGCGCTCGATGCGGATGCGCTCGATGCGCCACCTCCAGCCGTTGGGGGGCCAGTAGTCCTTGTTCATGTAGCCGTCGCCTTCGACAAACAACCGGAACTGCGCGTTCGTGATCGGGGTGCGGGCGATCCAGTACTGCGGCAGCGCGTGCGGCACGGCGGGGTGGTCGGGTTGGTTCAGCACACCCTCGCCCCACCCGCCCACGGCGTAGGTTCCAGCAGGGATGGAGCAGAAGTAGCCGGTGGGTTGCCCGAAGGTGGTGCTGCGCTGCGCCAGTTCCGCCTGCCACTGCTCAAGCGTGACGGGGAAGCGCGGGTCGCCGAGCGTGGCAAGCGTGCGGGCGGCAAGCAGGCGGTCATTCAGCACCACCCCGCTCGCAGGTGTGGTGAGCAGGTCAAGGATGGCTGCCCGCAGCGGGGTGTGGATCCGGGCTTCACGGTCGATCTGCGTGGTTGCCAGTGCCGTGCGCCCACCCAGTTCGTGATAACTCAGCACGGCGAGGGCGGTATCGCGGGCCCGTTGCACGGGGGCTTTCGCCTGTTCGCCCAGTCGCGCTTGCACCAGCAGCTCTAGCCACGGCACGGCGTATTGCTCCACCATCAGTGAGCCGCCTGCGTGCCGTAGCCGTCCAGCAAACAGCAACAACACCTCGCGCCAGCGTGTGGCATCCGCTCCCGTCCAGTAGCGGTAGGCCGCCGTACTCATATCCTTTCGCCGTGCCAAGCCACACGCCGCCAGATACTCCTGAAACGTCAGGTGCGGGAAGGCATAGCGATCATCGGCGGGCGATTGCAACAACCCCGCCTCGGTCACAAGCCCATCCACAAACATGCGGGCTTTGGCATTCGGCTGATCCGCCCCCAACCGCTCGAAGAATGCGCCGAGCCGTCCAGTGATCTCAAACCGGCTTAGCAGTCCGCGCCCGTCGTTGCCGGGGGGTTGCTCCTGCGCCAGCAATGCCAGTGCATCCAGTTCTTCGCGCAGTTGCTCCAGCTTCAGATTGGGGATTGCCAGCCGCGCCAGCAGCGTGCGCTGCTCGTGGAGGTGTTCAATCCCCGGCGTGCGTTTGGCCTGCCAGCGATCCAGCAGCAGATCCACACACTGCTCATACACCTCCACCCGATCATCGGGAATATTATTATTGTTGTAGTGCAGGATCGCCAGCATCGTCAGCAGCAGCGGCGACTCAATCAGGCGTTGGATGCGCTCGTTGCCGGTGGCAGTTAACTTCTCGAGCAGGTCGCGCACCCGCCGCGCAACCGGATCGTCCATCTCTGGGTCCTCCAGCGTGTGCCCCAATTCTGCATACCAGTGCTGGACAAACTGGCGCACCTGCCCGAATGCCAGCGGCTGGATGGTCCGCTCGTGCCAGCCATCTTCGGCAGGGAACACGGCCGCAACTGTTTCGCGATAGGGAATGCTGCGGCTCGTCACCACAATCTGGCTCTGCGGTGCAGTCTGGGTTGCCAAATGCTGGATCGCCCGTGCCACCTGCACACGGGGGTTGTCGCCCGTAGTGGGCAATTCATCTAACCCATCAAACAACAGCAGCACACCACCCCGCCGCAGGGCCGCCTTCAGGTGGTCGCGCAGACCGGCACGGCTGCCCTGCTTATCGTCAAGGGCTTGCTCAATCGCCTGCCACAAGGCCTGATGCGCGTCGCCGGTCTTTTGCAGCAACGGTGCCACCGCACCAAGCGGACAGAGGATCGGCACGGGCAAGGGTGTCTTGCGGTCGCGCCAGCCATCCGGCAGCGTCACGGGTTGCTGGGTGTTGTGCAGTGCGATCAGCAGCGCGAGGTAGCGCAGCACGGTACTCTTGCCACTGCCCGGATCGCCGAGCAGCACCAGTCGCTGGCAGGTGGCGATAGCACCCGTCGCCAGTTCCGGGCGCGTGATGGTGAGGCGCAAGCGCACATCGTCAGGAAGATCATCGTAGGTGAGCGGTTCACCGCGCTGTTTGCCAATGCGGGCAAAAAAGGCATCGTCAGGCGGCGAGCAGAAGTTGACAGTGATTTCGCGCACCCGCTCGGAAGGAACCTCATTGGGATGACCGCCACGGAGCCGTTGGGTTAAACGGCGCATTCGTTGCATAGGATACTCTCGCAGATGCACCGTAATCGGTTCGCCATTCGTGGTCAGGCTGGTGTAGACCGCCTGCAACTTGAGGCGCGGCACTGTCTGCTGCTCGTCGCCAGTCTGCTTTTCGCGCACCAAGCGGCTCAGGCGCAATTGCTGGCACTCGCTGGTCAGGCTGGTCAGGTAATCCGCCAGCAGGGTTGCTTTGTCTTCGCCCGGCGTGGCAGTGCCAAAGAACTGCTGCACCGTGCCCGTGTTCACCCCGACATTCACGCCGGGGTTATCGCCGCCAACCGTCGCATCGCCTTGCGTGCTAGGCGGGGGCGGGGGGGCGGCTTGGGCCTTGAGTGCGGCTATCGCTGCATCTACTGCGGCATCCCCAAGCAGGGCACGCTGGGCTTCAATCGCATCAATCTTACGCTGCAAATCATCAGGTGTGTCAGGCATACACGGCTCCTCATTGCGGGTGGGCGGCTCACTGCGCGTATTGTAGCACAGAGCGGGTGGGGGGTGGTGGGGCCGCCCGCCCCGTATTACGCTCACCTTTACTGCGCCTGTACATTGTCTTCCCACAGGCTGGCGGCAATCGTATCGGATGCCTGCCGCTGCCATTTGTAGAAGGTCGCATCTTCAACACTGACCAGCCAGTTGAGCACTTGCTCCAGATCGTCGGGACGAGTGCGCCCCTGTCGCTGGCGTGCTCGTTCTAGCTGGCGGATTTCGCCCAGTGCGCCCTTGCGCGAGATTTCGCGCACGTAGGGGTAGTAGAGCACATTGTAGTAGCGCCACGCATCGCTGATGGGGGTGGCTTCGTCGTCGGTGGGGCGCAGGGCGTGGATATATTCGCGCAGCAGTTCGCGCAGCACGGCGGCACGATTCAGGCGGTTGTCGTCGCGCTGCTCGGTGTGCAGGCGGGCGGTGATGAGCGGCAGGCTGAGGAGGGGGCTTTCGGCGAGCTTGGGAGGGCTTTTGAGGGCGGTGATAGCGCGGCGAGTGTGGTGTTTGAAGGTGTTGTCGGGGGCAGAGTCCGGGTTGGTCAGTTGACCGGTAATGGGTGTATGGCTGCGAGACGGGGTAGGGTCATCGTCCGGCGCATTGGGCACACGGGGCAAGGTGGCAGTGGCGACAGGGGCGGTGCCGAGGGCAGTGGCATAGGTGCGGGCTTCGGTGCGGGCGCGTTGTTCTTCAGGGGTGAAGAAGAGGCGATCCAGCCAGTCACGCCCTACGTCGAACAGGCTGTGGGTGAGTGTGACCAGCAGCATGGTGAGCAGGGCAATGGTGGGGGTGAGGATGCCTGCTAGCCCTAGCACGCTGAGGTAGATGGTGTGCAGGATGATGATACCAGTAAAGCTGTAGATGAAGTCGCGGCGGGCGTTTTGCCCTTCGAGCAGCAAGCCAAACTGGGCGATGGCGTAGCCGACGATAGCTAGCCCGCTGATAAGGGCGAGCGATCCCCACGCGGCACCTAGCTCGAACAGGTAGGCGGTGGGCAGCCAGAGTGCGCCAATCAGGAAGAGCGCGGCTCCGGCGGCAATAAGGCGGACTTCGCGGTAGAGGAGCGTCTGTTGGGGCTGTTGCTGGTGGCGCATTCGGCGGAGTGCTTGCCAGAGGTAGGCGATGGCAATGCCGGTGAGTGCGCCGTTGAAGATGATGTTGAGGGGGTAGAGAGGACCAAGTGGGAGTTGCAGCAGTGCGCCTTGTATGGCGGTGGGTGCGCCATAGTCTACGATGAGCGGGGTTGCTGTGCTGATGATGATGATGATGAGGGTGGCTGCATAGGTAAATAGTATGGGCAGAGGGGTATGCAGGCGGGGGTGGCGTGGCTGCGCTGCGCCCTCGCTCTGCTCGCCCTCGCTCTGCTCGTCCTCGCTCTGCTCGCCCTCGCTCTGCTCGCCCTCGCCGCTGATTACCTGCCGCTTCACGAGCGCACAGACATGCACCCACGCGGCGAGCGGCAGGTAGGCACTCCACATCGTGGCGCGTTGGATCAGGGCGTAGATTGCCGGGTCGCTTAGGCTAGAGCACACGACATCCCGCGCAAAGTAGACGGTCATGCTCAAGAGAGCGATCAGGCTGACCTTGATGAGGGTGCTGCGCTGACGGGTGCGGAGCAGGAGGTAGAGAGCGAGCCAGAAGAAGCCTGCTGTGCCTACCAGCCACGCTACATTGATGGGATTAAACATGGGTGTTCGCCTTAACTCTGCTTGTCCTCGCCCGCCCGCTTGCTTACGTATTCATCCATTTATGCGAAGCTCAGAACCTGCCACGCAGAGTTTTGGCGAGTTCTAGAGAGTCATTATACGTGTTTCTGGCGAGTCTTTGCCAGTGGCGGAACTGTTCTGGCGAGTATCCCGCCTGCTACGCTGGTGGCAGAGGCTATGACTAACGCATCGAATGGATTGGAGGCACGCTATGTACCTATCGCGCTGGTGGACGTATCAAGATGAACGGTTCCCGCTCAAACAGTACCTGCCCCTCGTGAGCATCTTCACTGTGGCAATGCTCAGCGTGGCGGCGGCACTGCGCGGCGCAGCGGGCATGCCGTCGCTGGCTGTGCTGCTGGCTGCTACCCTCAGCACGCTGCTACTGTTCCTACAACTGCGCATCGCCGATGAGTTCAAGGACTACATGAGTGATTGCGCCTATCGCCGCTATCTGCCTGTGCCGCGTGGCGTGGTGCGCCTACGCAATCTGGGGTGGCTGGGAGTGGCGGCGGCGGCGGTGCAGCTTGGGCTGGCACTGTGGCTTGCGCCAGCGGTGCTGCCGTGGCTCCTGCTGGTGTGGGGCTATATGGCACTCATGCGCGTGGAGTTTGGCATATCACACTGGCTGCGCCAGCGTCCGCTGCTCTATCTGGTGCTGCACACCCCCATCACCCCGCTGATTGCACTATATGTGAGCGCGTGGGATTGGGCAGCAGCGGGCGTGGCTCCGGCGGCGGGCGTGGGGTGGCTCCTGCTGATTAGCACGGGCTGCGGGCTAGCACTGGAGATCGGGCGCAAGCTACGCACGCCCGCACAAGAGGAGCCGGGGGTAGAGACCTACAGCGCACTGTGGGGGGCACACACCGCCGCAACGGTATGGGTAACGGTGCTGCTGCTGTGTGGCGGCGGCATGGCTGCCCTGCTGCAATCGCTGCACAGCCCGCCCGCGCTGCTCCTGCTGCCAGCAGCACTGCTGCTCGGCGCGGTGGTGGCAGGCTGGCGATACACCTACTTTCTGGGGGATGCCGATGCCAAACGCCTCAACCAGTTATCGGGCGTGTGGGTGCTGGCAGTCTATGGCGTGATCGGCACTGCTGCCCTGCTAGCAGGTTAGTACAAGCGACAACAAAAGAAAAGGAGTAGTACAATGCGATACATCTATACCCCGGGACACCTGATGGCAGATATGCCTGCCGCGCAGTGGGTCGCCACTATCGGCGGCAAAGCGGCAAGCCTGCTGGCATTGCACCGCAGCGGGCTAAACATTCCGGCGTGGTGTGTGCTGCACAGCAGTGCACTGCGTGCCAGCCTAAGCCAGCGCGAGATCGGCACCCTAGAGCAGGCATGGACAGCAGGCGATCTGGACACCATCCGTAGCCTGCTGGGAGACGTGACGCTTGCGCCATCAATTGCGGACGCACTCCAGCAGACACTTGCCACGCTAGGGTTGGCTTCCTGCCTGCTGGCGGTACGCTCCTCGGCACGCGCTGAAGATGGCAATCAGCACTCATTCGCGGGACAGTTTGAGAGCCGCTTACGGGTGGAAGTGGATAGTTTGACGCAGGCTATTGTAGCGGTGTGGCAATCAGCCTTCAGCGCACACGTCCAGACCTACCAGCAACACCGCCCCGCTCGCCTCTGGGAGGCATTGCCCGCCGTATTGATCCAGCAGATGATTAGTCCGGATGTTGCCGGCGTTGCCTTTAGCAGCGATCCGGTGAGCGGACAACATGGCACAGCAGTTGTTGCCGCCACAGCGGGGCTGGGCGATGGGCTGCTGCATGGCATAGTGGCGGGCGATACCTACGCTGTGGCGCTGGATGGGCAATGCAGCATCCGCGAACAGAACCACACCGACCCGCTGCTCAGCGCGGGACAGGCGGGACAGGTGGCAGAACTAGCGCGGCGCGTGGCGCGGCTGCGTGGCGCACCGCAGGATGTCGAGTGGGCGTTGCAGAAGGGGGTGCTGTGGCTGCTGCAAGCCCGCCCGATCACCACCCTTGCCAGCCTGCCCGACCCCGACGGCACGTTGCGGATCTGGGACAACAGCAATATCGTGGAGAGCTATGGCGGCATTACTAGCCCGCTGACATTCTCATTTGCGCGGCAGGCATATGCTGGTGTTTACCGTGAATTCTGCCGACTACTGGGGGTGCATCCCGATACTATCGCCGCGCATCATACGCTGTATGAGCAGATGCTCGGATTGGTGCAGGGGCGCATCTATTACAACCTACTGAACTGGTATCGGTTGCTGTCGCTGCTGCCGGGGTATCGCTTCAACCGCCGCTTTATGGAGCAGATGATGGGCGTGCAGGAGGACCTGACCGCCGACACTGCCAGCGAGGTGCAGATCAGCCGGGTGGAACGGGTGCGCGATGGGCTGCATCTGCTGCGGAGCGTGGGCGGACTGGTACAGGCGAAACGCCAGCTACCCCGCCAGATTGACCGCTTCTATGCACGGCTATGGCGTGTGCTGGGTAACGAGCCGCCCGACTTGAGCCGCATGCGTACCGAGCAACTCGTCACCTACTACCGCACGATTGAGGGCGAACTGCTACGCCACTGGGATGCGCCGTTAGTCAATGATTTTTTTGCGATGGTGTTTTATGGGTTGCTGCGGAAGCTCACCCTGCGCTGGTGCAATGATACGGACGGTAGCCTATACACGAGCTTGCTGCGCGGCGAGGCAGACATCATCAGTGCTGCGCCTGCCCGCCGTATCCGCGCACTGGCAGCACTGGCTGCGCCGCATCCGGCACTGGTGGATGCGCTGTGCCACGCACCGCTGCCAATGATCGAGGGTGTGATGCAGCAGGTGCCTGACTTTGCGGCTGGCTTTGCGGCATATCTGCGCGACTTCGGGGATCGCTGCACCGCCGAGCTAAAGCTGGAAAGTGCCACCCTGCACGATGACCCGCTGCCCCTGCTACGGGCAATTGGGCAGACCGCCGCTCACCCGCCCGCCCACACCCCCGACGATGGACGGGCCGCCCGTGCTGCTGCCGAACGCGAACTGGCAACGCGCCTACAGGGACAGCCGCTGCGCCGTGCTGTGCTGCAATGGGTGTTGGGCGAAGCACGCACCCACCTGCGCCAGCGCGAGAACCTGCGCTTTGAGCGTACACGGGTGTTCGGGCGGGCGCGGCTGCTATTCCGTGAACTGGGGCGACGGTTTGCAACGATGGGCGTGCTAGCTGATGCGGCAGATGTATTCTACCTTGAATTGCACGAGGTGCTGGGCTTTGTCGAAGGCACGAGCACCTGCACCGATCTGGCGGGGCTAGCTGCGACGCGCAAGGCTGCCTATGCCCGCTATGCCAGCGATGATGCACCAGCGAGCCGCTTTGAGACGCGGGGCGTAGTGTATCAGGGGCGGCAGTGGCAGGCGACGACTGCAATTTGCGGGGGCGAGACTGCCAGCGATACGTGGCAAGGGACGGGCTGCTGCGCGGGGGTGGTGCGCGGACGGGTGCGGCTGGTGCATGATCCGCGCAATGTGCAGCTAGTGGCGGGGGAGATTCTTGTGGCGGCGCACACTGATCCGGGGTGGGTGATGCTGTTTCCGCTGGCGGCAGGGCTGGTCGTAGAGCGGGGCAATACGCTGTCGCATGCGGCGGTGGTGGCGCGTGAGATGGGGCTGCCTGCGGTGGTAGGCATCCCCGGCATTATGGCTGGGCTAGCGGATGGCGATCTGGTGGAATTGGATGGCAGCACGGGCAGCGTGCGCCGCCTGATCGAATTGGAACTGGACACCCTACAACAGAGCTGTGTAGCACACACGGAGGAAATCTGATCATGAGCAGCCACGAACTGATTCACCGCACACGCAATACTGGGATTCGCTATGCACAGTGCTGGGAGGATGCCGACATTCTGGTGCAGGCACTCGATATTCAACCGGGGCAGACCTGCCTGTCCATCGCATCGGCGGGCGATAACACCCTCGCACTGCTGACGCGGCAGCCGGGGCGCGTAATTGCGGTAGATATGAACGCGGCGCAGATTGCCGCGCTGGAGTTGCGGGTAGCGGCGTATCGCGTGCTACGCCACGGCGAACTACTGGAATTGCTGGGGGTGGTACCGAGCAACCAGCGCGTTGACTTGTATGCACGATGCCGCCGCCAGTTGCAACCGGAGGCGCGTGCTTTCTGGGATGCCCGCACCGAGCAGATCGCGGTGGGCATTGCGCGGGTGGGTCGCTTTGAGCAGTACTTGAACCTGTTCCGGCAGTGGTTTCTGCCACTGGTGCATAGCGGCGAGAAGATTGCCCGCCTGTTGGAAGCACGCAGCCGCGAGGAGCGCGAGCAATTCTTTGAGCAGGAGTGGAACAATCACCGGTGGCGGGGTGTGCTGCGGCTGTTGAGCGCGCGCTGGCTGCTACAACGACTGGGGCGGGATGCGGCATTTTTTGCGTATGCACAGGAGCGCATCAGCCAGCACATCGAGCAGCGCACACGCCACGTCCTCACTGCGCTCGACCCAGCCCGCAACCCGTATGTGGAGCTATTGCTGACGGGCGAGCAGCGACGCAGCCTGCCGCTCGCCCTGCGCCCAGAGCAGTTTGAGCCGATCCGCGACAATCTGCATCGGCTGGAGTGGCACACTGCGCCACTGGAGCAGGTGTTGCAGGGAGAGCGGGCGGGGAGCATCCACGCCTTCAACTTGAGCGACGTGTTTGAGTATTTGTCGCCGGCGAGTACGCAGCAGATGTTGGGCACGATTGCTGCTGCTGCTGCGCCTGATGCGCGGCTTGCGTATTGGAATATGGTGGTGCCGCGCAGTGGGCATGGGCTGAGGTTTGGGAGCCGCCAGATTGTCGCGCTGCCGCAGCAGGCGGATGCGCTCTATGCACAGGATCAGGTGCCTTTCTATAGCCGCTTTGTGGTGGAGCAGGTGCAGGAGGAGGTAGCAGTATGACGGCAGAATTTGTACTAATGGGGGTACCCGCCTTTATGCTCACGCTGCTGCACTGGCTCAATCGCCTGCACGCTCCGCGCCGCTCCGAGCTGTGCCGCAAGGCAGCGCATGTTGCGCTAGGGCTGGTGTGTCTGCCGCTGCCGTGGCTAGGGCTATCCGTGGCGACGGTGGGGCTACTCGCGCTAATCGGGCTGGGGCTGCTGCTGCTGATCCGCAAGCAACCGCACATGCGCCAGTCGTTTGGCCCTGCGCTGTATGGCGTGCGGCGCGTGTCGCTGGGCGAGCTATGCTTTCCTGTGGCTGTGGGGCTGACTTACCTGCTAGCACAGGACGACGCACTGCGCTACTGCCTGCCCATGCTGCTGCTGACGCTGGCTGATCCGGCGGCGGCACTGGTGGGCAAACGCTACGGGCGCGGCAACGGCAAGAGCCTCGCCGGATCGCTGGCGTTTTTCGTGGTTGCGCTGCTGTGCAGTATCGGTGCGCTGCTGCTGGCAGGGCTACCGCTAGCGGCAGTGGCAGGCGCGGCGGTAGGGGTGTCGCTGGCGGCAACGCTGATCGAGCGGTTGGCGGGGTGGGGGCTGGATAATCTGTTGATCCCGCTGGGCAGCCAGATGGTGCTGCTGCTGGTGTTGGCAGGCTAAGGGCGAGTTGGTGATGGATTAGCACGCAATAAGGAACGAAGGGAGTAGCATTATGACACAGAATGTAGTTGATTATCTGCCGGTTGAGTCTGTACCAGTAAGCGAATTTGTGAGCCTACTGGGGTTGCCTGCAATCGCTGCCGAGACTGTGCAACGCCAGCAACCCGACCAGTGCCTAGTGCTGTGGCACACCGACGGCACCATCCGCGCTCCGCTTGTCCGCGCCCGCTGTGCGCTGTGGTGGAGCAATACGCCCACCTATCAGCACCAGCAGGTAGGCTATATTGGGCAGTTTGCCGCCACCGATGAGCAGGCAGCGGTGGCGATGCTGCACAGTGCCAGTGCTGCGCTCTGCCACGCGGGATGCACGCTGGCGGTGGGGCCAATTGATGGCAACACATGGAATACCTACCGCGCCGTGATCGAGCGTGGCGACGAGCCGCCTTTCCTGCTGGAGCCGGACACGCCCGACTTTGTGGCGCGGGCTTTCGATATGGCGGGCTTCGATCTGCTGGCAACGTATATGTCCGACATGGTGGATGACCTGCGCCCCTTTGCGGAGGCACAGCGCGGCACCCGCATCCGTGAGCGGCTGGCAGAGCGCGGCGTGACACTGCGCCCCGCCACGGATGCTGAGCTTGCCGATCCGCAGCAGTTTGTGCGCCTGTTGCAGGCAATCTATCGCGTGTCGGTGGAAGCATTCGCGCATAACCTGCTCTACCAGCCGCAGAGCGAAGCCGCCTTTATTGAGCAGTATGCCGCTGTGAAGCAGGCGATCAATCCGCAACTGGTGTGGCTGGCAGAGCATGGCGAGGAGGTTATTGGATATTGTGTCACATTCCCGGATTGGCTACCGGCGCGGCGGGGGTTGCCCGTGGATACCGTCATCATCAAAACGGTGGCGGTGCTGCCGGCGTGGGATGGGCAGGGCATCGGTGCGCTGCTGGGCGAACAGTGCCAGCAAACCGCTGCCCGGCTTGGCTTCCGGCGGGCGATCCACGCGCTACGCCATGAAGATGCCAGTGCGTGCAATCTCAGCCGCCACTACAGCACTCGCACGATCCGCCGCTATGGGCTGTTTGCCTGCCGCTTGGTGCTGGTCTAATGCTTTAGAAAGGAGCCTGTGATGAACCTTGCGACGCTACTGCTTCAGCAAGCCGACAAGATCCCGCACACCACGGCGATCATTGATGCCCGCCGCCAGCCTGCCACGCACCTCAGCTATGCGGAACTGGCAGCGGCAACTGCCCGCGCTGCTGGTGTGCTGCACGGCTGCGGGCTGCGGGCGGGCGACAAGACACTGCTGCTGATCCCGATGTCTGCCGAGCTATACATTGCGCTGGGGGCGGTGCTGCGGCTCGGTATGACGGTGGTGCTGATTGATCCGGCGATGGGGCACGAGCGTATGCAGCAGTGCATCCGGCAGGTGCAGCCCAATGCCTTCATTGGCACAGCGGCAGCGCATCTGCTACGGCTGCGGTTGCCTGCGCTGCGCCAGATCCCGCACCACTTTAGCAGCGACTTGCCAGTGCTGGGGGCGCGGCGGCTGTTGCGTGGGGATACGCCAGCGTATGCGTATATTGCGCCGGTGGCTTCTGATGCGCCCGCGCTGATTACCTTTACCAGTGGCAGCACGGGGCAGCCCAAAGCCACGCTCCGCAGCCATCGCCTGCTGCTTGCCCAGCACGCTGCACTGCACGATAGCCTCGATCTGGTGGGCGGGGTGGTTGAGTTCAGCAGCCTGCCAGTGTTTGTGCTGGGCAATCTAGCGATGGGCGGCACCAGCCTGATCCCTCCCGGCAAGCTGCGCCACCCGGCACGGGTTGTGCCTGCTCCGCTGGTGGCGCAGATCCAGCGGCAGGGCGTGCGCCGGATTATTGCCTCGCCTGCGCTGCTGGAGCGGCTGGGCGACTATTGCCAGCAGCGGGGTATTCGGCTGGAGCAGGTGCAGGCGATCTATAGCGGCGGCGGTCCGGTGTTGCCGCGCCTGCTGCGCCAGATGCAGCAGGTGGCACCGCACGCTCGCATCACGACGGTGTATGGCTCGACGGAGGCAGAGCCGGTTGCCCAGATTGCCGTGGACGATCTGGGCCCCACCGATTGGGCGCAGATGGCGCAGGGGCGCGGGTTGTTGGTGGGTGCGCCAGTGCCGATGATTGAGGTGCGGATTGTGCCGGATGGGGGCAAGCCGTCGCTGCCCGCGTTTGCGAGCCGTGCCGCATTCGAGGCGCATTGCTTGCCTGCGGGTTGCGTGGGCGAGATTGTGGTGCGGGGCGAGCATGTGCTGCCCGGCTATCTCGATGCAGCACAGACGCAGCGGGCGTATTTTGGGGTGGCGGGGCAACGCTGGTATCGCACGGGCGATGCGGGCTATCTGGATGGGGCGGGGCGGCTGTGGTTGCTGGGGCGGTGTGCGGCGCGTATCCGTGATGCGGCGGGCACGCTCTACCCCTTTAGCGTGGAGGTGGCTGCGCTGCATACGGCGGGCATTCAGCGGGCGGCACTGGTGCAGCACGCGGGGCGGCGGGTGCTGGTGGTGCAGGCGGATGCGCGACTGGTAAATGCGGCGGCTCTGGCTGCGCTACGCGAGCGGCTGGCGTGGGCGCGGCTGGATGCGGTGCGGCAGTGGGCGCACATTCCGGTGGATGCGCGCCACAATACGAAGGTAGATTATGCGCGGCTGCGGTCGGGGCTGGGGTAGTGCCGCTGTGCGCGGGATGGCGGCAGTACCCACGTCCAGCACCCGCCCATCCCGCGCACGCAGGAACAGCGCGGGCATCCACCAGTCGGCGCGGCTGCGGACATGGCTCCGCGCCACCGCCACGGTGCCGTTGCGCCCGCCTGTTTCCGTCATGCTTGACGGAATGTTCCGTAGGAAGACACGGAAGATTGCGTCGTTGTCATCCCCCCACTACGGCGATCCGCGTAGGAATATACGGAAGATTGCGGAGCGTCCTAGTGGGGTTGCAGCTCCTGCCGCCGGATCAATCCACCGGCGCGGCAGCGTGTATTGGGCTGTATTCACAGCAGGGTGTATTACCTCTACCCATCGGGAATGACACCCGCCGCACGAGCGGCGCACGCAGCGGGT
>JAAUTZ010000021.1 GCA_012031225.1 Chloroflexaceae bacterium
TCCGTCGCGGCCCGTTGCTCAGCTGCGGTGCGGGCTACCTGCTCCGTCGCGGCCCGTTGCTCGGCTGCGGTGCGGGCTACCTGCTCCGCCGCCGCCCGTTGCTCGGCGGCAAGCAGCCACTCCTCGCGCTCAATCGAGGAGAGAAAACGCCCGCCCATCGGGATGGTACAAACCCATCGGACTACTACTCACATCGAAGCGGATGCCTAAGCGCGGGCTGACCCACTCGCGCAGGATCGGGAGCGGGCGCAAAATCGCACCAGCGCGTAGCCACCCATCCAACGTGTCTGTATCGGGATCGTAGAGGTAGTATTCTTCTACACCGAACTGATCGTAGAAGTGCAGCTTGTCGGACATCTCTTGGGCGCGGTTGCCCGGCGAGCGAACCTCGAACACCACCTGCGGCGGTAGCCCGTCTTCCCCCCACTGCATGTACGAGCCGCGCCGCCCTTTCGGCCGCCCAAACACCACCATCGTATCGGGCGCAAAACACAGGCGGTTGTTGCCCTTGATCGGATACCACAACAAATCCCCCGCGACAAACACCAGTGGGTTGTCGCGGAACAGGATCTCAAGGTTTTCCTTGATCAGGACAATCCACGCAAACTGTTCGGTATTCTCAGCCATCAAGTTACCATCACTCTCTGGATAGTCGAGTTCACCTTCCACTGGTTCTAGGGCCAGCAATTCGGCGAGCGGGGTATAGGGAACCCGTGGCTCTACTTCGTCTGCCTCACTCGCCAGCCCCTCCGTTGGTGGGAGGGCGAGCAGCTCCCGGAGGGTGCGCGGGGTTGTCATTGGGTTCGCTCCTTTCGCATGATGGCGATCAGGTGATCGGAATGGAATAGACAATATTTACCCTGTATTGTACCATGTATCCTCGTCATAAGCATGTTTGTGTTGCTCGGTGCTGCTGCCCGTAGACTAAATTCTCCCAAAGACCGGCGTAAGCGCACGGCTCAGGCGTGCGAGGGCATGGGCGGCGGGGGGCACGAGCAGCAACGGGCGACCGATCCGCAGCCCATCGTAAGCCAACTCAAGCAACTCGTAGGTGGCCCGGTAGCCGGGCGTTTCATCGTAGAGCCAGAAAAGCACGAGACACATATGCGCGGCATACAACACCTGCCCCACCTCTAGCACTTGGGCCGCATTGGGTGCGTCGCTTGCGCCCTGTGCCACCTGCACAAAAAGATGCTGCGCTGCCGCCCGTAATTCTTGCGTCTGCTCACCGAGCACACCGAGTTCGTTTTGGGGCGAAAGGGCTGAGCCGAGAATAGCTTGGTAGATTTTGCGGTACGGTTCGACTTGCCGGAAGCGCAGCAGCATAATCCGCTGAAAGCGTTCGGCAAGCGGCATTCGTGGCAGTGTCGCAACATGTGCTTCAAATTCGGTAGCAAGCCGTTCGTAGAGGGCGAGCACAAGGTCTTCTTTACTATTGAAGTAGCGATAGGTTAAGCCCGGCGAGCACCCGGCAGCGGCGGCTATATCACGCATCGTGGTTTCGTGGTAGCCATGTGTGGCAAACAGGGTGAGGGCCGTATTCAGGAGTGTCTCGCGCATGCGTTCACCCCGCGGCGTAAGGGATGCAGGCATTGTCATAAGCAGGTACCTCAAGTGAACATTGTTTACTTTGTGATTCAAAGTACCAGAACGAGGGCGTTCTGTCAAGGGCATGCGGGCGGCACGCGCGGCCTGCTTGCCGGCGGATCCTGCTGTGCAAAGTTGCACGAAGCGCAAGCTAATGCTATAGTACAAACGGTATGAAATCCGACTGGCATGGAGCGGCATAATAGTCGGTTTTTATCCGTTTTACTGAAGGAAGAGTTATTGAACCTCCCAACGATAGGAGCTATACACACGCACGATGCTTTACGAACACCGAAGACCTGATGTAGCGGTCTTTATTGATTTCGAAAACGTGTACGTCAGTGTCCGCGATAAGCTGGACGAAAACCCGAATTTCGAAACTATTATGGATCGCTGCCACGATCTAGGGCGGGTGATTATTGCGCGTGCTTATGCAGATTGGTATCGCTACCCGCGCATCACAAGTGCCTTGTATGCGAATAGTATTGAGCCGATGTACGTGCCGACATACTATTACGATAAGGATGTGGGGCGCACCGGGCGAGCGATCAAAAACAGCGTTGATATGAACATTTGTATTGATGCGATGAAAACGCTGTTTATGCATCAGAACGTCGAAAAATTCGTCCTCGTGACTGGCGACCGTGACTTCATTCCGCTGGTTCACAGTATCCGCCAACAAGGGAAAGAAGTCGTCATTATTGGCATCGGCGGGGCAGCCTCAACCCATCTTGCCCAAAGCGCCGATGAGTTTCTGTTTTACGAACAATTGCAGGGCAAGCCTGCGCCCGCCGCGTTGCCCAAGCAACGCTTCGAGCCGGAACCACCGGCTCCACCCGCCGCCGCGCCACACCCGCTGGAGCCAACCCCGCCTGCTCCCAAAGCCCCCGACATCTACGATACGCTGGTGGCAGCGGTGCGGCTGGTACGCGAACGCGGCTATGTCTCCACGCTTGGCTCGATCAAGCTGGTGATGAAAGAGCTGATGGGGGGCGATTTCAAAGAGAATCGCTACAAGGATATGAATGGGCGTGCATTTACCAAATTCAAGGATTTCGTGCAGGATGCCGAACGGCGCGGACATGTGCAAATCTTTACCAGTGGCACCGTCAACGAAGTCTTTTTGCCCGGTGAAGATCCGCTCAAGCTCTCGCAGTTTGCAGGCGATCTGCGGGAGGAAGTCCCGCTTGCCGAAGCTCCCGAAGTGGAGCTACCCGTTAGCAACAATGGGCAGGCGAAAGGATCCAGCCCCGCATCCACCGCGGCAACAGCAGGCCCGTCCTCGAACCGCAGCCGCCGCCGTCGCCGTCGCAAGCCCTCCAGCGAGCGCACCGGGACGAGTGCCACCACTGCCGGCGTGACGGCTGATGCCTATGATGATAACGATGATGATAGCGAGACCGATAGCCCAACCGCGCTGGGGATTGAGGAGTTGGCCTTGCTAGCTGGTGAAGCGGTAGTGGGTTTTGCGGATCTCGAACTGCCTGATTTGAGCGAGGATGACTTCTCCGTTCTGGCCCCTGATGCCGACCTCGCTGATCAGTCTGGTACATTTGAAACGAGCCAACAGCTTACCGCAGATGCGACAGCCCTCCTTGAAGCAGTGCGGGCAGATTTGGCAAACGATACAGCTACGACACCCCCTGCGGCTACCCCGACATTGGCTGATCTGATTGATGAGATTGACGTGCCGGGTGTGCCCCAAGCTACCACAACAGATGCACCCCTAGCCGAACCCGCCGAAACAGGCGCGGCGGAAATCATTGCGGCGACAGATACGCCCCCCGCTGAAGCCCCGCCTGCGACGGCTGAAGCCGAGCTTAGCTTTAGCGATGAGGAATGGCAGGCGTTCCAGAATATGATGAGTGCTTTTGGTCGTCCGGTCTCCTTCACCCAAATCCTTGATGGGTTGCGCGAATTGCGTAATCAGCAAGTCATCAACCGTACCAACGAGCAGATGCGCACGTTTGCCAAGCAGGCAATCAATGGGGGCATGTTGGACAAGATTGGGCGTGGGCGGCATACATACTACCAACTCAAGGTTGAGGAAGAAACCGATGCCGTCAGCGAAGCCGAAGCCGCTGCGCCGACCAACGCGGAAGCCAGTGCAGAGGCGGTAGGTGAAGCCGAAGCCGCTGCGCCGACCAACGCTGATATGCCTGCCAACGCGGAAGCGGAAGCCGGTGCAGAGATGGCCGGCGATGCAGCCATGAGTGCCGAAGCTGCTGTGCCTGCTAGCGTGGAGAGCGACGCATCCGCTCCGGCTGAGGTTGCCGAAACGCCAGAGGAATACCCCACAGCGGTATGACTGCCGTCAAGATCTGCGGAGTAATGACCGCCGAACACGCCCTAGCTGCCGCTACAGCTGGGGCGGATTTGGTGGGCTTGGTGTTTGCGCCGAGCCGCCGCCAGATCACCCTCGCCCAAGCCCTGCCCATTGTTGCTGCGCTGCGCCGGTATCCGCGCCGGATCCGCATTGTCGGGCTGTTTGTCAATGCGGCTCCGGAGCTGATTAACACGCTTGCGACGCAGTGCGATCTCGATTATGTGCAGCTTAGTGGAGATGAGTTGCCCGCACAGGCAGCCACCATTCAGCTCCCGCTCCTCAAGTCAGTGCGCCTCAATGCTAGCCCGCATGATCAGGCGTGGCTTGCCCATACGCTGCGCCAGTGTACCAGCCCCAGCCTGCTGCCTAATACGCTCCCCGCCGAGCTACGTCCGGCCGTGTTTCGCCTGCTGGTAGATGCCCACGTCGCCGGACAGTACGGCGGCACAGGCACACTTGCCGATTGGGAACAGGCAGCGAGCCTCGCCCAGCAAGTGCCGATTGTGTTGGCAGGCGGGCTTACGCCAGAAAATGTCGCCGCTGCCATTCAGCGGGTGCGTCCGTGGGGCGTAGACGTGAGCAGTGGTGTAGAACGGGATGGCGTGAAAGACCCGCACCGCATTGCGGCCTTTGTCCACGCTGCCCACCAAGCCGGATAGTTCCTGTCACAGCTGCCACGCAGCCTGCCAGTTCTGCAACTGCTGCTGGTACACCGGATCGGCGTAGCGTTGCGGCGCAAAGGCATCGGCGTAGCTGGGCAGTGCGCCGCCCGTGATGTGGGCGGTGAGCAGTTCGCCTGCACCCAAGCAGCCCATCAAGCCGAAGCCAGACAGCGCACCCAACACATACGCGCCCTCGATGGGGAGCCGCCCAATCAAGGGGCGGTTTTCTTGGGTGCGGTTGTAGTAGCCGCCGTCATACTCCAGCCCAACCGGATTGCCGATGTAGGCTTCGGCTGCGGGCAGAATGCTGGCTAACCCGCGCAGCACGAGTTCTGGGTAGCGCGGCTCAATCGCAAAAGGGAAGCTCGGCGGTTCGGGTGCGGTGCGGTACGTCCACGCCACAATCACCGTATCATCCTGCCAGATGTCGGGCCCGGCTGGCCGCCAGTGCATCTCGGCGGGTAGCTCACCGAGTAGCCAATGCTGGGCGGGGTCGGCTTCGAGGGCCGCCCGCTCGTCGTCGCGCCACACCAGCCGGATCGGGTCAAACCAGATCACGAGCGGCGCATCACGCGGCACGATGCGCTTGACATCGCGGAACGCGATTTTGTAGTGCGGCTCGGTGTACATCGGCAGGGCGGCTAGCCCCAGCAAGCCAGCGACGTGGTTGAGAAAGGGCCCCGCCGCATTCACAAAGGTGCGGGTCTGGATCAGGTGCGAGCCATCAGCCGTCGTCACCTGCACCCCTCCGACGCGCCCGCCCGCCACCTGCACCCCGCTCACGCTGCCTGCAATCAGGTGTGCGCCGTGGGCTTGGGCTTGGGCTAGCAGATAGCCGCCCGTGCTACTGGCACTAAACCAGCCACACCGCCGCGCATGCAGCAGAACGCGGGTGTTATCGGGGAGATAGCCAAACTGGGTGCGGATCAGGGCCGGGTCGCTAATCAGGTCTGCGCCGCGCAGGGGGGTAGCATAGCGATCATCGGCGGGCGGCGGAGTATACGCAGGATGCGGGCGGTTGCCCGTGTGGTGGCGGATCGCGCCTACGCCCAACGCCGCAAACTCGGCGGACACGCGCTCAAAGAAGGCGTAGCTCTCTGGCTGGGCACTGGCAAACAGGTAGCCGCGCCGCGACATGCGCGGGATGTTGTTGGTCGCATCGGCCAGCTGTTCGAGCAAGTCGAGGCTGTGGTTCATAAATTGCACCATCGCTCCATCGCCCCACCAGTTGCGGTAGCCCTCGACCGGTTTGGCACTGGTCAGCATCATGGGTGCGCCCGGCTCAATCAGCACCACATCCCGCACGCCATGCACGGCGGTCAGGTAGTAGGCAGTGGCAATGCCTGCGATACCCGCACCAGCAATCACCACATCGGCGGAGGCAGGCAAGGCCCTCATACGGTGGCTCCTGTGCGCTGCCAAAGCAGTTGCCGTTCGGCTAGCACCACTTCGACCACGCCTTGCTGTTCGAGATAGCTGAGGTGGGCCACCACTGCGCTCGCAAAGATCGCATACTGCGGAATAGTCTGCGCGGGCAGGCTCGTCTCGCCTGCGGTAGCGGCGATCTCCTGCTCGAATGCTTGCAGCACCCGCGCCGTGATTGCCGTTGTATCGCCCGGCTGGGCAACTGCCGCCAGCACCAAGGCGGTGGCGTGTTCGGCGGCGACCCGATTGGCGGCGAGTACGGCCTGTATCGCGCTGGTAGGGGTGAGGTCGCCGTGACCGGGCAGATACCACGCCTCGCTGCGCTGCATCAAGCGATCAAACGTGGCGAGTTGCAGGGCAATGTCGTGCGCGTAGAGGATGCCGTGCTTGCTGATGATGCTTTCACCGAAGAAGCCATCGGCGGCAAAACAGACCCCCTCGTAGACTACGCCAATCTGGGCGCGGCTGTGGCCCGGCAGCCCGATGATTTCCAGCGTCATACCTTCGATCTCGTAGGCAAAGCTCTGCCCCGCGATGATCGCTTCAGTCTCACCGATGATCTGATTGACGGGCGTGCCCTTAGCCATCAGCCAGCGCGTGCGGAGCGGCTTGATCGGGCTTGCGCCGTAGTTTAAGTAGGTTGGTTCGAGCAAGGGATACTCGATGAAGGTGGCTTCGAGCGGCGGTGCATGCAGGCGCACGTCGGGCACGTTGCGGAGCAGGTAATCGTTGCCGCCAATGTGGTCGGCGTGGTGGTGGGTGCTGATGATAGCGCGGAGGGTTAGCCCCGCCTCGTCAATCGCCTTGCGGAAGCGGCGGGCAGTGTCCTTGTCCAAGCCGGTATCAATCGCAATGGCTCCACCATTGCTCGTGGCAATCACGCCGAGATTGTTGGCTCCGGGCATGTAGTAGGTGTGTTCGGTGATCTGGGTTAGTGTCATAATGGGCATATTATACCGCAGACTGGGAGGTGTCAGGTACTTGGTGGCAAAGAGGGATACGTGTGAGGCGATGGGTGCTAGGGGTCAGGAGACAGGAACCACGCACGACGAAGAACGCAACGTTGGATCGCCCTACCCCCTGACCCCTGACCTCTGACCCCTGAAACCTGACCCCTGAAACCTACCCCCTATCACCTGCTCCCCGCTGCCCGCCCGCACCACCGCCCACGCAAAGAGCGGCACGGCGGTGATGATCCGCCGCCAGCGGTGCGGCTGCACGATCAGGCGGAACAGCCACTCTAGCCCTAGTTGGCGCATCCAGCGTGGCGCAAGCGGTACGTGCCCGGCGAGGTAATCGAACACGCCGCCCACGCCCATCGCAAGCGGGATCTTTAGCACTGGCTGGTGGCGGGCAATCCAGAGATCCTGCGCGGGGTGGCCATAGGCCACGAGCAGGATGTGGGGCTGGGCGGCGGCGATGATCTGCTGGATGAAGGGGGCATGGCGCGGGTGCGGCGAGCCAGCCAAGCAGCCCGCAATCTGGAGGGTGGGGTGGCGCTGCTGCAACACGGCGGCGGCTTGCTCGGCTACGCCGGGTGCCGCCCCTAGCAGAAAGATGCGGTAGCCCCGCTCGGCGGCCAGTGCCGCCAGTTGCTGCACGAGGGCCACGCCGGTTGCCCGCCCGCGCAGGGGCGTGCCCTGCCAGCGCGCCGCCAGCAGTAGCCCGAAGCCATCCGGCGTAGCCAGATCAGCGGCGCACAGCACCTCCCGAAAGGCGGCGTTGTGCTGCGCCTCCATCACGAATTCGGGATTGACGGTGACGACTTGATGCCCGCGCCCGTGTGCGCTGCCGCGCTCGATCAAAGCGGCGACGTGCGTCAAGGCTTCGGCTTGGGTCACGTCATCAATACGTATGCCTAAGATGTGGATCTGGTGCATAGGTGACAGGTTTCAGGTGACAGGTTTCAGGTGACCGGGTTCGGGTGACAGTCCTGAGCATTGTGACTTCTTGCGCTATAATACCATGAGGTTACACAAGGTCAGACATACGTCAGATGGGGAAGAGTGAGGAGAACGCAAACTAATGTATCGAACTGTTACCTGTGGCGCACTGCGCGAAGCTGACGCGGGGCAGCCCGCCACCCTTGCGGGGTGGGTGCATAGCCGCCGTGATCATGGTTCGCTGATCTTTCTCGATATACGGGATCGCTACGGGATTACGCAAGTGGTGATAGATGTTGCCAAGCAACCCGAAGCGCACGCGCTTGCGGCACAGGTGCGCGGCGAGTATGTGGTGCAGGTGCAGGGTGTGGTGGTGCAGCGTGCGCCCGAAGCCGTCAACCCAGAGTTGCCGACGGGCACGATTGAGTTGCACGCGCAGGCGTTGACGATCCTCAATGCCGCCCGCACGCCGCCGCTGTATATCGCCAAAGAGGGCAACGAAGATGAGGCGTTGCGGCTCAAGTATCGTTACCTCGATCTGCGCCGCGAACGCATGCAGCGCAACCTGATCTTGCGCCATCAGGTGGTCAAGTTTATCCGCGATTATCTTGATCAGGAAGGCTTCATCGAAGTCGAAACGCCGATCCTGTTCAAGTCTACGCCGGAAGGCGCACGCGATTACCTTGTGCCCAGCCGCGTTCATCCCGGGATGTTCTATGCCTTGCCGCAAAGCCCGCAACAGCTGAAGCAACTGCTGATGGTGGCGGGCATGGATCGTTACTTCCAGATTGCCCGTTGCTTCCGGGATGAGGATCTGCGGGCTGACCGCCAGCCCGAATTTACCCAGCTGGATATGGAACTGAGCTTTGTTGAGCAGGAGGACGTGCTCCAACTGATCGAGCGGCTCTTCACGGCACTGGTGCAAGCTGTTGCGCCGCACAAGCAGGTGGTTACGCCCTTCCCACGCCTGACCTATGCCCAAGCCCTGCGCGACTACGGCAGCGATAAGCCCGACTTGCGCTACGACCTCACGTTGGTTGACCTCTCCGATCTGCTCGCCGAAACCGAGTTTCAGGTCTTTCGCGGGGCAATCGCCTATGGCGGGCAAGTCAAGGCGTTGCGCGTGCCCGGCTGCGGGGGCTACAGCCGCAAGCAACTTGATGAGTTGGTCGAATTGGCGAAAGCGGGCGGTGCGAAGGGCTTGGCGTGGGCGGCTATGCCGGATGCGCCGGATGCGGCGATCCGTTCGTCGTTTAGCAAGTTCCTGCGCGAGGATGAGCTACAGGCGATCCTCAGCCGCACGCAGGCGCAGGCGGGCGATCTGCTGTTGGTAGTGGCCGATACGGCCACGATGGTTGCGGCGGTGCTAGATAAGCTGCGCCGCGAATTTGCCCAACGGCTCAATTTGGCTGACCCAAACGTCGTGCAGTTTGCGTGGATTACCGATTTCCCGTTGCTCGAATGGAATCCCGACGAGCGGCGGTGGGATGCTGTTCACCACCCCTTCACCGCGCCCCACGATGACGATCTGCCCAAGCTGAAGGATGCCCCCGCAGCGGTGCGGGCAAAGGCTTACGACCTTGTGATGAATGGCTATGAGGCGGGCGGCGGCAGCATTCGGATCCACCGGCGCGAGGTGCAGCAGCAGCTGTTTGATCTGCTCGGCATCGCCCCCGATCACGCGCAAGAGCAGTTTGGGCATATGCTCGAAGCCTTTGAATATGGCGCACCGCCGCATGGCGGGGTTGCCTTCGGGATTGACCGGATTGTCATGATCCTTGCCGATGAAAGCTCAATCCGTGAGGTGATGGCGTTCCCCAAGACGCAGCAAGCCGCCGACCTGATGACGGGTGCGCCCTCGCCGGTGGAAGAACGGCAACTGCGCGAGCTGTTCCTGTCGTTGCGTACCCGCCCTAGCTAGCAGGTGCCGAAGGGGTCAGGTGTCGGGTGGCAGGGGTCAGGTATTAGGTATCAGGGGTCAGGGGGGAGCGTGCGGGAAGGCATACCACCCCCTGACCCTCTGCGTGCCCTTGCCCCCTACTCCACCACCACCACAAAGCCGATCACCCGCGTCACGCCGCTATCTGCGCCGCGTGCCACCATTTGCCACTCGCCCGCTACGGCATTGCGCGGCACACTCCATGTCCAATCGGCCCGCCCATCATTATTGGCAATCACCGAGTGATCTTGGCGCACGGTACTCCCATTTGGGCGCACCGCCCAGAATGCTACCCGCTCGCGCCGCTTGAAGCCCGTCGCAAAGAAATACACCGTCTCACGCGGAGCCACCACCGCCGGACTCACGCCCACCGTATCATCGGGCGGTGCTTCGGGGTTGGTGGTATGAGCGGCGGGCGTGATCGTAAACTCCAGTGTATGTGTCACGCGGCTCTCTAGCCCATGCACCACAATCTGCCACGTACCCGCCGGGGCGGCGAGCGGCGCAAGCCACGCGAAATCCACGCGCCCGCTGCGGGCCGCCCGTGCCCGATACGCCTGATCGTTGCTCAGGATCAGTCCATCCGGTTGGTTGAACCAATACGCCACACGCTCGTCGCGGTTGAAGCCGAGCGCAAAGAAGGCAAAGCGCGAGCCGGGCGGCGCGGCCTGCGGCTCCACCGCAACTTGGGGCTGCTCGGTGGGCGATCCAGATTGGGCCTGTGCTGCACCGAGCGGCAGCAGCCCGACAAGCCCTACCACGATCAGGGCCAGTGCCAGTAGCCCTATACCGGTGTATGATGTGCGTTTTCGCATTGCCGAAATCCTCCTGTGTTGTTGTGTCGGTTGCGCCTGTCACGAATTGGTGCAAGCGAGTATAATATCAAACGGGAAGTCGTGCCCAATTATGCCGATGCGAGGAGCGAGTGCCACACCGATTGCACGATAGCTACAGTGTACCATTGCTGCGCCGGATTAGCCGGATTAGCCGGATTGGGCGGTGCTTGCCGCTGCTCCTGCTATTCAGCGTGCTATTCGGTGCGGCGCAGGCTGCCGCGCAATCGCCGCCGCCCGATCCGCGCACCTACGAGATCTGGATCCGTGAGGCGTTGATTGCCGCCCAGCGCGGCGATCTGCTTGGCTTGGAGAGTGCCGCAGATCGGCTGACGGCGACGGATGCGGTGCAGCTTGCCGATGGCACGACCGTGCCCGTAGATAATGCGTGGCTGGCGCAGGCGATGGATACCTCTACTCCCGATACCGTTGAGATTACGGCGCGGCTGCAAGCGATCCTCGATATGCTGGCGCGGCCCCGTGCGGCAGCCCCCGCCGATGCCCAGCAACAACTGGCAGATCTGCTCAGCCGCCCGCCGTTTGCCGAGTCGGAACGCCCCGATATTGATTTGTCGTGGTTGGATCAGCTCTTAAGCCCCCTGCTCGAATGGCTCGAAGCCATGTTCCAGCCCGCCACCGAAGTGGGGCAGGCGGCATCACCCCTGTTCAATGTGATCGTGACGGGCGTATCGCTGCTGCTCTTGGTGGTGGTGCTGGTGGTGCTGGTGCGGAGCCTGCGCCGTAGCACCGTATCGGTGGCCCGCACCGCCCCCGATCCCGATGATCCCGATGCCCGCCTGACCCCGTCCGAAGCGGTGAGCCACGCCCAGAGCCTTGCCCACGCCGGCGATTTCCGCACCGCTGTGCGCTACATGTACCTTGCGCTGCTGCTCCGCCTCGATGCCGCCAATCTGCTGCGCTACGACCGCGCTCTAACCAACTACGAGTACCTTGAGCAACTGCGCGGCAACCCGCAACTCCGCGCCGAGATCACGCCGATCATCCAGACCTTTGACCGCGTGTGGTACGGCAACGAGCCACTCGATGCGGCGGGCTTTCAGGCCTACGCGCAGCAGGTGGCCGCCCTGCCGAGCGAGGGCGGGCGCGGGTAAGGGGCGTGCCCGCGGCTGCAAGCTGCCCTAGATTACCCGCTCGTTGCCGCCGTCTATCGGGATCTGTGCGCCGGTTGTGCGGGCGAACAACGGGCTACACAGAGCCGCCGCCAAGGCTCCTACTTCGGCACTCGCCACTTCGGTCTGCAACACGTTGCGGCGTTTATACTGGGCCACGCTTATGCCGTAGCTTGCCGCCCGCGCCTCCAGCACGGCATCACTCCAGATGCCAGTATCGAAGACCGCATCAGGGTGCAACATATTCACGCGGATATTGTCGCGCCCCCACTCCAGCGCAGCGATCCGTGCTAGCTGGGTCAGAGCCGCTTTGGATGCCGAATACGCCGCCGCACCCACGCCCGGCGCAGGGACATTGCGCGTGCCAATCACCACCACCCGCCCGCCCCGCAGGGCGAGCTTGAGCAGGGGGTAGGCTTCCCGCAGCAGCACCACATTTGCCTCAAGGTTGACCTGCTGCACCCGTTGCCACGTCGCCAGATCAAGCTCGGCAATGCGCTGGCTCTGCGGGAAGATGCCCGCATTCAGGATCAGGATGTCCAGCCCTCCGAAGTGCTGCACGGCTGTTTCGAGGGCCGCCTCGATTGCAGCCGCATCCGTCACATCCCCCACCACGCCCAACCAATCGGGCTGGCTGAAGCACGCTTGAATCGCTGGGTCTACATCTAGCCCCACCACCGCCGCGCCCTGTGCTAGCAGGGCGGCCGCGCACGCCTTGCCAATTCCCGATGCCGCGCCCGTCACCAGTGCAACCTCGCCCGCGAAAGGGGGTGGGGAGCCTTGCCGCTTCAGCTTGGCTTGCTCCAAATCCCAATACTCGACGCGGAACAGATCGGCTTGCGGTAGGGCTTGCCAGCGTTCAAGCCGGGTTGCCCGCATGATGCTGTCTATCGTATGGCGGTAAATGTCGGCGACAATCGCTACCTCGCTTGCTCGCCGCCCCAACGTACACAGCCCCAATTCGGGATCAAGCACCACTCGCGGCGCAGCATCCAGCATGGTGAGTGGCTGCGCCACAAGCGGAGCGTGGGTCTCGAAGTAGCGGGTGTAGGCTTCAGCATAGGCTTGCACATCGCGCCCGATCAAGGGCACCCGCTTGGTGCGGATGATATGATCGGGGGTGAGGGGGCCTTGCCCCGCGAGCATGCCCACATCCGCTAGCCGTGCAAAGCCGAGGCCCTGTACATCGCGGTGGCTCCGCAGGAGCAGGGGAAAGCCCGCCACGTCCGCCACAGCACGGCGCAGCGTGGCAAGCTCGGTGCGGAGCGGGCGTTCTGGCGCGACATCGGCGGCGGTAGCCCATGTGATCTGCCACGCGCCGTGCTGTTGCAAGAACTCCTCCGCCCGACTGACCAGATCAAGCATGCGCTCGTAGGCGGTGCGAGCCGTATCGCCAAAGCTGAACATGCCGTGATTCATCAACAGCATGCCAATCGTCTGCTGGCTCGCCCGTTGCGGGAACACCTCCGCGCAGTAGCGGGCTAGCTCGAAGCCGGGCATAATGTAGGGGATATACACCACTGCATCACCATACACCTCGCGAGCATATTCCAAGCCGTGCGGCGTGTTGGTGAGCGTCACCACCGCATCGGCGTGGGTGTGATCTACAAATTTGTAGGGCAGCAGCGCGTGGAGGATTGCCTCGACGGATGGCGCAGGTGCCGCCGGATCAAGCGTTGCCGTGCGGAGTTCACGCGCCATCGCCGCATCGCTAAGCTGCTCAAGCTGGGCGAGGCGCAGCAGGTAGGGCAACTGCACCGGCGCAAAGCCGGCGGCGGCGATGGTTGCCAAATCCCAGCCACTCCCTTTTACATAGAGCACATCTTCGGTTTCCCCGAAGATATTGGCCAGTGTGGATTTGACCGAGGTGTTGCCCCCGCCGTGCATCACCAGTGCCGGATCGCTGCCGAGTAGCCGCGAGGTGTACACCCGTTGCGCCAGATCATCCGTGAACTGGGCGGCTTCAGTGTCATTCCAAAGACTTTGCATGGTAGACCTCGTTCATTGTAAACAGGATTCGTTTGTGCAGTATATCTACCTAACAAGCTAAACTGTAGCAGGTGTGCGCCAAGTCAGTTCGAAATCCGTACCATTAGGCGGTAGTCAGGATATACGCTGCATGGTACACTATACAACGTATACGAAAGGGTAGGTGCATGGATCTCGAACAACTAAAAACCGCATTGGCTCTCTGTCAGGAGCAGGTGGCTGCCCTCGCTGATGCGTGGCTCGCCGCGAGTGCCAGTGCGGTGAGTGTCTGGCAACACCACGATCTGGTGTGGCAGCACCCCCTGCACGCCGAACTCAGCACGATCTACCTCTCCGCCCCGATCCAATATCACGGCACCATCTCCGGCGAACTACGCCTGCACGACGCACCCGAAGTCTCGACGGTGCGCCTCACCGCCGATGCAATGACGATCTCGCGCCTGCTCCACCAAGAAGGCGAATTGGAAGCGATGACGGCGGAACTCGTCGAGACCCAAGATCAGTTGCTCGCCCTCTATGAACTGACCCGCTCGACGCGGCGGCATCTCGATATGTACCAACTGATTCAGACGGTTGCCCGCCAGACCTGCGAACTCACCCACATTCGCAGCAGCTTTGCGGCTTTGATCGAGGGCAATACGGTGCAGATTGCATGGGAGCCGGAGCCGCTTCTGCCGGATGCCGACCTGAGCAATCTGCTGCGCCATATGCAGCAGGCTGGCTTGACCACCCTGCGCCTCTCGCCTAGCTCGCCCTTGCTGTCCCTGCCGGTGGGCGTGCAAGGCATGCTCGTCGAGTTGACCCCTATTCTTGACCACGCGGGCGTAGCGATTGGCGCACTGAAGCGCGAACCCACGTTCAATTCACCAGAGATCAAACTCATTCGCGGCATCACCGAGCAAGCTGGCACGCACGTCGAAACCATGCTGCTCTATCAGCAAACTATCGCCCAGACGCGCCTGAAAACGGAGATGGAGCTGGCTCGCCAAGCCCAACGCCTGCTGCTGCCGCAGCACCCGCCGCAGCTTGCCGAGCTAGATATACACGCCGAGAACCGCCCCGTGTTTCAAGTCAGCGGCGATTTCTATGATTTCTATACCCCCGACTCCGGTGGACTCCTGTTTACCATCGGGGATGTGGCGGGCAAGGGCTTCGCCGCCGCCATGCTCATGACGATGATCCGCACCTCGTTGCGGAGCAAAGCCATGTTCGCGCCGGATGTCACCCCACTGACGATCATTCAGCGCACGGTGCGCGATATGCTCGGCGATTTCCGCAAGCTGAGTACCTTTGCTACCGTCGTGGTGGGCCAGTTTGATCGGCACTCCCAGCAGATCCGCTACGTGAATGCCGGGCACGCCCCCGTGATCTATTGCCCGCAGCACGCCGCCGCGCTGCTGCTCGATGCAACGGGCCCCGCCATCGGGGTCCCGGTGTTAGGCCTGCCCTACCAAACGGAGGTGATCCCATTTGAGGTGGGCGACACGCTGATCCTCGCAACGGACGGGATGAGCGAAGCGCGTGCCCCCAATGGCGATATTTTCGGCTTTGAGCGGCTGCTCGCCCTCTGTACGCAGGTGTGTCGGCAATTCCACACTGCGCCTGAAATCGCCGCTGCTCTCCTCCACGCGATTGAGCAATTCACTGTCGGCCATGTTCAAGATGATGACCAGACGCTGTTGGTGATCTGTCACCGCGCCTGAACTGAGGACTGCGCCCATGCCCTACACGGCGATCTTGTTTGATCTTGATAATACCCTCTACGACTACACCGCCTATTGGCGGGCGCGGCTGGGGTGGTCGCTGGCAGAGGTGCAAGCCGCCTACCCCGCCCTCGATCCGTGCCAGATCGCCCAGCACGCAATTGCGCAGCGCATCTATGCGGCTGATTTCGATGCGTACCTTGCGGCGTGCGGGGTCGCGGATGCTAGCGTGCGGGCCCAAGCCGTTGCTCGCTATCGGGTCAACTGGTACGATCAGTTGGTGCTGTTCGCTGGGGCAGCCGAGTTGCTAGAGCGGCTCGCGGTGCGCTACCGCTTGGGCTTAATCACCAACGGCCCAGCCCATAGCCAACGCCCCAAGATCGCCTGCTTTGGGCTAGCCCAGTGGATGCAGTGCTGCATCGTCTCCGGCGAGGTGGGCGTGGCCAAGCCCGACCCGCAGATCTTTGCCTTCGCATTGCAGCAGCTTGGTGTATCGCCGCAGCAGGCGGTGTATGTCGGTGATTCGCTGGAGTTTGATCTGCATGGAGCCTACGCCGCAGGCATAGATTTTGTGTGGCTGAATCGGCAGGCTACGCCGCTGCCGCCGGATGTGCCCGCGCCGCACGCAATCATCAGCGACTTAACCCAATTAACACAGGTGTCAGGGATCAGGTGCGAGGTGTCCGGTCAATCGCCCCAAGCCCGTCCTGACACCTAGCACCTCGCACCTGTTCTGAGAGAGGAGTGCAGCATGTTAACGCGCCGAATTATCCCGTGTCTTGATGTCAAAGCGGGGCGTGTTGTGAAGGGTGTATCGTTTGTGAACCACCGCGACGCAGGCGATCCCGTTGTGCTCGCGGCGGCCTACAATGAAGCTGGCGCAGATGAATTGGTCTTTTACGATATTACCGCCAGTAGCGACGAGCGGGCGATTATGGTGGAGGTGGTAGAGCGCACGGCCCGCGAGGTGTTTATCCCGCTCACAGTGGGGGGCGGGATTCGGACCACCGCCGATATGTACCGGATGCTGCGGGCAGGGGCGGATAAGGTTTCGATCAACACGGCGGCGGTCATCAATCCGACCCTGATCGAGGAGGGCGCGGTGCGCTTCGGTAGCCAGTGCATCGTCCTCTCGATAGATGCCCGCCGCAGCGATCCAGCGACTGCCGCCGAAACGGGCGCAACGTGGCTGGTGTATACCCACACCGGCGGGCAGCCGCGCCACACCGGACTGGATGCGGTGGCGTGGGCGCGGCGTGGTGTAGAACTCGGTGCGGGCGAGATTGTGATTAACAGTATGGATGCCGATGGGCAGCGCACCGGCTACGATCTGGAGTTGCTGCGGGCGATCAGTGCGGCGGTGCATGTGCCAGTGATCGCATCGGGGGGGGCTGGGTCGCCCGAAGATATGTATCGCGGCTTGGCGGATGGCAACGCCGATGCCGTGCTAGCCGCCTCGATCTTCCACTTCGGCGAGTATACGATTGGCGCAGTGAAGGATTACCTCCGCGAGCGCGGCGTGCCCGTGCGCCAGCCCGCCCCGCCAGATGTCCTGCGGGGGGCGGCGCAATCCCCGCTATAATACAGCGAGGGAGAAATTCGAGTGGAGAGTGAGAGAAACAGCAATGACCAGCGCGACAACCGAACCAGTGCGGGTGCGCTTTGCGCCTAGCCCGACCGGCTCGTTGCATATCGGCGGGGTTCGCACCGCCCTGTTCAATTGGCTCTTTGCGCGGCATCACGGTGGGCAGTTCCTGCTTCGCATTGAGGATACCGACGAAACCCGCTACGTCGAAGGAGCCGAAGCCCAGATTCTGGCGGCCCTGCGCTGGATGGGCTTGGATTGGGATGAGGGCCCTGATATTGGCGGGCCTCACGCGCCCTATGTGCAATCGCAACGCCACGCATTGGGCATCTACCAAGGCTATGCCGATGCGCTGCTTGAGCGCGGGTTGGCGTACAAATCGTTTGTCACCCCAGAAGAGCTAGAGCAGCAGAAAGCTGCCGCCCTCGCACGCGGGATCAAGAGCTTTCGCTATCGCGGAGCCGAGCGCGATTGGGATGCGGCCCAAGTCGCGGCGGCTGAAGCGAGCGGCAAGCCCTACACCGTCCGCTTGAAAGTGCCCCTGACGGGTGTGACCGAGTTTAGCGACCTGATTCGGGGCGGCGATGAGATTAGCATCGAGAATAACCAACTCTACGATATTGTGCTGCTCAAATCTACGGGCATGCCCGTGTACCACTTCGCCCACCTGATTGACGATTACCTGATGGGTATCACGCATGTCATTCGGGGTGAGGAGTGGGTTCCTAGCACGCCCTACCATGTGCAGCTCTACAAGGCGTTTGCGTGGGATCTGCCGCAGTTCGCGCATGTGCCCAACATCCTGCGCCAAGATGGGCGCGGCAAGCTCTCCAAGCGCAAAGATGATGTTGGGGCGAATCGCTTCTGGGAGCGCGGCTACCTGCCCGAATCCTTGACGAACTACCTTGCGCTACAGGGCTGGAGCTACGATGACCACACCGAGATTATGAGTCGGGCCGAGTTGATCGAACGCTTCACGCTGGAGCGGGTACAGGCTTCGCCCGCCCGCTGGAACCCAGATAAGCTGCTTGATATGAATGGCATCTACATCCGTGCCCTTGATCCCGATGACCTGACCCTCCGCCTGTTGCCCTTCCTGAGCGCGGCGGGCTTGATTGATACGCCGCCCACCGCCGCGCAGCAGGCGTATGTGCGCGAGCTGGTGCCGTTGATCCACGAGCGGCTGAAGGAGCTTGGCGAAGCTCCCGAATTGCTGGCATTCTTCTTGCAAGAGATTAACCCGCCACCCGCCGAGCTGCTGATCCAAAAGAAGATGGATCCCGCCAGCACGCGCACTGCCCTTGCTGCCGCCCTCGAACGCCTTACCCCTGTCGAGATGTGGGAACCCGCCACGCTCGAAGCGACCCTCCGCCCACTGGCCGAGGAGCTAGGGCTGAAGCCGGGGCAACTCTTTGGCACACTGCGGGTGGCAGCAACGGGCAGTAGCGTCGCGCCGCCCCTGTTTGAGACGCTGGCGGCAATCGGGCGCGAGCGGGTGCTGCAACGGGTGCAGATGGCACTGGCCCAACTGCCAGCGTAGGGCGGTGTGCGTGGCGCAGCGGCGCAGGCCCCCGGCGCTAGTTGCCGTATAGGGCATCGCTATGCTACAATACCTGCGATAGCAACGAGGTGCTACCGAAATATTGATGATTCGTGTGTATCGTGTGTATGCGGAGCGATAGCCTAGTAAGGAAGATTCATGCAGCATCCGGCAGTGATCGCAATAGATGGCCCCGCTGGTTCTGGCAAAAGCACGCTGGGCGCATTGCTGGCGCGGCAGCTAGGCTACGTTTACTTCGATACGGGCGTGATGTACCGCGCCCTCACGGTGGTGGCGTTGCAGCAGCAGCTTGATCTGCACGATGCCGCCGCGCTCGCCACGCTGGCCCAGCGCACCCAGATCGAGGTGCTGCACCCCACGATTGCCGATGGGCGACAGTATACCGTGCTTGCCAATGGGCAAGACATTACCCCAGAGCTACGCCAGCCTGTGGTAGATCAGCACGTTTCGTTCGTGGCCATCCAGCCTGCCGTGCGGAGCGAACTAGTGCGCCAGCAACGAGCGATTGGCACCCGCGGGCAGGTGGTGATGGTGGGGCGTGATATTGGCACGGTGGTCATGCCGGATGCGCCGCTCAAAATCTACCTCTCGGCTTCATTGCCAGAGCGGGCCCGCCGCCGCCACGCCCAACACACGCAGCAGCATCCTGATGCGCTGGAGCGGGTAGCGAGCGAGCTTGCCCGTCGCGATCAGCTTGATGCCCATGTGCTCCAACCCGCCAGCGATGCGATCTTGATCAATACCGATCACCTCTCGCCGGAAGAAGAAGTTGAGCGCGTGCTTGCCCTCTGGCGGCAGGAATATACCGCCGCCGCGTGTCCTACAACGGGCAGCCCTGCCCAACCCCACCCACCTGAGTAACGACAGGAGCGACCGCAATGCCTGCCAAAGCTACCCCCAACGAAAACTCCCCGGTGATCCGTGCCCAGCTTGATGTGCCCGGCACCCATCTCGATCACATCATCTGGATGGATGGGGAAGAGATTATCAATGTCACTTCCGATCACTGGATTTCGTTTCTCTCGCATATGCTCATTCCCGGCGCGATCTTGATCGTCGCCTCCACGATGGCGATCTTACGCGGGTTGGGCTTGCAGTTTTTTGTCACCACTGGCATCCCCGCTACCGAGTTTGGGCTAGTCAATGCGATTTTGGTGGCAGTCGTGGCAATGCTCATGTTGGCGGCGTTCATCTTTCCGGGCCACGATAAATCCAAGCCCGGCACCAGCAAAACTGCTGCGCCGCTGCGGGCGTTCCTGCTGACACTGGCGTTAATTGTCGTGGCGATGATCGCCTATCGCTTCTTTCTTGGGGGGCGGGTGATCTACTTCGACTCAACAACGCAACCTTCACTCCAAACTTTTCTCGATCTGCCCAACTTCTTCTTGCTGGCGATTGCCGCCTTGATGATCCCGATCATTTACCTGATCTATGTCGAGTGTGAGAACGATCACCTGATCTTGACCAACCGCCGCGTGATCCTCTCTGACCGCACGATCATGGGGCGCTACTCGACTGATGAGATTAGCATTGAGAGCATCCAAGATGTGTCGGTCAAATCCGATAGCTACCTTGCCCACTGGCTCCGTTACGGCACAATCCGGCTTCAATCGGCAAGCCAATCGCGGCGCGGGCCCCTGATGTTTCCGGCTGCGGAACACGCGCAGGATATGCTGAAGAAGATCATGGATCAGGTGAACGCCAAGCGGGGCGAAACGAGTGAGCGCGAGTTCCGCGATATGATTGATGAGAAGGTGTATAAGAAAAAGGTGCCCCACCCACCGCCCCCGAAAGAGGTACACATCCAAACGGCACCGCCGCTCTTGCGCCGCCTGATCGCTGAGAACCCTGAAATCAATGAGGAAACCGGGACGATTACATGGCGGCGGCATTGGCTGTATATGCTCTACGCCTTGATCCGCCCATTCGGATTCTTTTTCGTGGCGTTGCTGGGGCTGTTTCTGGTGATGCAGTTTGGCCTTGCCCCCAACTTTGTGTTGTGGGTTGCCTTGATTGCCATTCTGGTTTTCTTCGCTGCGTGGGTTGCCTACGAGATCGAAGACTACCGCAATGATATGTACATCCTCTCACCTTCCAACATCACCGATATTGAGCAGAAGCCGTGGGGCCCCAGCAATCGCCGCAATGCCGGCTTGGGCGCGATCCAGAATGTGAATAGCAACACGACCCTGATTAGCCGGATGCTCGGCTATGGTGATGTGATTCTGGAGACGGCGGGTGCGAGTGGGCAATTCACCTTCTTTGCGGTGCCCGATCCGGTGCATGTGGTGGCCACGATCAACAACTACCGCGACGAGTTCAAGCGCGGCGACAAAGCGCGGGCACTGGACGATGCGCTGAAGATGCTGCGCTTCTACCACGAGTCAAGCGATGTGACGGCACAAGGGCGCACGCAGGAGCTACGCTTCGAGATTCAGCAGCTACACCGTGAGCTAGGCCTCCTGCGCGAACAGCAGCTTCATGGCATTGGGGGCAATGGCGGCATTGGCGGCACGCTCGGCGCAGGTGCGGAAGCAGCCGAACCATACAATATCCCCGCCCCTGCCACCACCCTCCTGCCGACGATCATCGAGGGCGAAACGGTGCCAGTTGATGCCCCCGCCGCTCCCGCCCCACCCGCGCCGGACAAGGCTGCTCCGCGGGGTGTGCCCAGCTATGCCGACTCTCGCCCAGTGCCCAGCTATGCCGAGCTACACCCAGAGCATCCCTACGGCGATGCCACTGCGCCGGAGCCGCCACCCAGAACAACCCCCGCCAATCTGCCGGTGTATGACCCCGATCAGGATACGCCGATCTATACGGTGCGTTCGGACATGATGCCCAACGATCCTGATTTCTTGAACCGCCTGCTCAAGCGCACGCCAGCTACCGCTCCACCCGCAGCCGCACCTAGCCCGCCCAATCTGCCCCGCTACGAGGATGCTTCCGGCGCGGCGCGCAGTGCCAGTAGCCCCAGCCCTAGCAAGGGAGACACGCATCTATGAGCCACCGCTTGGGGTGGCTCGGGCTGCTGCTGTGCTTGCTGTGTGCGCCCTCCATGGCTGCCGCGCAACAGCCGCCCGCCGCCGATCCTGCCCCTGATCCCGTCACCATCACGGCACAGGCTGGCTTCGATGATAGCTTTCGAGTTGGGGTGTGGTATCCCGTGCAGGTCACGATCAGCAATGATGGGCCTGATCTGCAAGGCGTGCTGGAAGTGCAGCACAGTGGCAGTGCGGCTCCGTATCAACAGGTGCTCGACTTGCCGCGTGGGGCCCGCAAGCAGATTGAGTTGTACGGCTACTCCGATAGCTTTACGCGCTCGGCAGAGGTGCGCCTGCTGGTGGCAGACCAAATTGTCAGCCGCACCCGCTTACGGCTGGAACCAATCAGTGGCGAGACATTTGTGATTGGCGTGGTTGGCAGCGACATTACCCTGCTGAATAGCCTTTCCAGTATGCCGGTAGACTCAACCAATGCCAGTGTCAGCGATGTGCGTGTGCTGCATTTCAGCCCTGAGCAGCTACCGGAACAGGTGGGCTTGCTGGATGGGATCAATGCGCTGGTGCTGCACGATGTGCCCGCCGCGCAACTGACCGAGCCGCGCCTGCGGGCGTTGTCGGTCTGGCTTCGCACGGGCGGGCAGTTGGTCGTGGGGGGCGGCGCAGTTGCCGATGAGCAGAGCTTGGTGCTGCTTGCGCCGCTGCTGCCGGTGCAGGTGGGTGCGCTCGAAGCCAATCGCCCGCTTGCCCCACTTGCGGCGCAAGTGCCGGATGGGGCCGCGCTCCCCCGCGCTAGCACCAGTGCCTTTGCCGTGTCACTCAAGCCGGATGCCCGCGCCGTTGATGCGGCTGAACTGGTGAGTGTGTGGCCGGTTGGCTCTGGCTTGGTCACGTTTGTCGCCTTCGATCTCGCGACGTTGCGCGGCTGGCCTAGCGAGCCATCCCTGTGGGCTGAGCTATTGGTGATCCTGCCGCGTTTTATGCCCGCCGCGCTGCTGCGCTGGAATAATGAGAACCTGATCCGCAATACGCTGCAACTGCCCGAACTAGCCCTGCCGCCAATTGGCATCTTGCTAGGGTATATTCTCGTCTATATTCTTGTGGTGGGCCCGCTGAACTTCCTGCTGCTGCGGCGCATGCGCCGGGCAGATTGGGCGTGGCTCACCATTCCCGCCACGATCATGCTCTTCGTGGGGGGCACCTACATCACTAGCCTGTTTATTCGTGGGGTGCGCCCGCAGCTGCTCCAGATCAATATTGTGCAGATGTTTGAGGGCGAAACACACGCCCCCACGACAGCCAATATCGGCATCTTTTCGCCCCGCCGCGAGAGCTTCACCCTGAGCATGCCCGTGCAGACCCTTGCGAATGGCGAACGGCCAGACTTTGGGGGCCAGCCTAGCGATACCCCCCTGCTGTGGACCCCTGCCGACAGCCGCTTTGCCGATGTGCTGGTGGATGTGTCATCGCTGCGCCTGTTTCAAGCCGAGCAAATGATCGTACCAGAGCTACGCCTTGCGAGTACGCTGCAACGCAGTGCCGCGCAAACGTCCTATACCTCATCGCAGGGGGGCGTACCTTCTGGGAGCAATCCCCTCGCAGGAGATGTTCGCCTCTTGCTGCGCCCGCGCCCGATTGAGGAGGTTGCCGAAACGGTGAGCGGGCGGATCGAGAATACCGGCCCACTCGCGCTGCAAGAGGCCGTGCTCGTCTATGGCAACTCCGCCTCCTATCTCGGCGATCTGGCGGCAGGTGCGGGGCAGGATGTCACGATCAATGCGAATAGCTTCAACTTCCCGCCCAACGGAACCTTCACCGACGCAAGCCGTGATGGGCTGTTCAATCGGCAGGTGCTCATTGAACGGCTGTTTGGCGGGCGCAATTTCGGTATTGCTGCGCCAATCCCCACCCCTTTTGATACGGCAATGCTCGATCCGCAAGCCGTGTATCTGCTGGGCTGGGGCGAACAGTCCGTCCTGCCCACGATGCTACTGGAACAATCGCCCCAAGTTAGCGTCCTCACCCTGTATATCATTCAACTGGATGTACCCAACCCGAATGGGCCCACCCGATAAGGATCACCACCTATGTCTGCCGAAGCTGTGCCAGTCGTTGCGCCTGATGCCGCTCTAGAACCCGCCCCCGCTAGCGCACTCGTCGAAACCCGTGACTTGACGCGCCGCTACGGAACGAGCATCGCCCTCAATAGCCTAACCCTCACCATCCCACAGGGGGCGATCTTTGGGTTCATCGGGCCCAATGGTGCAGGCAAAACCACCACCATGCGGATCCTCACCACCCTGCTGCTCCCAACCAGTGGGCAGGCGTGGGTTGCGGGGCATTCGGTGGTGCGCGAGCCACAGGCCGTGCGGCGCATGGTTGGCTTTATGCCCGACTTCTTCGGTGTGTACGATAACCTCAAGGCGTGGGAGTATCTGGATTTCTTTGCGGCGGCATATGGTGTCCCCGCTAGCCGGCGGACGGCCATGATTGACGAACTGCTTGATCTGGTTGATTTGAGCCACAAGCGCGATGCCTACGTGATGGATCTCTCACGCGGGATGAAACAACGCCTGAGCCTTGCCCGCACGATGGCCCACAATCCTGAACTGCTGATCCTTGATGAGCCGGCAAGTGGCCTTGACCCGCGGGCCCGCGTGGAGTTGCGCGAGCTACTGCGCGAGCTTCAGCTACTCGGCAAGACGATCATGATCAGCTCGCACATCCTCACTGAATTGGCTGAGATGTGTACCCACATCGGGATTATCGAGCAGGGCACGCTACTCGCGGCGGGTGATGTCCAGACGATGATGCACTCCTTGCAGCCGCACCGGATCTACGAGGTGCATGTGCTGAGTGATCTGCCCACCGCTGCCGATCTCGTGCGCGAGGTGCCGGGCGTACTCTCGGTGCGCGAGCTACCCAACGAGTCGCCGCCGATGCTCCAGATTGACCACGAGGGCGATGAGCAGCAGGTGGGCGCATTGCTCACCCGCCTGATTAGCGGCGGCGCAATCGTGACCCATTTTGCGGGGCAGGTCAGCGATCTAGAGGAAGTTTTCCTGCGGATCACGGCAGGCACGGTTGCGTCAGAGTAGCCGCGCTTGCTCGGCATCGGTATCGGGCGGGTGGTCTTTGGCGGCGTGGCTCTCGCTATAGGGGATGCCGAGATGCCCATAGGCGCGGTGTGTGGCAATTCGCCCGCGTGGGGTGCGCTGCACAAAGCCAAGCTGGATCAGGAACGGCTCATACACATCCTCAATCGCGTCTACTTCTTCCGCCGTTGCCGCCGCCAGCGTGGATAGCCCGACGGGGCCACCATCAAAGAGCGTGATGATGGCATGCAGCAGGCGGCGGTCATTCTCATCTAGCCCCAGTTCATCCACTTCCAGCGTGTGCAGGGCCGTGCGGGCAACCTCCAGTGAAATCACACCATCCGCCACCACCTGCGCGTAGTCACGCACACGGCGCAGCAGGCGGTTGCCGATGCGCGGGGTGCCGCGTGCGCGTCGCCCGATTTCATACGCACCGTCTGGCTCAATCGCCACATTGAGGATGCGAGCCGAGCGTTCGATAATCTCGCGCATGGCTTCATCCGCGTAGAATTCAAGGCGATGAATTGAGCCGAAGCGATCCCGCAGGGGCGAAGTCAGCAAGGCAACCCGGGTCGTTGCGCCGATGGCAGTGAAGCGCGGTAGCTTCAGGCGTAGGTTGCGTGCGCCGGGGCCTTTGCCGACAATCAAGTCCAGCGCAAAATCCTCCATCGCAGGGTACAGCACCTCTTCAACAGCGCGATTGAGGCGATGCACCTCATCAATAAAGAGCAGGTCATCCTTCTGGAGATTGGTCAAGATTGCGGCCAGATCCCCCGCCCGCTCAATCGCAGGCCCGCTGGTGATCTTCAGATTGACCCCCATCTCATTGGCCAGCACGCCCGCCAGCGACGTTTTGCCCAAGCCGGGTGGCCCATAGAACAAGGTGTGATCGAGTGGCTCTTTGCGCCCGCGTGCCGCCGCAATTGCAATCCGCAGCTGCTGCACCACTTTCTCTTGTCCGATGAACTCGGAGAGCATTCGCGGGCGCAGGCTCTTTTCCGTTTGGGCTTCTTCGGTTTGGACTTGCGGATCAAGCAGGCGTTCTTCATCGTTCATGGGCATTGCTCGTGATTAGTGGCGGCGCGCTCTGAATTGGCACACGCTAGAGCGCACAGGTGTAGCACAAGTATAGCACAGTTCGCAGGGTGTGGCGCAACGCTGATCGGCTCCAGTATTCTGCATTATACGCGATCCGCGCTTTGGCAGGGGTGCGGGCCACGCCCGCCCAGTACGTGCAGGGGTTGCCCGCACGATGGCAGGACAGGAGCCGATTAAGGAAAGCGCGGGGTGCTGCCGGAAACCTTGACAGTTGCCCCATCCTCTACTATACTTTTCGTTAACCTCACTTGCCTGAGACGAATGCAACACCCAACTCAAGACGTGAGATCAATCCTCAAGCGGCAATGTAAGCCCGGTATGTGCCTGATCACAGGAACCACCCTGCGGTGTTTATGCTGTCCCGAAGCCTGCGTCGTGCCCTGCGGCAATAGTGGCCACGGTGATGCAGCCGGGTTATAGATTCGCGTTTTACCGATTTGAGGGAGAAACCAAATGCAACAGACCATGTTCCTGCGAGCGCAGCTGCTCGTTATGCTGCTATTACTTGGCAGCATCCTGCTCAGTGCGTGTGGCGGCTCTGCGCCCGAAGCCCCCGCCGCGCCCGAAGCCCCCGCCGCCGATACATCCACTGAACCGTTTGTGTTCGGGATGGTACTGGTAGGCCCGATCAACGACGGCGGCTGGAGCCAAGCCCATTATGAGGGCGCACTGTATGCCGAAGAGCGGCTGCCCGACAGCAAGTTCATCTACATTGATAAGGTCAATCCGGCCGACAAGCCGAATGTACAGGTGGAGCAGGTGGTAGATGAACTGGTGGATCAGGGCGCAAAGCTGATCATCACCAACTCGGATGATTTCAAGGATGGAACCCGCGAAGCCGCCAAAGCCCACCCCGACGTGATCTTCATTCACGCCTCTGGCGATGATGTCCTGACGGGGCTGGCTCCCGCCAATCTCGGCAACCTTATGGGCAAGATGGAGTATGGCAAAATGATCGCAGGCTGTGCCGCCGCACTCGCCACCGAGTCGGGGCGCATCAGCTACCTTGGCCCACTGATTAACGACGAGACCCGCCGCCTTGTCAATTCCGCCTTTCTCGGCGCACGCCACTGCTGGACGGAACTGCGCGGCAACGATCCCGCCGAGCTTTCCTTTGAGGTGACGTGGATCGGCTTCTGGTTCAACATTCCCGGCGTGACCCTTGACCCGACGCAGGTGGCCAATGACTTCATCAACTCTGGCACAGATGTGATCATCTCCGGCATTGACACCACCGAAGCCCTGATCGAAGCGAACAAAGCCACCCAAGCCGGCACGCCCATCTTTGCCGTGCCCTACGACTTCGAGGGGGCCTGCGCCCAAGCCGAAGAGGTGTGTCTAGGGGTGCCCTACTTCCACTGGGGCCCGTCCTATCTGGAGACGATCACGGCGGCTGAACGGGGTACGTGGGAGCCTTCGTGGCAGTGGCTCGATCCGGATTGGGACGACATCAACAATAAGGATACCAGCGCGATTGGCTTCATCAAGGGCGCAGGCCTGAGCGATGAAATCGGGGCCCAGTTGGATGAGTTCATCGCTGGGCTTGCGGATGGCAGCATCAGCCTGTTCACGGGCCCGCTCAATTTTCAAGATGGCACGGTCTTTCTTGCCGAAGGTGAAGTTGCCACCGATGAGCAGATCTGGTACATGCCGCAACTGCTCGAAGGGATTACCGGACGTAGCGAGTAACCATAGCTGGCACAGGATGCAAGCGGGGGCACGGCTTCCGCTTGCCGCTTGCCGCTTGCCGCCACACCTAGCGCACCCACACGGTATCGCCTAATGGATGTTCAGATCCGCAATTTGACGAAAACGTTTGGCAGCTTGCGAGCCAATGATGCGATTAGCCTGAGCTTTGCGGCGGGCAACATTCACGGCATTCTGGGCGAGAATGGGGCAGGCAAAAGCACCCTGATGAAGCTGCTCGCGGGCTTCCTCCAGCGTGACAGTGGCGAGGTGCTGCTCGATGGGCAACCCGCCAGCCTGCACAATCCGGCGGCATCGCTGGCGGCTGGGGTGGGTATGGTGCATCAAGACCCGATGGACGTGCCGGCCTTCAGTGCGCTTGAGAACTTCTTCTGCGCTAGCCCCCGCAGTGCCCTGCCGAGCCTTGCCGTCGCCCGCCAGCGTCTCACCCAGCTCAATCAGCAGTTCGGCTTCACCGTCGCACCCGATCAGCCGCTCGCCCGCCTGACCGTTGGGCAACGCCAGCAGCTCGAAATTATGCGCCTGCTCGCGTGTGGCGTGAAGGTGCTGATCCTCGATGAGCCAACCACCGGTATTACCGCCGCCCAGAAAACGGCTCTGTTTGCCGCGCTACGCCGCCTCACGGCGCAAGGCGAGACGGTGCTGTTTGTCTCGCACAAGCTCGATGAAGTTGCGGATCTCTGCCAAACGGTGAGCATCCTCCGCAGCGGGCGGGTTGTTGGCGCACAGTTGCCGATGCCGCAGCCGCAAGCCGAACTGCTCAAGCTGATGTTTGGGCAAGCGGGCGCACCCGCCCCGCCGCGCCAAGCAGCCGCGCCGCCTGCCCCAGCGTCGGCAGTCCCCGTCTGGCAACTGCACCAGATCACGGTGCGCGAGGGTGCGCTGTCTGTGCCCAACCTGACGCTGAGCCTGCCGCGTGGCTGTGTGGTTGGCTTGTGCGGGCTGGATGGCAGTGGCCAGCAACTGTTGCTGCGCCTGCTCGCAGGCCGCTTGCACCCCGAACGTGGGCGGCTGCTCCTCCACGGCACGGATGTGACCCGCGCCCCGTACCGCGCATTTCGGGCGGCTGGCGTGGAGTATCTGCCGGCTGACCGGATGCACGATGGCGTGATCGGCGCGATGACCCTGACTGAGCATCTGCTCTTGACGAGTGAGCAGCACGGGCTAATCATCAATCGTGCGGATGCCCGCACCCAAGCCGAAACTGCGATTGCCGCTTATAACATCAAAGCCACGCCCGATACGCCGCTTGTGTCGCTATCAGGGGGCAATCAGCAACGGGCGATGTTGGCTCTTTTGTCGGCGGAATGCACGGGGCTGCTGTTCGATCAGCCGACCCGCAGCCTCGATGTGGTCTCGGCGCGGGCGATCTGGCAACGCCTGCTACACCGCCGCGCAGCAGGCACAACGATTGTGTTTGCCTCGGCCGATTTCGATGAACTGCTCGCCTACAGCGATCTGCTACTGGTCTTCTTTGCGGGCCGCGTCTCGCGCCTGTTGCCGTGCCCCACGATGACCGCCGCTCGGCTGGCCGAGTTGATCGGTGGGGTGGGCTTTGCTGAGGTAGCCGCCCATGGCGGATAAACCAACCACCGAAGCCGTGCCCGAAGCCCTGCCCGCCCCAGCCGCCCTGCGTGCGCTCGCCCTGCCTGCCGCGCACCTGCTTACATCGGCGGGGATCATCATCGGCGGGACGCTGCTATTCACCACGCTCGTGTTGTTGGCATCGGGTACATCCCCGCTCGAAGCCTACCGCCTGATCCTGTCGGGTGCGTTTCGCAACCCGCGCACCATCGCTGATCTGATTATGCTGACCGCCCCGCTCCTGCTCTGTTCAGCAGGCTTAACGCTGACCTTCTCGGCTGGCCTGTACAATCTTGGCATCGAGGGGCAGATCGTGATTGGCGCAGTGCTAGCGATGGTTCCCCTGCGGCTGCTGCCCGATCTGCCGCCGCCGATGCTGTGGCTGCTCGCCCTCAGTGCGGGGGCAATCGGCGGTATGCTGTGGGCGTTGCTGGTCGGCGTACTGCGCCTATCCACCAACGTCAATGAGATTTTCGCGGGCTTAGGCTTAAACTTCATCGCCATCGGGATCACCCTGTATCTCGTCTTCGGGCCTTGGAAGCGGCCCGGCGTAGCCTCCATGTCAGGTACCGAACCGCTCCCTGAAGCTCTGTGGCTGCCCACGCTCGCAGGGATCCGGCTTGCGCCACTTGCGCCGATCATTGCCCTGATTGGCATGGGCGTAGTTTGGTTTGCGTTGACCCGCACGCACTGGGGCTTGGAAATCCGCGCCGCCGGATTGAACCTTGCTGCCGCCGAACGGCTCGGTGTCCCCGCTCACGCCCGGCTGTTCCAATCGCTGGCGGGGTGTGGCGCACTGGCGGGGCTAGCCGGAGCCTTGCAGATCCTCGCTGTCTATCACGCCCTGATCCCCAACATTTCGAGCGGGATTGGCTTTCTCGCGTTGCTAGTAGTGCTGCTGGTGCGCTCCAATCCGGTCTGGGTGTTGCCCGTCGCAATCCTCTTTGCGAGCTTCTCGATTGGCAGTATCCAGCTCCCGTTGCAGCTTGGGATAGATAGCAGCATCGCTGGCGTGTTGCAGGGCACGCTGGTACTCTTTGCCCTGATCGCGCAGGGCGTGCGTGGGCGCGGCTGATACCTGACACCTGACACCCGACACCTGTTACCTGACACCTGACACCTGACACCTAAAGGACAGCCAATGGACACCCAGCAAATCCTGATTAACCTTGCTGCGATTCTCGCGGGAGCCGCACCGCTAATCTTTGCCACAATGGGCGAAACGATCACCGAGCGGGCGGGCGTGGTCAACCTCTCACTTGATGGCAAGATGCTGCTCTCTGCCATGACGGGCTTTGCCGTCGGGGTGCATACCCAGAATGTGCTGCTCGGCTTTGTGGCGGCGGCAGGCGTGGGCATGCTCGTGGCACTGGTGCTATGTTTTGTCAGTCTCGGTTTGCGCCTCTCGCAGACGGCGGTAGGCTTTGTGCTTGCGCTGCTCTGCACCGATCTGTCCTCGTTTCTGGGCAACTCCTACGTGCGTGTGCCGGGCGTAGCTGTGCCAGCGATGCCGATCCCCGTGCTGCAAGATCTACCGATCTTGGGGAAGATCTTGTTCCAACACGATCTGCTGATTTACGCGAGCTTCCTGCTGGTGCCGTTGGTGTGGTGGTTTCTGTTCCGCACCCGCGCCGGGCTGACGCTCCGAGCACTCGGCGAACGCCCAACCACCGCCTATGCGCGGGGTGTGCCGGTGTTGCCGTTGCAGCTGTTTTATGTGCTGCTGGGTGGGGCGTTGGTGGGCATTGCGGGGGCAGCCTACACGCTCGATCTGAAGCAGGGCTGGAGCTACCGCCACATTGCAGGCACGGGCTGGATTGCTTTGGCGATTGTGATCTTTGGGGGCTGGAACCCGTGGCGCGTCGCTTTTGGCTGCTACCTGTTTGGCGCATTGCAGATCTTTGCCACACGCTCGCAGAATCTGCTCCCGAACATCCCCACCCAGATTTTCCAAGTTGCGCCCTTTGCGCTGATGATCCTGATCCTCGTGCTGGTGAATGCGGGCAGCAACCCCACCCTGCAACGCTGGATCGAGCAACTGCCCGCGCCGCTCAGCAAGCCCGTGCAACAGGTGCTAGCGCGGCTGAATACGGCTGCACCGGCCGCACTAGGGCAGCCCTTCCGCCGCCCGTGAGGGGGGGTAAGCTAGGGATATGCTATACTACCCATATTGTTTAGGCAATCCTCTCGATGAAAGGAACGATGCGTATGCACGACCTAGAACGCACTTCAGTTCTCCCAACCGATCCATCTGACACCGATCTCCTTGACTATGAACAGCAAGTTCTAGCTGATGTCGAACAGCGCAAAGACATCGAAGACCCGGCTGCGGATCAAGAACAACCCTTTACCTACGCCATCTCGAGCTATGGCGCAGATTATGATGTGCGTGGGTTGGTGCAACGTATTCGTGATGCAGACATCATTGTACCGGAGTTTCAGCGCAAGTATGTCTGGACCCAAGCGCGGGCTTCCCGCTTCATCGAATCGTTGCTGTTGGGTTTGCCAGTGCCCGGTATCTTTCTTGCGGTTGATCCCAAGACGCGCGAACTGCTCGTGATAGATGGCCAGCAACGCTTACGCAGCCTGCGCCATTTCTATGATGGGAAGTTCCCTAGAGGTGAAGGCACAGTCCCATTTATCCTAAAAGGCGAGCGCAACAAACCGCTCAACCCTGAATTCGAGGGTAAAGCCTACGCCGATCTCGAACCGCGTGATCGGCGAGACTTGGACAATGCGATTATCCATGCTACAGTAATCAAACAGGATAAGCCTGAAGAAGAGGACAGCAGTAGCATCTACTACATCTTTGAACGGCTCAATACGGGCGGTGTATCGCTTCAGCCACAGGAGATACGGGCAAGTATCTATCAGGGCAAGCTGCTCAGGCTCTTGCAAGACCTCAATACGTATACCAACTGGCGCAGTATATTTGGGCCGGTCAATCAACGGATGAAAGACCAAGAATTGATTCTGCGCTTCTTTGCGTTGTACTATAATGTGGAGCAATACGAAAAGCCGTTACTTACGTTTCTGAATAAGTATATGCGCGATAACCGCGAACTAGGGAAACAGTCAGAAACCGAGTTGGTGCGGGTTTTTACGAATACGATTGACACGGTGCATCGCTGCCTAGGCGAGCGGCCTTTTCGTCCAAAGGGGGCCATCAATGCGCCCGTCTACGATGCCGTGATGTACGGGATTGCGAAACGGCTGGAGCGCGGCAGCATCACCGATTGCGAGCAACTACAGGTTGCCTATGATACGCTGTTCAAAGATACCGATTTTGTGCGTTTCTACACGGCAGGCACAACTGATCCGGCAAATATTCGAGGCCGCTTGAGACTAGCAGCAGAAGCCTTTGCAGGTATCGCGTGAGGGAACTGGAACGCCAACGCGACAAACTCGATGCACTCTTTAAGCGGGTAGAACGTCTCGACCACGACCCCGAACTTCAGGCCCATTTTGCGCGCTATCTCTGTGTGCTGGTATCGGGCTACCTTGAAAATGCACTCGAAGAGATTTTTGGTGCGTATGCCGAGCAACAAGCATCCCGCCCAGTTGCAAATTATGTTAAACGTCAATTGGGCAACATTCACAATCCAAACATGGATCGTATTCTCGATCTGAGTGGTGCGTTTAATGATACGTGGCGTGAAGAGCTTGAAACCACTATCTCCCCTGAAGTTAAGGCTGCGGTAAATAGTGTCGTCAATACCCGCAACCAGATTGCCCATGGTAAGCCAACCGGCATCTCGTATGTCACGATGCAAGCCTACTACCAGCGCATTAAGCAGCTCATCGAGATACTCCGCACGCAGTGTGGTGTCTAGGCTCCCCACCGCCGCTGCGCGGGGGGCATCCCCGCTGCGCTTGCCCCCTCTCAGCACCGCATCAGCCTGCTATTGGAAGTGACAGAGCAAAAGCACAGTATAATAGCAGTGGCATGAAAACGGTGCTTCACAACTCACGCGCCCAAACGCCTGTCGCCGCCCGTCGCCCTGATCGGTTCGCGGCAGTCCTGCTGCGCCCCGTTTATCTCACCGTAGGCGTGGTGCTGGTGCTGGCGGCCCTCGTCGGCAGCCTTGCGTATCAGGCTCCGCCGCACGGCACAGTCCAGATTGGCTGGCTCGGCGATCAGCTGTTCCTGCATACCAGTGCTGGCTTGGGCGGCGATGCGATCACACAAGGTGCGTGGTATCCCGATGACCTGACCCCCGATTCGCCCACGCAGCGCAGCCGCTGGAGCCGTGAACACGCGGTGATCACGCTGCCCAATCTGGGGCGCGGGCACGATCTCGCCCTAACGCTAGTGGTGCAAGGCTTCCCCGCCGATCTGCGCGACCCACCCCAGCGCGGCGTAGTGGCTGCTAGCGATGGCACGCTCCAGCCGATTGTGACGCTCAAGGTGGGCGATACCCAACTCGCCGAGTTTCGCCCCACCGCTACGTGGCAGAGCTACACCTTCGTCATCCCCGCTGCCCTGCAAACATCGCCCGATCTCGTGCTAAATCTCTCCACTAGTGCCACCTTCCAGCACACCCTGCGTGGCGACGACCTGCGCCCAAAAGGGGTGCGCCTTGCGACTGTTGCCATTGCGCCGCATGCTAGCCCGCCACCCGGCCTGTTGCCCCCCGCGTGGCGAGCCGTCGGCTTGCTGATGCTGGTGGCATTGCTGCTCTACCTTGTGCTGCTGCGGGTGTTTGGCTCTTATCCGCTCGCATTTGTGGCGGCAATCTTGGCGACTGGTGCAGGCGCGGCGGGATTGGCTCTCGCCCGCATCTGGATGGGCGCAGTGCTAGAGGTTGCGCTGTGGGGCCTGTTGGGCTTGCTGCTGGGGGCGTGGGCTGGGCCCATGCTCGGTTGGCTGCATCGCCTGCTGCAACGCTACACCCACGGGCACGCGCTGCACTACGGCGTGGCCGTGGCGGCGGGGCTATGGCTTGCGCTGCTCAGTGGCGCAGCCGTGCAACGCTGGGCTAGCCCAACCGTTGGGCTGTGGCATGCGATGTTCCCCGACTCGCTGCTCATCGGAATAGTGCTGGTGGGCAGCGTGATGCTGCTGATCGTATCGGGCCGAGCTGGGCTGCCGCACACCACCGAGCGGATCGCCGCGAGTATGGATCACCCGCGCCAAGCCCGCTGGTGGCTGCTGCTGCTCGGTGGGGCATGGCTGGCTTATGTGTTTGCGGTGATCCTGCGCCTGCCCTATGTCGGGCACGCCGATTATGCCGATAATGCCGTCGTCGCCCGTAACCTGATCGCCGGGCGCGGGTGGGTCGTAGATTACGTCAGCCAGTTCTATTACATCATCCCCAGCACCACCCGCCCGCAAGAGACATGGCCCCTGCTCCAGCCCGTCTGGATTGCGCCCTTCTTCGCCCTATTCGGGGCGCAAGCGTGGGCCGCCAAGCTGCCCAATCTGCTGTTCACGCTGGCCCTCTTGCTGCTCGTCTACCACATCGGGGCGCGGCTCTGGTCGCCGCGGGTGGGCTTGCTGGCCGCCCTGATCACCGTGACCAACCACCTGTTCTTCACGCTGGTCATCTATGCCACCAGCGATCTTGCCTTCGTCGTCTTTAGCACCGCCGCGATCTATCTAATCTACCGTGCCGAAGCAGCGCACCGCACCGCGGCCCCCGCCCGTCACGTCTATCGCTGGCTGGGCGCGGCAGGTGTGCTGACCGGCTTGATGATGCTGCAAAAGCCGAGCGGCGCACTCATTGCCGTTGGCTTGGGGCTGTGGCTCGCCAGCAGTCGCCTGCATACCCTGTTCCAGCAGCACCCGCACCCCACGTTCGCGCAGGCGCGGCAGGCGGTGCGGGGCTTGCTCGTGGGCGGCATCCTCTGGACGACAGTTGCCCTGCTGGTTCTCTCGCCGTATATGGCGCGCAACATGGCCTTATTCGGTGCGCCCGTCTATTCCACCGAGAAGTACGATGCGTGGGTTCTCGGCTATCGCGGCGATAGCGGCGATGCATGGCACGACATCTACCGTGTCTTTGCACCAGAAGTCGGCGGGCTAGGTGTGCCGGATCGGAGTTGGGTGCTGCGCTGGGGCTTCGATTATACCTACGCCAAATTCCGCACGCAGCTGCTTGCCCTGCGCGATTACCTGATGCCCGCGTGGGTGGGTCCACCCGGCCCCCCCGATGCGGCGTGGCATAGCCTCTTTAGCCGCAACGAGGTACGCAACATCATGTCGCCGGCGGGGGCGTGGCTCTCCTTGCTCGCCGTGATTGCAGCGGTACGCTTCCGGCGACGCTTGCTCAGTTTGCTGCTGTTTGCGTTTGGGCCCTACACGATTTTTTTGCTGACCTACTGGCGCACCAATGAAGAACGCTACTTTCTGATGGTGATGCCGTGGCTGGCGCTGCTGATCGCGTGGCTGATCTGGTCGCTGTATACGGCCCTCGCCCAACTCGGTGCTGGCCGCTGGCAACCGCTCGGCTTGCTCGTGGTGCTGCTCACCACTGGCACAATGATGCAGCACTCGTGGGGACCGATTGCCACGAAGGTGCAGACCGAACCGGCTCTGTGGCAGCCCGATCTGCTGGCCTACGAGTGGCTGCGGGCCAATACCGCCCCCGATGCGGTGATCATGACCCGCAACCCATGGCAGCTGAACTGGCACAGCACACGTCCGGCCGTAATGATCCCTAACACCAACGATGCCGAGCTATTCTGGCAACTGGCCCAACACTACCAGTCCGAGTATCTGGTCTTCGAGACGCTGCAACGGGTGAAAGGCGATGGAGCCGAACTGCTCGCGCCGCTCTTGCGGGCGGGCGAGGCCCAAGTCGGCGATGTTATTCACGGCTTTACGGTGGTGTATGCTAGCCCCACGCCCGACAACCGCGTGCTGATCTACCGCTTTCCAGAGCAACTGCCTGCACAGTTTGCGGAGCATAAGGAGTGAGCCGAAGCAGATGCGGATTCTGATGCTGACCACCTCCTACCCCAAATATTCTGGCGAGGCTACCGCGCCCTTCATTGAGGAGATTGCGGCGGGCATTGCGGCCCGCGGGCATGAAGTCCACGTCCTCGCCCCGGCCCACCCCGACGTGCGCCGCCAACGCATTGAGCGCGGCGTGCAGCTGCACTTCTTGCGTATGCGCCGCACCCCGCCCTGAATGTGTGGGGCTACGCCCAATCGCTGTTCGGCGATACGCTGGTGCGCTGGCAGACCCTTGCCGTTACGCCGTTTGCGCTGTGGGCCAGTGCCCAAGCCGTCGCTCATACGCTGCACACGCACGCCCCCTTCGACTTGCTGCACGCGCATTGGGTGTTGCCCAATGGCGTGCCCGCCGCCGTGATCGCCCGCCAACACGGAATCCCACTGGTGATTAGCCTGCACGGGAGCGACATCTACATGGCTGAACGCTACTGGCAAACCACGCCCCCCGCCGGTGGAGCATTTCGGGCAGCGGTAGCTATTACCGCGTGCAGTAGCGATCTGTTGCAGCGAGCGGTACGGCTTGGCGCACCCCCGCGCACATCCGCGTGATCCCCTATGGCGTGGATGTGCAGGCGTTTCAGCCGAACCCCGCCGCCGCCGCACAGGTGCGTGCTGAGCTAGGGCTGCACACAGAAACGCAACTTGTGGTAGGCTTAGGGCGGTTGGTATACAAGAAGGGCTTTGGCGGATTGCTCGATGCATGGGCAACGGTGGTGCAGCAGCACCCGCACGCACATCTGGTGCTGGTGGGCTACGGCGACCTGCGAGCCGCGCTAGAGCAGCAGTCCCAGCAGCTTGGCATCCACGAGCGGGTGCATTTCACGGGGCAGCTGGAGCGCGAACGGGCTGCGCTGTACCTCGCCGCCGCCGATCTGTTTGCCCTGCCGATTGTGCGCGATCAGGGCACCGATGGACTGCCGAATGTGTTGCTCGAAGCGATGGCCGCCGCTCGCCCGATTGTCGCCTCGCGGGTGGCGGGTGTGCCGGATGTGATTGTGGATGGCCAGCATGGGCTGCTTGTGCCAGACCGTGACCCGCCCGCCCTTGCCGCCGCCATTGGGCGGATGCTAGCCGAGCCGGAATGGGCCGCCCGGATGGGCGTAGCGGCCCGCCAGCGGGTGCTGCACGAATTGACGTGGGCCCACACTGCCGCCCGTTTTGAACAGGTGTACAACGATGCGTGTCTTACCGCGTCCCTCAACCAAACCATCTAAAGCCCGCCGTGCCGGGCGAATTCCGCCGCCTATGGCGAGCGCACCAACCTTGCCCATGCTGGGTGGGGCCCTCGCTTTGCCTAAGCTCGGACTGATGCTGGCGGTAGCGGTAGGGCTAGGTGCGGGTGCGCTCCTGTTGCGCCTGTATCGCCTTGCCGCGCAGAGCCTGTGGCTCGATGAGGGCAGTACGTGGGCATTGATCCAATCGAGTTGGGCCACCTTGTTTGCCGATCTGTTCAGCCCGGCTGCCGCCTACCCGCTCTATCACCTGCTCCTCAAGGCGTGGGTGGCACTTGCGGGCGACAGCGAATGGGCATTACGCCTGCCGTCGGCGGTGGCGGGAGCGGTGGCCGTAGGACTCCTCTTCGGGGTAGCCCGCCAATTCGCGCACATGCGCCAGAGCGATAGCCGCGCCACCTTCGCTTTTAGCCTCGCCGCCGCCGTGCTGATGAGTACCGCGCCGTTTGCAATCTGGTACGCCCAAGAAGCCAAAGTCTACAGCCTGCTGCTCGTGGCAAGCATCCTGTTGCTGTGGGCAACCTTGCGGGTGGTGCAGCACCCTACCCGTAGGGCATGGCTAACGCTGCTCGGCATTGCCCTGCTGAGCATCTTTCTGCACCGCCTCGCCATCCTCTTAGTCTTAGCTATTGCGGTGGTGTGGCTGTGGCTCGCCCCTGTCGCGCAAACATGGCGGGTGCGGCTGCTCGGTGGCGCGGCGGTGCTGACTACGAGCGTGGGCTTGGTGGTGTTGATGGCCCGCGGGCTAGGCAGCGACATTGCCGAGACGGGGGCCTACATTCCGGCCACCCCGCCGCTCGCCCTCAAGCTGACGCTGCTCCGCTTTAGCCTTGACCGGGGCCCCGGCGAGTTTCCGCTGGGGTGGATCGTGCCGTTTCTGATCCTCGGCACAGTGGGATTGTACCTGCTCCTCAGAGATGCCCGGCAACCCCGCCCCCAGAGCCATGCAGCGCGGGTGTTGCTGTGCTTCCTCTGTGTGCCGGCGGGCCTGTTTCTGGCCCAGCTCGGAGCCACGCGCCTGTTTGAAGCGCGGTATCTCCTGCTGATCTATCCGGCGTGGCTCCTGTTGCTGGTTTACCCCCTGCTCCATCCGGCGCGGGTGGTACGCGGGCTGAGTGGCGCACTGTTGGCGGGGGTGTTGCTCGTGCATGGGCTAGCCCTGACCCAAGCCCAATACGGCATCTTTTCGGGCGATCCGGTCAAAGAGCAGTACCGCGAAGCCATCGCCGAAGTTGCCACGCGCATGCACCCCGATGACCTGATTGTGCTCCATCCGGCGTATATTCGCCCCTTGTACGATTACTATATGGTGCGGCACACCAGCGACACCCCGCCCGAGCCAGTCACCTTTGAGGCGTTTAAGCATGGTCAGCACGAATTTAACATGCGTGATTGGTATGCGGCACGGCGCGAAGCGTTTGCGGGCTACTACCGCAGCTTCCTGATCATTGCCCCCGCCCACGCCCGCACCGTAGATCAGCCCTTGCTCGAAACCGATGAGTACGGCTTGGTGGGTATCTACTACCAATACAGCTGGGAGCAGCGCAAGTGGCCGTGTGGGATCTGGCGCACGCACGGTGTCCACGTCTTCTGCCAAGATTCGCCCGAAGCCTACGAGACGGGCGCACTGCACCCGCCCGGCACGCCCTACGCCGCGCAGTTCGGGGCAGATATATTGCTCAAGGAAGTTATGCTCAAGGCGACCTTGCCGCAGGGGGCAGGCGTGTATCAGGCGGGTGGCAACCTCCCGCTCACGCTGTTCTGGGATGTCGTCCGCCAGCCCCAGCACGAGTACATCACCTTTCTGCACCTGTGTCAGCAATGCGATCTGCCACCGCCCGCAGGCAGCGATGGGCCGCCGCTCGAGGGCTACCTCCCTACCACAATCTGGCTGCCCGGCAAGCCGGTGCATGATGAGCAGACGATCCCACTGCCCGCCGATCTGCCGCCGGGCGAGTATCAGCTCTATCTGGGGCTGTACCCTTCTGGCGAGGCAGACGAAGCGGCCCGCTTGCCGATCCAAGCCACCCATCCAGTAGATCGCAACCGCCTGTGGCTCGGCACGGTGCAGATCGTGGCCCGCTGAGCAACGGCTGGCAAGTAAGGTTTCAGGTGCGAGGTATCAGGGGCGAGTGACAACACGGTCGAGACATGCTTGTACGAAGCAGTGCGAATCATAGCTACCAAATAGTGAGGCCCCCTTGTTACAATCCTTCCGCTTTGCCCCCTGTAACCTGACACCTGACACCGATCACCGATCACCCTGTTACGTAAGGCAATTGCTATGCGGCGCGGGTTGATGCTGGTGCTGGTGCTGGCGGTACTGGTGCGGCTGGCATTGTGGGAGCAGCTGCCGCGTCAAGGCTGGATCAGCGACGAAGCCGAATACCTCGCCGCCGCCGATTGGCTCGCGCACGGGCGCGGCTTTGCGTGGTATCAGGGCTGGCTCTGGACGCGCGCTCCGATCTATCCGCTGTTCCTTGCCTCCCACATCGCCCTCTTCGGCTTCAATCTCACCCCGATCTACCTCTCCCAGCTTGTCCTGAGCCTCATCAACGTGCTGCTCGTTGCGGCGTTGGCGGGGCTGGTTGTGCGCCACGAAGCCCGCCCCACACCACCGAACGGCTGGCGGGGGCTACCCGCCGTACCCATCGTAGCCGCAGGCTTGGCCGCGGTGTACCTCCCGTTTGCCAGCTACCCGCAGATCATCTTGAGCGAAACGCTGTACCTGACATTCCTGCTGAGTGGCTTTGTTGCGCTTGGCTGGCACGCCCTGCGAGGGCGCGGGCATTGGCTGGCCCTGCTGGGCGCAGGCGGGTTGCTGGGCATGGCCACCCTCACACGCGGCTTGACGTTGGGCATGCTGCCGCTGATTGTGATCTGGCTGGTATGGCTGCACCGGCGCGAACAGCGCACGCTCCGCACTGCCGCGCTCGCCGCGCTGCTATTTGCGGGGGTGAGCGGTGGCATCATCGCTACGTGGAGCAGCTACGCGAGCCGCACCTTTGGCGGGCTGATTCTGGTGGATACGACTGGCGCGTACAACCTGCTCCTTGGCGCACGCACCGCCCACGATGGCACGCGCGGCGATACGCCTACGCGCAACTTTGTGCAGGCGTTGCTCAATCCGAACCTAAGCCAGAATGAACGCCAAAGCCTCCTGTCCGACAGTTGCGGCTACCAGCGCAACGATCCGCAATTGCTCGCAGCACTTGGGCAGCCTGCCGCCGAGATTACCCCTGCCCAACGCCAACGCCTGATGACCAGCGAGGGGCTATGCCTGTTGCAAGCGGCTCCGGCGGCTTTCATCCGCAAGAGTAGCAGCGAACTGGTAGACCTGTTCCAGATCAACTACACTGGCGCAGAACGCATGACCAGTGGCTTCTCGTTGGGGCGGCTGCCTGTCGGCTATACGCTTGCGCTGTTCCTCGCTGAGGATACGCTGTATGTCGTTGGGCTAGGGCTAGCGGTGGCGGGCTTTGGGCTGTGGTGGGTGCGCCAATCTGCGCCGCCGCTCACCACCCTGATCGGGCTGTGGTGGCTTTACAATCTGCTCACTGCACCAATCCTCTTTGCGATCAATCGCTTCCGTATCCCGCTCATGCCCTTCGCCTGCATCTATGCGGCACTGCTCCTCGTCTGGCTTTGGCAACGGGCGGGCGGGTCGTTCCCGCTACGGGGTATCCCCCGCCCCGCCCTACTCACGGCGGCGGTGCTGTTCGTGATCGCGAGTACGCCATATGCCTATCTCCAACAAGCACCGGCAGCGTGGGCCTCTTACTTTGGGCCCTATCCGGGCAGCCTTGCCAATACCCAGATCGCCCTTGCCCAACGTAGCACCTACCTGCACGAACAGCAGATCACGGCTGCGCTAGGGCGCGGCGATGCTGCTACCGCCCGCCGCCTGATCGAGCAGCAGCCGGGGCTAGACCTGTGGCGCATCGCCGCCGAGCCGTTGCTGTTGGGGCTAGAGGGGCAACCCGCGCAGGGGCTAGCACGCCTGCCCGATCCGGCTGAGCTGGATGCAACCCGCAATTGGCGGGCGAGTGTGGTGCGCGGCGACTTGCTGCGCCAGACGGGGGATTTGGCGGGGGCGCGGGCGGCGTTTACGCCCGGCTTCGTGGATGATGCGAACCCCGTTGAATGGGCGTGGCAGTGGCTCTATCCCCCGCCTACGACCCGCGTTGATTTGGGCGGCAACCTTGATCTGGGCTACATCTCCGGCTTCTATCTCGGTGAAGGTGATCCGAGTGGCGGGGGCACGTTTCGCTGGACCGCAGCACATGCGCGGGTGCTGTTTCCGCAACAGGGCGGTGCAATGCAGCAGGTGTGCCTGCGCTACGATGGGCGCGGCTTGCCCGCCGATCTGCCGTTGCCCACGCTCACTCTCGCCTATGCCGCCGGAAACGCGGTGAAAGCCGCCCCCGCGATACCCTTTGGCACGGTGCCCCTGCGCCGCACAGTAGATGAGGCGTGCCTGCCACTGCCCGCTACCCCGCTTGGGGCCGATCTGGTGCTGGAACTGACAACCCCTGCCTTCACGCCCGCTGCTACCGATCTGCTGGCCCAACAAGGCATCCAAGCGGGACAGCTCCGCCGCTTGGGGGTGCGCCTCGATTGGGTTGAGCTACGCCCGCAATGAGCCACACCATTCCGCTACCGCCGCCTGCGCCCGCCCCGCCCGCCCCGACGCGGCGCGAATGGCTCTGGCTCGCACTGGCGGTTGGGCTTGCGCTGGTGCTGCGCTTGCAGGTCTGGCACTGGCGTGAGTTCTACCCGCTGGGCGGCGATGAGCAGGAATACTTCGCGCAAGCTCTGACCTTGCTGCGCGAACGCCGCTACACCGAATTGCAGTTTATGCGCCCGCCGCTCTATGGGGTGTTTCTGGCGAGCGTGATCTACCTGTTCGATTCGCTCGTGCAGCAGTTGCGGCTGGTGCAGGCGAGCATCAGTGCCTTGACGGTGATCCCGATCTGGCTGCTCACACGCCGCCTCGTGCCGTATTATCAGCCCAGTCCGGCCCCGCTCGCCCGATCTGCCGCCCCAACTATCGCCGCGTTGCTCACCGCCCTGAACTATACGCTCGCCATGCGGGCTACCGAACTGCTCACCGAAACGCTGTTCCTGTTCCTCCTCAGCATTGTGCTGTGGCTCCTTGTCGGAGCAGCCCGCACGCATTGGGTGGCGGCTGGGGGGGCGGGCGTGGTGCTGGCATTGCTGTGCCTCACGCGCTCCGTCGGCTTGGTGTTGCTGCCGCTAGGGGGGCTGTGGCTGCTAGCGGCGGGGCTACCCCTGCTGCGGGCATCGCTCCAAGCAAGAGCGGGGCGGGGGGTGGTGCAGGCCCTGCTGCCCGCCGTGCTGTTTGGCGTGGCGACGCTCGCCGTGCTAGCCCCATGGACAGTCCGCAACTATCTCCATTATGGCGGGCTGATTTTGATTGATACCACCGGCGCAGAGAACTTGTGGCTCGATAATGACCCACAGGGGCGCGAGGTGGTCAAGCAGCAGCTGTACGCGCTCGGCGCGGATCGCCGGTTGCGGCAGCAGCTTGGCAGCCAGAACGGGATCACCGCCATCCGTGAGCATCCGGCGTGGTTCTGGGCGAAGGTGCAGCGCGAGGCGTTGCTGGTGTTCGCCCTCGAATATACCGACGATATGCGCGAACGACAGGCGATCTGGGTTCCTCCGGCTGAAGTTTGGGTGCGCCTGCTGCTCGGCGATGCGCTATGGCTGGGGTTGTTACTCGGCGGGCTAGCCGCCCTCTTTGCGCCGCACCCGTGGGCCCGCCCGCGCCCACCTGATCCGCGCTGGCTGCTAGGGCTGTGGGTCGGGTACATTGTGCTGACCACACTGGTGTTCCATGTCGAGTTGCGCTACCGCTTGCCGCTGCTGCCGGTGCTGACCGCCTACACCGCGCTGTTGCTGGCTCGCATCGTGCAGCCGCGCTACCGCAGTGCGGTTGCGGTGGGGCTAGTGCTGATCGTGCTGCTGCTGCATCGCCCCTACCCACTGCTGGCATGGCAGCTTGGCCGCAAGCACGCCCACCTCGCGCAGGCTCACGCCGCGCTTGCAACCGATCCGGCACGGGCGTATACGGCCGCCACTGCCGCCCGCCGCGCCGATCCTGACTCGGCATTGGCCCGCGTGGCGCAGGCCCAAGCACAGCTTGCACTGGGCGATCTGGCGCAGGCCGAGTCATATCTGATCGAGGCTCGCACGCGGTTGCCCGCGCACCCCTACGCGCACTTGCTGCTCGGTGATCTGTGGCGGGCCCGCGCCGATGCCGATGCAGAGGTGGCGATCCGCACCGCCTTCAGCTACGAAATCGCCGCCTTGCAGGATTTGCAGGCGTGGCTGTGGGAGCGCACGATCAGCCCCCCGCCCGCCGCGCTCGATGTTGGCAGTGGGCAGGATTTGGGGTTTGTGCGGGGCTTCCACCCCGCTGAAGCGGACACGCAGCCGCCCTCACGCTGGACACGCGGTGCAGCACAGGTGCGCCTGAGCGGGCCTGACTCCCCGCCGCCAGAGCCGCGCTGCCTTGCGCTG
>JAAUTZ010000095.1 GCA_012031225.1 Chloroflexaceae bacterium
CGTGCCGCGTGTGTATAGCTCCAGTGGCTCTGGCTCCGGCGGCGGCGGGGGCATATCGGGCATGTCTTGTCAGTTGCAGGTGGCGGCGCATCCCCTGCGGGGAGGCTGCGCGCCTGCTGCTCTGGTGCGGCGGGCGGTAGATCGGCAGGGTCAGGCGGGGGCGGTGGGGCTACTGTTTTGGGGTGAAACATCTGCTCCCACTGCGGCTTGCGCCGCCAGCGCAACAACGCAAGCAGCAACCCCGCTCCTAGTACGGCTAGCCCAAGCATACGCCAGATGGTGTTCATCGGGAGATACTCCTTTGTTACAGTCTCGGCTATCTCGGCTTATCTCGGCTATGCGCCGCGAATTGCCCGCATCCGCACCAGCAACGCTTCGGCGTAGCCGGGTGAACCGTTCCATACCCCATCCAACCCGGCAATGATTTTGGCTGTGCCGCGTGCTTCGGCTTTCACATGGGCGTGGCGCGGGTTGCGTTGCATCATCGCTCGTTGGGCATCGCTGGCTTCTTCGTCGCGCAGAGCCAACGCCAGTAGCTGCCCGATATGAGCCTGCACCGCCGCTTCCCACGTCGCAAACGATAAGCCCCCCTCTTGGCGCACGCCCAAGCCAGCGGGGTTGCGTTTGGGGCGGGCGGCCCACTGCGAACGCAGCGTGTCGGTCTCGAACACACACTGGCACGCGGCGAGGAACGGATCAACGCCGACACTCGGCGCATATTGCCAATATAGCCCAAAGATCGTCGCCACATCCTTGCGATACTCAGATTGGCCGGGCAGGCGGGCTTGCACGTAGTCAATCACCTGTTGCACTGTACCGGATGCCGCCCCTAGCAATGGCATCGTTCCATCCAATGGGGTGTTTGCGGGCGGGCTTTTGGCGGCTTGCATGCGGTTCCACTCGCGCTGCAATACGCTCATGTAATACTCGTTGGTCACGGCATCACCCGGACACGAGGGCTTGTTGTAGTCGCGGTGCCCGGAGATCCCGCCCCGCCCGCGTTTATGCACCAACTCAAATGTGCCCAGCCGCTCCTTGAGTACGGCTACCGCGTGCCCTACCAGCCGTTCGACTTGCTCCGGCCAGCGCACGTTGGTGTAGTTGCCCACCACCTCAATCCCGATGGAGTACGTACCGCGCCCGTCGCCGTTGCCTTCGGCGGCGTGAATACCTTGATAGAACATCGGGCTGAACAGCCAGATGTAGCGTTCGTCAATGAACAGATGGGGGCCGATGCCCCAGCCGAGTTGGTTCTGATAATAGTTCTTCACGGCGGTCAGCTGCCCCAAGCGTTTGGCATAGATTGCCTCAGCCGATAGGCCCTCCTCGCGGGAGTCCCACGAGGCATGCTGCATGCGGGCGTGGCGCGTATCGGGCACGGCGGTGTGGTGTAGCACCACAAAGCTCGGCGGCTGGCCGCCAAAGTTGTACTCGCGCACATACGCCGTGAATTGGGCGGTTGTCAAGCCTTTGCCAATGTAGAGGAACTGCCCCCGCTGGCGTTCGGTACTGCCCTCATCGCTTGGATCGGCATCGGGTAGCAGCCCCTCCAGAAAATCAGCGGGCACACCCGCTACATACTCGTCTTCGTTGTTGTTATCCCACAGTTCGGCGCGGGGATCGTCGCCACTCGCTGGTTCGCCGGTTGGCAGGCTACGGCTCGCCGTGTCGCCCGCTAGCACTGGCTCATCGGAGACAGGCGGGATAGTCGGCTCATCGGGCACATGCGCTCCACTCATCACAACACTCCTTTCGTTCCTTTCGTGTTCATCAACCACAAGGGGTGGCACCGGGCTCGTCAGAAACGGTAGCTCCAGCCGCGTCGGATTGCCGTCTAGTTGGGGCAGCTGCGAGAAGCGGGCATCGAGTAGGCGTTGGCGCAGTTCCAGCAGCAGCGCGGTGTAGCTCGGTAGCGTCGGCGATTCGCGCAGCAGCTTGGTGAGGTGGTAGGTCATCGCACCATAGAACTGCTCGCCAAAGCGGGCATCAGCGGCGGGTTGGTCTTCGCGGGCTGCCGCCACAAGGATCGCTACATCATCGGCGGGGCGGGCCCGCGGCTGATCGTAGGCAGCTTCGGCGGCCCGTATCGCAGTGCGGAGTTCGGTGCCACTTACGCCGCGTGCGCGGAGTTCGCTTTCGGTGTGGGCGAGATGCTCGCTGCGGCGCTCGATATAGGCCATCTGAGCCGCTCGGATTCGTTCCAGTTCGGCTTCATCTGGATCGAGAAAGCGGTTGACACTATCGGCTTCGGGAGCGTAGTGAATATCCCCTGAATGGCAACAGTCCATCGTGAGGATCAGGTGCATCGCTGGATCAAAGCGGTTGTAATACTCGCGCAAGGTGTCATCGCTGATGCTCCCGGCGGTGGCATAATCAAAGCAGGCAATCGCTTCGATTTTGCCATCCGGCTCAGTTCCCGTCGGATCGGCAAGTTGGATGCCGTGCCCAGAGTAGTGAAACAGGCGGCGCGGCGCATGCGGCGCATCGGCGGGGTCTGGTTCGGCCAGCCACGTCAGCCCGTCCAGAATGGCCTGATGCGTTGCATCCGCATCGAGCAGCACCCGTAGCTGCGGCTCTGTTACGCCAAAGCGTTCCTGCAACAAGGCTTGCATTAGGCGCACATCATTGATGCAGCCGCGCAGGGGTAGTTTCTGATATTGGTTGATCCCGACGAGTAATGCCCGCATCGCTCCTCCTTCCTATTGATTGATGATGGTTGTAGCGGTGGATAGGTACTATCGCTAATAATACCACGCTTACGCCCCCAACACCACCTCCCTGATCGCTACCCCCCGCCACCCACGCCCTCGCCCACCTGCGCTAGCACCGCACCGACGCTGCTGCTGTAGCTTGCGCCAAACAGGTTCAGGTGATTGAGCAGGTGGTACAGATTGTACAGATCGCGGCGCACGGCATAGCTCGCATCGAGCGGGTAGGTGGCGTGGTAAGCGCGGTAGAACGGCTCTGGGAAACGCCCGAACAGCTCGGTATAGGCGATTTCGGCTTCCCGTTCGCCGTAATACACCGCCGGATCGAGCAGCGCAGGAATACTGCCCGCCCCCGCAAGCACATTGCCGCGCCACAGGTCGCCGTGCAGCAAGGCGGGCGTGTGGGGCAGCATCCCCAGCAGATCCGGCAGCCGCATCAGGAGCCGCTCCAGTTGGTGCTGCTGGGTGGTGGTGAGCAGGCGGTTGCGCTGGGCAAGGGCGATCTGGGGGCGCAGGCGGCACTCGCGGAAAAAGACGACCCAATCGTTGTGCGGCGTATTGATCTGCGGGGTTGTGCCGATGTAGTTATCGTGATCCAAGCCAAACTGGGCGGCGGTGCAGGTGCGGTGCAGGTGCGCGAGCTGCTCGCCCAGCCGCTCCCAATCGGTATGTCCATGCGGTTCCGGGGCAAGCCACTCCAGCAAGAGGTACGGCGGCGACGTATCCGTGCCGGCACTCACGGCGAGGACGGTAGGGACACGCACACACCGCGCCGCCGCAAGCAGCTGCAAGCCACGCGCTTCGGCTGCAAACATATCCGGTGGGGCGTGGTCGTTCCACTTGAGGAAGTAGGGGGCTTGCGCGGTGCGGATCTGGCAACCATTGTTGATGCAGCCGCCACTGATTGGCAAACAGTCTGCGAGTGGGGTGTGATCGCCAAGCTGCTGGAGTTGCTGGACGACAGCGTGGGCGAGTGCTGTTGGGATGTATGCCATAGGGGGTGCTTTCGATCTGCGCTAGACGATAGCCAAACAGCCTACAGTATAGCATACCCCGCTCGTGGGCGACATACGCTACGGTGTCGCCCAGCCACACACCACTCCGGCAAGCGTTGCCCGCACATAGCCGCCAACTGCAAGCTCCAATGCTGGATCGGTGCGAACAAGGAGCTGCACGCCGGTTCCATCCTGCAACACGAGGCTTTGGTATGCGCCGCCAAATTCAAGCTGCACCACCTGCCAGTGTCCTTGTGGGTCGGGCGCAAGCTGCACCGCTTCGGGGCGCACCAGCACCTCAATGGTTCCGTGCAAGGGCTGGGCCAGTGCCACCGGGCCGAGTGTAGTTTGGGCCGTGTCGCCGTTGGCGTGGGCGGGCAGAAAGCTCGCTTCACCAACAAACGCGGCAACTTCGCGGGTGGCGGGGGCAAGGTAGATCTGACGCGGCGTGCCGATCTGGGCAATCTTGCCGCCAAACATCACCACTACCAGATCGGCCACGCTGAAAGCCTCTTCCTGATCGTGGGTGACAAACAAGGTGCTGATCTGGGCTGCTTTGAGGATCCGCCGCACCTCTGTCCGGGTGCTCTTGCGGAGTGTCGCATCCAGATTGGAGAAGGGTTCATCGAGCAGCACTATCAGCGGATCCGCCGCCAATGCCCGCGCCAGTGCCACCCGCTGCTGCTGCCCGCCGGAGAGTTGGTGCGGGTAGCGTTGGGCCAAGCCCGCCAAGCCGACCAGTTCGAGCAAAGACTGCACGCGCTGGCGACGCTGGTTGGCGGGGATATGGCTGATCGGATAGGCGACATTCTCGCCGATGCGCAGGTGCGGGAACAGGGCGTAATCTTGAAAGACCATCCCCACGCGGCGGTGTTCCGGCGCAACCCACACGCGCTCGCCCGCTACACACTGCTCACCCAGCCAAATCTCGCCGGTGTCGGGGCGTTCCAGCCCAGCCAGCAGGCGGAGCGTGGTTGTTTTGCCGCAGCCGCTTGGCCCCAGCAGAGCCACAAGGCTACCGTGCGGCAGATCGAGCGCAAGCTGCTCAACGGCGAATACACGCCCGTCGAAGCACTTGCTGACGGCGTGCATGCGGATCATGCCATTAGGATTGGTCATGCGCGGTATCGGTGGTAGTTGCTGCTGGGCGATTGCTCGTGGCAATCTGGTGCAGGTACGCTTGCCAATGGCGTTGGTTCTCGCGGGCTAGCTGGCGCATCTGGGGCAGATCTCCGGCTTCGCCCGCCGCAACTGTTGCGGCAAGTGCGGCCTGAAAGGTGCGGGCTAGCTCAGCTACCGCTTTGCGGATTTCAGTATTGGCTTGGCGTTGGCGTTGTAGCTCATTGCGGAGCCATGCATTCAGGCGTTGCTGCTCGGCCAACTGCTCGGCTAGATCAAGTGTCGGATCGTCCATACCCCCATTATACCCTACTCAGGGGTGTGCTTGGCGTGCAGCGCAGGCGCGGTGGGCCGGGCTGCGGCGGGGCGCGTGGGGCGGTAGCGCCGCGGGCGCGATGGGGCCAGCCACTGACAGGCGTGCAACAGCACAAGCACAAGCCATGCTACCGTGATTGCCAATCCTAACTGCAACAGCGTTAGCCATTCAGCACCGCTCATACGCATCTCCATCCTGACGTGGTATGTAGCTACGAAAGACAGGTCTCGCCATCAAAGTAATACTCGCCGTTAGTATAGGCTAACTTTGCGCGGCTGTCAATTGATACATCCAGATCAGCCGGGACTCAAACCGATAGCTGTGCTAGCGCAAAGGCTTTCCAATCACCGCAGCGGCTCCGTACACGATATTAGACAAGGCTAACGCCGAAACTTACAGCTATTGCACTTCTGCCAAAACAGCGTATAATAGGTTTAGGTAGTTGGTATTAGGAATACTATCTTGTGCTAAAAACCATGCCTACTTGCATTTGGTGCATGGCAACGTGACGAAGGGAGCAGCCCAATGACCGCAAGCAGCATTGCCGTAAAACGAGATAACCCCCGCCGCCGCCATACGCCGCGTAGCGATGGGCCCACCCAAAAAGAGCGCGAATATCTAGAAGTGATCTACTATCTGGCAATGCGTGACACGCCCGTGATTGCAGCCGAGCTAGCGCGGTGGATGGGGGTGCAGCCGCCCACCGTGACGCACGCCGTTGGCCAGCTTGAACAGAAACGCTATATTGAGCGGCGCGAGCGCGGCGAGATTGCTCTGACCAGCGCAGGCACAGCACTGGCCGAAGAGGTGGTGCGCCGCCACTGCCTGCTCGAATGCTTCCTGCTGCATGTCCTTGAATTGCCGTGGCACCTCGTCCACGAAGAAGCCGTGCGCCTTGAGCCGGCTCTCTCGGCCACGATGGAAGGCTACATCCTTGCGCTGGTGGGCAATGCCACCACCTGTCCGCACGGCAACCCGATTCCGGGCGCAGCCGCATCGCAGCCCGCCCTGACCTCGCTGCTGCATGTGCAGCCGGGCAAGCAGTTTACGATCCGGCGCGTGCTGGAAGAAGCCGAAGAAAACACCGAACTGCTCCAGTATCTTGAAAGCAATGAGCTGCTGCCGGGCAAGCAGTTGTTCATCGTGGATGCGTCGGCAACCTACGGCATCACCCTGCGCCGCTGCAACCACGACATCACCGTATCGCCCGAAGTGGCGAGTGTGCTGCTGGGCGAGGAAGCCGCAATCTCCTTCAAGCTCTAAGCCCGGCTACACGCTAGAACGAATATGGTATACTAGGGGTAGATCAAAACAGATCTGCCCCTTTTGTTATTGGGTGCTGTCCACATCTGAATGTGCCTCGACTGGATCAGCCCAATTGCTCCAAAATTCGTCCCAAATTAGCGCAAATTTGGGCTTGACAGCACAAGTGTTTGGCGGGTATAATTGTCATAATACATGAGTGCTAGCGTGTGCTAGGGCTGTGGTTTTCGACACACCGCCTGCGTGCGGGAGTCCATTGCGTAGGTTCGCTATGTGCTACTGCGGTACATACGGCATAAGATTTAATGAAAGGATAAGAAGCTATGCGCCGATCCTCACCGGATACCATCTCTGCACGACAGACGGACATCTTCCATTACATTGAGAACTTTGTCACGCAGTATGGGTATTCGCCCTCGATCCGCGACATTCAGAATGCGCTCGACATCTCTTCGACATCGGTGGTTGCCTACAATCTGAGAATCTTGACGGCCAAAGGCTGGATTGAGCGCGAGGACAAAATCTCACGCGGCATCCGCCCCAAGCGCAACCGCAACGGCAACGGCGGCATTGATCTCTTCCGCGTGCCGCTGCTCGGCACGATCACCGCTGGGGGGCCCTTGCCGGAGCCAGAAGAGGTGGATCCAAGCTCCGCCGACAAAGTGACCGTGCCGCCCGATCTGGCTGACGTGAGCCGGCTAGGGGATGTGTACGCCCTGAAGGTGCGCGGGCAGTCTATGATTGATGCCTTGATTGACGACGGCGATATTGTCCTATTGCGCTTCCAGAATACCGCCGAGAATGGCCAAATGGTGGCGGCCCGCCTGCTTGACGACAACGCCGTGACGCTGAAGAAGTTCTACCACGAGGGTGAGCAGGTGCGCTTGCAACCCGCCAACCAAACGATGTCGCCGATTTATGTGCCGGCTGACAATGTGGTGGTGCAGGGGCGCGTCGTCGGCGTGATCCGCTCGCTGATGTAGGTGCGGGGGTGGTTCCGCACGGGGGCAGGTGGCGGGGATTGGAGGGAGTGTTGTATGCTCCCTGTTCCCCGCCGCCTGTTACCTACGATCTAGGCCTAGCGTAACACCGGGCGGAATTTGTAGGCGTAGACGAGCAAGCCGTCTGGGCCTGTATCGCTCATGCGCCGCGTCACCATCTCGACGCGCTGCCCGATCTGTAGCTCGGCTTCATCACAATCGGTCAACTGGGCACTCACCAGCAGGCCCTCATCGAGGCGCACCAACGCCACCAGATACGGGGTCTGGGCCTCGTACTCGGTAGCGGCAGCGCGTACCCCAGCAAAGCTGTAGATTTCGCCCGTGCCCTGTAGCGGGTAGGCTTCCCATTCCTCCACCGACTCGCCCACACGGGGCGGCTGTGGCGGGAAGCGAACCTCGCCGCTCGTGCGGTGGCGTTGCCCCTCAAGGCGGTAGTAGGCCGGCTTTTGCCGCCAACGTTTTGCTAAATCCATCGGTTGCTTGTCCTTCACATTATCAATACATGCGGTATCGGTTACAAACGTGATCTTGGCGCGTCAGTCGCGGATCAGGATGTGCGTTGCGGCGGTGCTGCCCACGCCACCCAAACACTGCGCCAACGCTACCCGCGCATTCGCAACTTGGGCTGCGCCCGCCGTGCCCTGCAACTGGCGCACCAGCTCGACAATCTGATACACGCCACTTGCGCCGCCTACATCGCCGCGAGCCTTGTAGCCGCCTGCGGTGGCCAGCGGGGTGCTGCCCTGCGGCGTAATGCCGCCATCGGCAGCGTGGCGCGGAGCCGTGCCGCGCTCGACAAAGCCGCACGCCTCTAGGGCCATCGCCGCCACAATGCCGTGCGGATCAGTCACATCAAGCACCTGCACATCGGCGTGGCGCACCTGCGCCTGCTGCATTGCAACGCGGCTACTGCGCTCGGCGGCAGCCAGCCAGAGCAGATCGCGGCGGGCCGCAAGGGGCAGCGCATCGGTGGCAATCGCCCCCCCAGCCAGCCGGATATGGGCTGCGCCTAGCTCGCGGGCCACCGGCTCGGATGCCAGCAGCACCACCGCCGCCCCATCTGCGGCAGTGGACGTATCGAGCATATTCAGGGGCGAAGCGATCTGGGTGGCTTTGCGGTACTTGTCGGCATTGATCCCGAAGCGATACAACGCGCCCGCATTGCTTGCGGCATTAGCATGCGCGTTGATCGGGAACGGCGCAAACGCATCGGCGGCATAGCCATACTCGTGCATATAGCGGCGCATCAGCAAGGCCCACTGGCTCGTCAACGTTAGCCCCAACTCGGCTTCAAATTCGCTATCAATGCTGGTGGCGCGGGCTGCCTCGATGTCGGCATCCAGCCGATCTGTCACCTTCTCCACCCCCACCACCGCCACGAGATCAGCGGCCCCACTAGCAATTGCGAGGTGAGCCTGATGCAGGGCCACGCCGCCACTTGCGCCGCTTGCCTCAACCGTCAGGGCGGGGATGCCAACTACCCCAAACGTGGTTGCGAGCAACGCGCCCAATTCGGTCTGACGTTCGAGGATGCTATTCATCGCACTGGCGACATACAGCATGCCGATGCGCTGCGGATCAAGCGCGGTGGGTAGCCCCTTCAGCGCGGCGTGAAATGCCGCCGCCGCGAGATCACGCAGGCTGCTGTGGTAGTTCTCGGCAACTGGGGTTGCCGCACTACTAACGATATATACTGGTTGCATGTTCATCACCTTATCCCAATACCAGCTTGCCGCGCCACTTGGCATAGACGGCATAATCTACAAACTCCTGCCGGGCCAGATAGGCCGCCATCAAGGGCGCACGCTCACGCCGTTCGAGCAGCGCATCCGTCACCGTCAGCGCATACGCATCGGCTCCAGAGCCACTGCCGTAGGTTGTCATCAAGATCGTATCACCGGGGCGGGCAATGTCCAGCGTAGCACACAAGCCCGCCAGCGCAATTGCCGAGTAGGTGTTGCCGATCACTGGTGAGAGCAAGCCCGGCTTGATCTGGGCCTCACTGAAGCCCATCTGCTTGGCGACGGTCTGAGGGAATTTGGCATTCGGCTGGTGGAAAATCGCATAGGTGAAATCGGTGGCGGTGCGCCCCAGCTCACTGAGCAGGCGCGTCGTTGCGGCCTTGATATGGTGGAAGTAGGCCGGCTCTCCCGTGAAGCGATGCCCATGCACCGGATACGGGCGGTCTGCGCGGCGGAAGAAGTCCGGCGTATCACTGACATAGCTCACCGTCGCATCAATCGTGGCGAGTGCGGCTTCGGCTACGCCTACCAGCAACGCTGCCGCCCCCGCCGAAGCGGTGTACTCCAGCGCATCGCCGGGGCGGCCTTGTGCCGTGTCCGCACCAATCGCTAGCGCGTACTGAGCCATGCCACTCCCAACCATGCCCATCGCGGCGGTTAGGGCTTCGCTCCCCGCCTTGCACGCGAACTGGTAATCGGCGGCACTGATCCACGGGCTTGTGCCGAGTGCTTCCGCCACAATCGTGCCGCTCGGCTTGACGCTGTAGGGGTGGCTCTCGCTGCCCACCCACACCACGCTCAACTCCTGCGCTGGCACACCCGCTCGTAGCAGGGCACTGCGCCCGGCCTCAATAGACATCGTGATCGTATCTTCATCGAGGCCCGGTACGCTTTTCGCTTCGACCGGCACACCGCCCTGTCCATCGGTCCAAATCCGTGCGATCTCTTTACCGGCAATGCGGTAGCGCGGCACGTACACGCCGTACCCTAGCAGCCCCACTGGGCGGCTTGTCTGCATCATCGTGTTGTACTCCTTCAAACAAAACAGCGTTATGCAACAGAAGCAACTTGGCGCATCTCGGCCAATAGCTCTGCGGCCCGCGCCGGCTTGATCTGCCGTTCGGCAACCATCCGGCGAGCGATCTCATCAATCTCGGCTGCCTGCGCCCCAGCCGCCAATGCAATCTGGCGCGAGTGCAAGCCCATATGTCCCTGCTGAATACCTTCGCACGCCAGTGCCCGCAATGCCGCAAGGTTGCTGGCAAGTCCGGCACACGCGCAGATTTCGGCGAGTTCATTGGCCGAGCGGACATCCAGCAGCTTCAGCGCGGTTTGCGCGGCAGGGTGAACTTTGGTTGCACCACCCACAATCCCAACCGCCAGCGGTAGCTCCAGTGTGCCCACCAGATTGCCCTGCGCGTCACGCTCCCACGTACTCAGCGAGGTGTAGCGACCACTGCGGGCGGCGTAGGCGTGTGCGCCCGCCTCGACAGCCCGCCAATCGTTGCCGGTAGCAATCAAGACCGGATCAATCCCATTCATAATGCCTTTGTTGTGGGTGGTGGCCCGGTAGGGATCAACAGCGGCAAAGGCATACGCCCACAGGATGCCCTCGATCACATCCTCGCCGCTCATATCCTCACGCTTCAGAGCCTGCGGCGGCACGACTACCCGCGCCCGCGCAAGGCGGCGATCTGTGAGATTGGAGAGGATTCGGAGGTAGGCTCGCCCACCAGTGATCTCCTCCAGCATTGGTGCAATCGCCTCGCACATACTGTTGATCGCATTCGCGCCCATCGCATCACGGCAATCCACGATCAGATGCACCACCAGCATCGCCCCCATCGGGCTATCCGCAAACAGGTGTACCTCTAGCTCCTGTGCGCCCCCGCCCAGCTGCACAAGGCTCCGGCTCTGCGCGTTGGCTCGCTCTAGTAGGCGGCTCTTCTGCTCAAGGATCACCTGCCGTGCAAAGCTCGGCGCAGGCACATGCACTAGCTGCACCTGCCCAATCATAATGGGGGCGGTGCTGCTGGTGCGGAAGCCTCCCCCAGCGCGGGCAAGGCGGGCGGCATAGCTGGCTCCGGCGACAATCGAGGGTTCCTCAACCACCATTGGGATCAGCTTGTCGTGCCCGTTGATCTGGAAATTGGTGGCAATGCCGAGCGGAAGCTCAAATGTCCCGACCACATTCTCAATCATTTTATCGGCCCGTTCCAGCGACAACACGCCTTGCCCGCCGCGTAGGGTGTGGAGATCGTTGGTGCTCAGCCCATCGAATGCTCCCACTCGTTCGAGCCGTTGCTGTGGGTCAAGTTGATAGAAGCCCTGAATCCGTGAGTTCTTATTACCCATAATTGTATTTGTGTCCAATCCTTCACGCTGCAACTGATGCTTGTACGATATGAAACGCATTACACTCAGGAATACGTTTCTGTCTGACCTATACGTATTTTATCACCCAACGACTCCAAAACTCTCGGAAGTCACTGCCAAAAGCTCTCAACTCACTGCTGATAGCTCACACACGTAGCGGCGAAACAACTCTGAGTTAACAAATACCTACTTGAAAATCGCTGCTGTCAGATTTAGAATTGTTCTTACTCAAGTTACGCTTGTGATCAATTTTGAACCATGTTGTGAGGTTGCCTATGTGCTGTCGTCGCAGGATGAAGATCGGCTATCTGCATTGGATGGTATGGATCATACTTGGAATGTGGCTATTATGTACTACCTTGCCAGCCCATGCTCATACTGTGATTTATGTAAAAGAGGGCGCAACGGGAACAGGCACAGGCACTGATTGGGAGAATGCCTACCCACTGCTGCAAGACGCGCTGGCCGTAGCCCAGTCCGGCGATCAGGTGTGGGTGGCGGCAGGCACGTACTATCCCGACGAAGGTGCAGCGCACACCAACAATAGCCGCTTTGAGAGCTTCACCCTGCCCGATGGCGTGGCGATCTACGGCGGCTTTGCGGGCACAGAAACGAGCCGCACCGAGCGCGACCCCAACATCCACTTGACGATCCTGAGTGGCGAGATCCAGCAGGACAGCAACCCTACCAACAACACCTTCCGCGTTGTCGTTAGCACTGGCAACCCCGCAACAACCATCCTCGATGGCTTCACCATCACGGGCGGCAATGCCAATGGCAGCAGCAACAACAGCTACGGTGGGGGTCTTTTCATCAGCAACAACAGTGCCGCCCAGTTTGCCAATCTACAGGTGCTGACCAACACGGCGGTATCTGGTGGTGGTGGTATCTACACTACCGCAAGCACCAATCATTTCGCCGCGCTAACGCTCGCTGGCAACCAATGCTTGGGCAACCAATGCAAAGGCGGTGGGGTATTGCTCACTGATGGCAGTACCAGCAGCTTTACCGCCACCCTGCTGAGCGGCAATATCGCTAATCAAGGGGGCGGCATCACTATCGAGCGAAATAGTACCGCTACCTTCACGAACACCACGATGTATAGCAACACCGCCGTGAAGCGCAGTAGCTCACGTGGCGTTGGCGGCGCAATCAATACGTCCAATAGCACTACCAGCTTTACCAACCTGATCCTTGCCGGCAATCAGGCAGAGTATCTCGGCGGCGGAGCGTACCACTCGCAGCGTGGGACGACCTACGTCAATGCGCTGATCAGCGGCAATACGGCGGAAGAAGACGGAGCCGCCATCTATCTCGATAGCAGTAACAGCCACTTCATCAACACAACGATTGCGGGCAACCGCTCCCTCGTTAACTTCAGTGTCGTGTACCACACCGGCGGTAGCACCCGCTATACCAACAGCATCATCTGGGGCAATGCTGGGACAATTGACACTCAATTAGTTACCTATAGCCATAGTCTGGTACAGGGGCTAGACCTAACAGGGAGCGGCACGGGCTATCTGGATGGCACGGATCCCGCCAACGATCCGCTGTTTGTCGCGCCACTTGCCGCCACCGATGCGCCGAGCAATGCTGGCGATTATCGGCTACAGGCGGGCAGTGCGGTGCTGGATGTGGGCGATATAGCCGCTTTCCCAAGTGGGATCAGCACTGATTTGTTGGGCAATCCGCGCATCGTCAATAGCGAGGTTGATCTGGGAGCGTATGAGTATGTACCGCCCCCGCCCACCGCTACACCGACGGCTACGCCCACCGCCACACCGACGGCTACACCCACCGCCACACCGACGGATACGCCCACTGCCACGCCGACAGATACGCCACCGCCACGCCG
>JAAUTZ010000022.1 GCA_012031225.1 Chloroflexaceae bacterium
GGGAAATATGCCTTCCTCTACCTGGCCCGGAGCGCATCCGCAGCGAAATGTTCCTGGCCCGCCTGCCCCGGATGAAAGTCTCCCTCCTGGCTGTGGACGAAGCGCACTGCATCAGCCAGTGGGGCTATGACTTCCGCCCTGCGCCCGACCTGCGGCTCGACCGGCAGACGCCGGAAGTGCTGCGCTACCTCGTCCGCCATTATGAGTTGTTCCTGCCGGAAGTTGTCACCCGCCTGCCGGAACTGGCCGACGACCCGACACTGGTCGATGACATGGACGACACGACGCTGCGCCAGCTCGTCTCCGGCTGCGCCGATGGCGTTCACCTGTGCTGGATGGACGCTGCCGCGTTCGTGGCGGCGGTCCCTGGTGTGCAGCAGGTGGCGCTCCACGCCTGATAAGCCGCCTGAACGGGGCAGGCGATGCCTGCTCCGTCTCACCCTTTCACCCTTGCAGCTCTCCCTCAGCCTTTTTCCTCAGCCCTCGCCTGTGGTGAAAAGCCCGCGTTGCAGGGCCACCGCGACAGCGGCGGCACGGTCCGCGACATCCAGCTTGCGGTAGATGTGCCCCAGGTGCGTCTTGACCGTCGCCTCGCTGATGTGCAGCCTGTGCGCGATTTCCTTGTTAGCGCGGCCCTGCGCCACCAGCCGCAGAATCTCGATTTCGCGTTCGCTGAGCAGGTTGGCGGAAGCCGTCATGTAGGGCAGGATGCGCTCCGCCAGCCCCGGCCCTAACGCCGGTTTGCCCGCCGCCGCCAGCCGGATCGCCCGGTAGAGTTCTTCACGCGGCGCGTCCTTGAGCAGGTAGCCCTTCGCGCCTGCATCCAGCGCGGCCCGCACATCGTAATCACTCACGTAGCTGGTAAGAACGAGGACATGCGTGCCGGGCAGCTTCTCGCGCAGGGCCTTCACCGCCGCGATGCCGTCCATTTCCGGCATACGCAGGTCCATGAGGACGACATCCGGCTGCAAACGCAGCGCCAGGGCGACGGCTTCCGCGCCGGTGCGGGCTTCACCGATGACGCTGAAGCCCGCCTGCCCCGCCAGCATCCCGTGAAGGCCCGTTCGCACAACGGGGTGATCGTCCGCGATGAGGATGCGAATAACGGTCATGGCTGCGCCTCGTCTGATAAGCGTTCACGGGTGGGGGCGGCGGGCAGCGCGGCGGCGGGAGTGATAATCGCGGCGGTGGGCAACGCGGTGGCAGTAGCCAACGCGGCAGCGGCGGCAATCGCCAAGCCCCACCGCCACGTACCCCAGCGCGGGTGCGGGGGCCTATCGAACTCGAAAGCATGATGACGATCCGCGAGTTTTCGGAGGCAACCGGCATTGGCGCATCAGAAATCCTCAAGACGCTGATGAAGGGCGGCGTAATCGCCAACATCAATCAGCAGATTGACTACGAAACTGCCGCCTTGATTGCGGCTGATTTCAATCTCGAAACCGTTGAGCGGGTGCCTGAACAGCTTGTCAATGTCGTTGAGAATATCGCCGACGTGCTGAAAGCCCAGCCTGCCGAGTCGCTCCAAGCCCGCCCGCCCGTCGTGACGATTATGGGCCACGTAGATCACGGCAAAACGAAGCTCCTTGATGCGGTGCGCTCGACCCGCGTTGCCGAAGGTGAAGCCGGCGGCATCACCCAGCATATCGGCGCGTACCAAGTCGAAGTGCATGGGCGCAAAATCACCTTCCTCGATACACCCGGCCACGAGGCATTTACGGCGATGCGGGCACGCGGGGCGCAAGCGACGGATATTGTTGTGCTGGTGGTAGCTGCAAACGATGGCGTGATGCCCCAAACGATAGAGGCGATTTCACACGTTCGGGCGGCTGGCGTGCCCCTCATTGTGGCGATCAATAAGATTGACCTCGAAGGAGCCAACCCAGATCGGGTGAAGCAACAATTGGCAGAGCATGAGGTGATTGTCGAGGACTACGGCGGCGACGTGCCATCGGTTGAAGTCTCGGCTCGCCAGAAGATCAACATTGACGGCTTGCTCGAAATGATCCTGCTGGTTGCCGACCTTGCCGACCTGAAAGCGAATCCCGAGGCACCTGCCGTCGGCACGATCATCGAAGCCGAACTGGACAAAACTCGTGGCGCAGTGGCAACGGTGCTGGTGCAGCACGGCACGCTCCGGCAGGATGATACGGTGCTGGTGGGGGGGGTCGCCGGACGGATCAAGCTGATGTTCACCGAGACGGGCAAACGCTTGCGCCACGCCGAGCCAGCTACGCCAGTCGGGATCTTGGGGTTGGATGATGTGCCCCAAGCGGGCGATATTTTGCAGGTGATGAGTGACTTGACCGCTGCCCGCGAGATTGCCCTGCAACGCCAACGCCAGCAGCGCATGGATGCGATCAGCTTCAGCCACGGGACGACGCTGGATGACCTGTTCAGCCGCATCCAGCAGGGCCAGATGAAAGACCTGAACCTGATTGTCAAAGCCGATGTGCAGGGCACGATTGGTGCAATTGAACATATGCTAGGGCAGCTTAACAATGACCAGAACGAGGTCAACATCAAGGTGATCCACAAAGGCACGGGCACAATCACCGAGAGCGATGTGAACCTTGCGCTCGTCAGTGGGGCCATTATCGTCGGCTTCAATGCCCGCCCTGATCCGGCGGGGCGACGGGCCGCAGAGCAACTCGGCGTAGATATTCGTTTCTACAACGTGATCTATAAGCTCACCGATGATATTAAGAAAGCCATGATCGGGATGCTAGAACCGGAGTTCCGCGAGGTGGTGGAGGGCTTCGCCGAAGTTCGCAATACCTTCCGCCTGCCGAGCAAAGAAGTCGTCGCGGGCTTGATCGTCACCGACGGCAAGATCAACCGTAGCCTCAAGCTGCGCGTGCTACGCTCCGGCGTGGTGATCCACGATGGGCAGATCAACAGCCTGAAACGCTTCAAGGATGACGTGCGTGAAGTCGCATCTGGCTACGAGTGCGGCTTGACGGTCAATGGCTTCAATGATGTTACGGTGGGCGATACGATGGAGTTCTACCGCATCGAAGAAGTTGAGCGCACCGTCTAGCCCCAGCGCGGGGTAGGCGGCTCTATGCCATACGGGTGGCGGCGAGGGGTGCGCCTTGTTTGCTGCCCGTGTGCTGTGATTGTGCGCTGCCTGTGTGCGCGAGGAGCAAGACAACTATGACAACCAGACGTACCCGCCAGATTGCCGATACGATCCAACAGGTGTTGGGCACGGTGATCCAGAACGAATTGAAAGACCCGCGGATTGGCTTTGCGACCGTAACGGGGGTAGATGTCAGTGCCGACCTGAGCTATGCCACAGTACGCATTTCGGTAATGGGCGACGACCTCGAACAAGACGAGACGATGCAGGCTCTTGAACACGCTCGCGGCTACTTGCGGCGGCGGGTGGCGGAAGAGCTGCGCCACATGCGGAGCGTGCCCGAACTTCGGCTGTACCGCGATACCTCGCTCGAATACACCAATCATATCGAGGATGTGTTGCGCCAAGTCGAACATGAGCGACTGCTCAACCCGCCGCGCCTTGATGATGAGGATGAGGATGCGCCGGACAGCCCGCGTTCAGCATAACGAACGCAGGCTGATTGGGTGAGTTGCAACAGAAAGCAGACAGCATATGAGCAGCAGTGCCCCGCCGCCGCCAGATGTGTACTTCAAAAAGCGGCTCGACTATACCAGTGGCGGGCAGCAGTTTGTCTTTGATGTGGGGCATACCATCTTCTCTTCATTCCAAATTGACGAAGGCACCGATCTGCTGCTGCGCCTGCTTGAGCCGCCCGCCGACCCGCCCGGGCATATCCTCGATCTCGGCTGTGGCTGTGGCGTAATTGGGATTGTGCTGGCGCGGCGGTTTCCGACGGCCCACGTCACCCTCGCCGATAAAGACCTATTGGCGGTGCGGTATGCCCGCCACAATGCGGCCTGCAACAATATCGCCAATGTCACGGTGCTAGGCAGTGTTGGGCTTGAACATGTGCCCGATCATCCGTATGATATGATTATCAGTAACATCCCCGCCAAGATCGGGGATGTTGCGATTGAACAAGAATTTATCCTCGATCCGCTTGCCCGCCTATGTCCGGGGGGCGTATACTGGTGTGTGGTCGTGAGCGGATTGAACCGGCTGATCCCCAAGATTGGGGTGCGCCATCAGTTGCCCTTGAAAGAGGTCAAGAAACGTGCCGGACACACGGTCTATCGAATCATCAAACCGACGCAAGAGAAAGGAGCGTCCCCGGCATGATTACCGCCGATATAACCATTGCTGCCCCTGCGATTGCTGCGTTGCTCGCACCGGCTCGGCAGATTCTCCTCATCACCCATGTCAACCCCGATGGGGATGCCATCGGCTCGCTGCTCGGCGTGTGGCACAGCCTGCGGGCAAGCGGCAAAACTGCCGTCGCCCTTGCGCCCTCTGCGCTGCCCGAATACGTCTGCTGTCTGCCCGGCATCGAACACGTACAGGTCTATCAGGCGGGGCAAGAGCTACCTGCTTGCGACCTGATCTGGATGATGGATACGGCAGCCCTAGATCGGGCCGGGCCTGTTTATGAGGAACACGCTCCGCAGATCCACCAACTCCCGATCATCGTGGTGGATCATCACATCACCAATCCGGGTGAGGGGCGCATCAATCTGATTGACGCACACGCCGCCTCAACTGCGGAACTGCTCACGCTGCTGCTCACCGCTATGCATGCGCCATTGCCGCCGGACGCAGCGACAGCCCTGCTGCTGGGGATCACCACCGATACGCAGAGCTTCCAGACCAGCAGCAGTGGAGTGCAGTCCCTGCGCGCCGCCGCCCTGCTCCTCGAAGCAGGAGCCGATCAGCAGGCAATTGTGCGTAAGCTGTACTATGCGCTCCCGTTTGGGACGGCGCAGCTGGTAGGCAAATCGTTCAACGAGATCCGCCGCGAAGGAGGCTTGATCTGGACCCACGTCTCGCAGGAGATGCGCGAGAGTAGCGAGGACAGCGAGGATGCCAGCGACTACATTACGCAGATGTTGCAGCGCATAGATGGCATGCAGGTGGCGGTGCTGTTCAAGGAACGCCCCGATGGTACGGTGAAGATCAGCCTGCGTTCGATCCCCGATATTGATGTGGCTGAGATTGCCACGCTATGGGGCGGTGGTGGGCACGCCCAAGCCGCAGGCGCAACGCTTCAGCTGGGATTACAAGCCGCCGAAGCGACGGTGTTGTCCGTCGTGCGTGAGGCGATCCGACAGGCGGGGTAGGCATGCACGGCTTTCTGAATATCCACAAGGCGGCGGGCATGACTTCGCACGATGTTGTGGCGCGGGTGCGTCGCCTTGTAGGGCGTAAGATCAAGGTTGGGCATGCGGGCACGCTTGATCCCGCTGCAACAGGGGTATTGCCGGTGGCAATTGGTCAGGCAACCCGCTTGATCGAATACCTCGCCGATGCCCGCAAAGGCTACCGTGCCACTGTTGCGCTTGGCATCACCACAAGCACCGATGATGCCGAAGGCGATCCGCTCACCCGCCAGCCTGTTCCCGCACTGGATCGAGCCACCCTCGAAGTTGCGCTAGAGCCGCTGCGTGGCTCCATTCTGCAAGTGCCCCCGATGTATGCTGCCCTGCACCACAACGGGCAACGCCTGTACGATTTGGCGCGTGCTGGGCAGGTGGTGGAGCGTGCGCCGCGCCCCGTCACGATCTACCAGCTAGAGCTGCTGGCGTGGAACCCGGTAACGGGGCAGCTCACCCTCGATATTGCCTGTAGCAAAGGCACCTACATCCGCGCTCTCGCCCGCGATCTGGGCGTGGCATTGGGTTGTGGGGCCCACCTTGCCGCCTTGCAGCGCACCTTCGTGGGCGATTTCGGGCTGGCTACGGCAGTTCCGCTGGAGGTGCTGCAAGCGGCGGAATCACCGCTCCCGTACCTGCTCGCGCCCGACGTAGCGGTTGCCGATTGGCCCGCGCTCACGCTGAATGCGACGCAGGTGCAGCAGGTGTTGCACGGCAAAATGCTCGACTTGCCGATTGGTACGCCCGATCAGGTGCGGGTGCATACCCCGCCGCCGCAGAGCCACCTCCTCGCCCTGCTCCAGCGCGATCCCGATCCGCCGTGCTGGTGGAAGCCGCTCAAAGTTTTGGCAGAGATCGCCGGGCCGCCACAGGCAGGCTAGCGGTGCTATGGGGTGCGGTGGGCGCACGGCGAGCGAGTAGGTGCGGCGCGGCTGGCGCACCCCGCAGCGATTTGATAGCGGCGCGGATCGCCGTATCCAGATCGGCGTAAGGGTCAAGCTGATTCAGGTCTACATCCTGCCGCACAATCACTTCGGCAATCATCGGCGAAACCCCCACAAGCATCACCCGTGCGCCCAGCAACTGCACCGCCTGCGCCGCTCCGAGCAGCAGCGTAATCACCTGATCATCCACCATTGCCAAGCCGGTCACATCCAAGATTACAATTTTGGCGCGGCGTTGCTCGATCCCGTGCAGCAGCGACTCCATAATCAGATTGGCGCGGGCGGTATCTACGTGCCCAATCAAAGGCAACACAATCACTTGATCCCAAACGGGCAGGATCGGCGCAGACAGGCGATTGATCGTTGCCAGCAAGCTCTGCTGAACATGGATGCTGTGCTGGAGTTCCTGATTGCGCTGCTCGATCTCCTGCGAACGTAGCGCAAGCTCACGGGTGCCCGTCTCGATCTGCTGGTTGCGAACCGTAATTGCTGTCTGCTGCTCACGCAGATTCGCTACCATCTGGTTGAAATTCTGCTGCAACGTGCCGAGTTCATCAGGGCGCGTCACGGCTACCTGCTGCTCCAGATTGCCCGCACTCACCTGCTGCGTGGCATGCGCAAGCGACTCAATGGGGCGCACCAGCCGATCCGTCACCCCAACACTGCCGATCAAGGCGATACATCCGGTTAGCACCATCGCACCAAGCATCCACCACAGCGCATTGAAGGTGGGCGCAAGGGCCTCACGGCTAGGCAATTCTGCAACCATTGCCACTAGCACTTGATCGCGGCTATACGGGCGCACGGTGATGATCGTCTCATTGGTAATATTAGCGCCAATCTGCATCTCAGGATTGGTGGGCGTAACATCGTGCTGGATCAGGGGGGCATACGTCTCGGACCGGCGCAGGCGGGCAGGATCGCGGTGGGCAAGCAGCACGCCCGCCTGATCTACAATGCTGACCATGCCATCCTGCCCATACTTGATGTTGGTGATCTGTTCGAGCGGCTCGCGTAGGCGCACCTCGCCAATCAAGATGCGCATGGGCTGGCTCGCACGGAGCGTGAAAAGCGGCACGCTGATGGTCACGAGCTGATCGTTGTTGATGCGATCCGCAGTGACGGGGCCGAAGTAGGTCTGCCCCGTTTGCATCGGCTGGACGAAAGCCGGATCGTCGCTGCGGTTGGCGAGCTGGATGGACGGGATTACATTGTTGCGCGTGACGCGGCCCCGTTCGCGGCCCAGCGCATCTACGACAGTCAGCGAGCTGAAATAGTCGTGCTGGAACAGTTCTTGCGTCAAGGCACTGCTCAGCGTCTGGCCGCCAGTGCTCCGCACTAGTGGCGTATCGCCGAATGCACGCAGGTGGTTTTCCATTGCACTAAGGTGGACATCAAAGTACTCGACGGAACGGCTGGCAATTTCGCCTTGGATCTGGGTCACATGCTCATATTCGAGGCGCGTGATTTGCCAGATGCCCACTGCACCGAGCAGCATGAGGGGGAGCAGGGTGAAGAGCAAGGCGAGGGTGGTTATCCGATTGCGGAGGCTTGTCTGCATGATGTTCTCACGATCTACTTGACGAGCGGGTTAGTTTGGAGCTTCCCCACTATCACGAACGAGCAATTCAGTACCATTTTCGCGGGTCACTTCGAGCGTGGCAAGGATTACCGCTTCAGTTCGTTTGACATCTACGTTGCACCGTGCGCGTCCCACTGCCGGCCATGGTTTATGGTTTGGCGTTGGTTGCCTGCGACATGCCAATCAGGAGCGTCTCCGGCGGGCGGGTGGATAGGGTAGTGGTGCAACCCTGCAACCACTGATGGCGAGCGTGCAGGATAGGAACAATGGGCAACGACAGGCTAGTGCGAACATGAGATCATCTTAGGTCAACGTTGGCGTGATTTAGTTGTGTAGGGTGTGCCAATCCGAGTGAGCCGTTTATAGATGTATGATACGTTGTTAGTGTAGCATACATTGCCCGATGTTTCCATAGCATAAACAGCCTGAATCCACCCGATGTAAGTTAGCGAATCCTTACAGAGGGTGGTTGAACTTTTTTTCACAAACAGATTGGATCAGGTATACTAACAGTAGGACACGGCTGTCCAGAATGGAGGAATATATGTACTATCATATTTTGGTACCGCTCGATGGTTCGTCGCTTTCGGAGCAAACCCTGTTGCATGTTCGTGCGCTGGCAGAAGGGCGGAAAGACGTAAAAATTACCCTGATCCGGGCTGTGCCGCCGATCTACCCGACGGTGGTCGAATTTGGCATGGCGCATCACCCATCCGAGATGGAAGATGAGCTGCTGCGCCTTGAGAAAAGCGTGCAGGAATACCTCAGCGCGATTGCCCGCGAATTGGCGGCAGATGGGATGCAAGTGCAAACTGAACTCAGCCGCCTCGATCCGGGCGATGCAATTATGGATTATGCCGAGAATCACGGCGTAGACTTGATTGTCATTGCGACGCACGGGCGCAGTGGTATTGGGCGTTGGCTCTTGGGCAGTGTCACCCAGAAGGTGGTGCAGGCGGCACGGGTTCCGGTGTTAGTCATCCGCCCGACAGATTAGCCCAGCGTCAAGCAGTTCAGCAGCAATTGCAGAGAGCCGCCGGACGGGAACGGTGTTGAGCCGTTCCCGTTGGGTAGGCTTCACGGCGCGGTGCTAGCATGGTGGGGCTTTAGAATGGCTCAATCGGGGGCAGGCGCAGCAGCATCGCATTCATCCACACCACCACCATCACCCATGCCACATAGCCAAACATCGCTACGACTACGCCTTGTGCGGCCCAGCCGCGCCGCCAGAGCGGAAGGGTGGCAAGGGCGGCAGCGACAAAAATTCCCCACGAAGAGAACATCAGCCAGCGCGTCGTGATCGAGTTGAGCGTAATAAGCGGCAAGATCGCTTGGCCAATACTGATCGCAAAGCAGGCAAGGATCAGCGGCACAAGCAACGGATGGCGCACCCGTAGCCGCCAGCCGAGCAAGCCCGCCGCCGCCAGCACGAGCGGGAAGAAGCCGAAATGGGTGATTGCCCCGCCATACCAAAGCGTCTGCAACGTCGCTGTGCGTGGGATTGGTGGGCGTTCGGTGACTTCGTTTAGCCCCTGTGTACTGACCCCGATGACTTGATCGGCAATCAGGTCGCTGAAGCCGCCATAGTAAAACAGCCCCACAAACGCGAGGGCGGCGATCCCGGCACTGCCCAGCCAATAGAGCGCACCGCGCAGGGTAGCATCGTTGCGCCACTGCCACCACAGCACGGGCAGCAGGATGGCGGCTGCCGCCGTCAGGTTCAGGAACTGCCCAATGTGCCCCAGAAAGACATGCACCAGCAAGAACAGCACCACCCACCACCGCCACCACTCGCGCCGAAGGGGAAACCAGAACGCCACCACCGTGAACAGCAGCAGGGTGACCCACTGCCCCGCCACCTGTGTGGCAAACGCAAACCATGTGACCATGTGCCCGCCCGCTGTGAGGGCATACAGCAGCGCGGCAAGCAGGGCGAGTTGGTGGCTGTGCGTGGTGCGGGCGAGCAGCAGATAGATCAGTAGCACCGCGCTTGCCTCAAAGATGCCGGACAGCACCGGAAACAGGGTGTAGATGTCGAAGCCCGCAAGGTAGAGCGGGGCAAGGCTTAGGTACAAGCCATTGGGGAAGGGGAACGGCAAGCCCCGATGTTGGGCGCGGATGTATATATCGCCCAAGACGGTCAGCGTGAAGCGATTGACGTGCAGTTGGAGATCACCGGGCATGGCATCCATGTAGAGCCGGGCGCCATACTTGACGGAGAAGCTCAACACGATCAGCAGCATGAGCCAGCGCAAGATCGAGACGGGCGGCAATAGCGCAAGGCGGCCCAGAAGCGGCGGTACACTCAGGCGCACCAGCCCCGCCGTTGCTGCCGTCAGCAGCACGAATTGCCCCACCCACGCATTGCCGAAGCCCAAGCGGGGCGCATTGACGAGCACCAGCAACGGGATCACAATAGCGAATGGGAGTAAGAGGAGCAAGGCGGTGCGGGCTGGAAAGAGGAGCATCCGCAGGATGAAGTAGAACGGGATCAGCCACAGCCCCCACGCCAACCAGAGCGCGATGCTGGGCAGCACCAAGCCATCGTCTGCGCTGATGCTGGCTATCGTCACCCAATTGCCCACCGCAATGCCCAGTTCATCGCGGGTATCGGTGGGGTTGCGCCAGCCATCGGTAAAGAGTTCCAGCCACAGCTCACCATCGCGCAATCCAGCAGAGGGTACGTAGAAGTGGTAGCGTGCGCCTTCCTGCCGTAGCGTGATCGGTTCCGGCGCGAGATCACCGATCTGGATTGTGAGGAGCGTGGGTGTTTCTGGGTTGAGCCATTGCGCGCGGTGCGATACGATGTTGAAGCTGATAATGCTGCTGCGCTGCCCGATGCCGGGCACCACGATGGTGGATTGGGTGCGGGACCAACGCCACGTATTGCGCCCAAACGCATCTGCCGACTCCGCCGTGTTGAAGGCAAACAACGAGGGCAGATCGCTGTTTGGTCCGCGTTCTTTGCCCGCCTTGAAGGTATACGCAAAGGGGATCTGGGTGGCTACAAAGAGTACCAGCAAAGCGATACCACTGAGCAGCACAGGCCGCCAATCGAGCAGGCTGCGGAGTGCATCGCCCAACCCAGCCGAGATCTGGGTGCGTGTGCTGGGTGGCAGCGTTGCCGTTGGTGATATACGTGGCGGAGCAACCGATGGCTCATGCATGGCGATATTATACCGCAGGAATCGGTGGGTGTGGTGCATTTGCCACGCGCCCCACTTTTCGCTAGAATACAAAGGGGCGAGCAAGGGCTTGCCCCGCCAGAGGAATTATGCAACTGCTCTTTCTTGTGCTGCTCGGTGCGCTGTGGGGCGCATCGTTTCTGTTTATCAAAATCGGCTTGGAAAGCTACGGCCCAATGACGCTGGTGGTGTTCCGCCTGCTTGGGGCGGGCGTGATCTTGTACGCTGTGATGCGGATGCAGGGGCATCGCTTGCCGCGCTCGCGCCACATCTGGCGGGCAATGGGCATTGTTGGCGTAGTTGGCCTCGCGTTGCCCTTCTCCCTGATCGGCTGGGGCGAACAGTACATCACGAGCAGCCTTGCCGCAATCCTGATCTCGACTACGCCGCTCTTTACGCTGATGCTTGTCACCCTCGTGACCCACGATGAGCAGTTCAGCTTGCCGCGCCTCATCGGTGCGCTGATCGGGTTCAGTGGGGTGCTGGTGGCGGTGGGCATCGGCCCCGATCTGCTGGTCATCCGCAATCTGCTGGCCGTGCTGGCCGTGAGCGCAGCTGCGCTGTGTTATGCCATCACCGCGATCCTTGCCAAACGCGCCTTTCAAGGCACGGCCCCGATTGTCACCGCAGTGGGCACGATGTTGGCGGGCTTGGTGGTTATCCTGCCGCTTGCGATCCTGATCGAAGGTACACCTACGCTCAGCCCAACGCGCCCCGCCCTCGTCGGGATGATTGGCTTGACGCTGCTCAGCACGGCACTGGCGTATATGCTCTACTACTGGCTCCTCGCCAAGCTGGGTGCATCGCGCACCACGATGGTCACGTATCTCATTCCCTCGTTTGCGCTTGTCTACGCTTGGCTCTGGCTCCGTGAGCCAATCGGCTGGCACACACTGGCCGGCTTGCTGCTCGTCTTTAGTGGGATCATGCTGGCGAATGGGGTCTTCACGCGCATGCTGCGTCGCCCGCCTGCACCCGCCTAGAAGCCACCGATCCCACCTTCGCGCAGGCTGACATACCGACCATGCCCGATAATCAAGTGATCCAGCACGTCAATATCCAGCAACTGCCCCGCCTGCAACAGTTGCCGATTGACCTGTAGATCATCCTGCGAGGGCGAAGGATCGCCGCTAGGGTGATTGTGGGCGAGGATGATCGCTGCGCTATTGATCTTGATTGCCTCTTTGAATACCTCGCCCACGCGCAAGCCAGCCGAATTGAGGGTGCCAACATAGACTGTTTGGATTTTGACCACGCGGTTGCGCGTATCAAGGCAAACCGCCTTGAGATGCTCCTGATCGAGGTGGCTCAGCTCGATCTGCATCAGTTGGGCAACATCGCTCGGCGAGCGAATCTGCACGCGCTCGGTGAAGCTCAACATTGCCAGCCGCCGCCCGATCTCCAGTGCCGCCTTCAGTTGGGCTGCTTTCGCTTCGCCCATGCCGTGCTGGTCGCGGAGGCTCTGAAACGAGGACTGTTGCAAGCCGCGCCAGCCCTCGCGTTCGCGCAGCAGCTGCTGGGACAGCTGCACCACATTCAGCCCGCTCACCCCCGTCCGCAGTAAGATCGCCAGCAACTCCGCATCCGAGAGCGACTCCGCGCCGTAATCGCGCAAGCGTTCGCGGGGGCGTTCGTGGTCAGGCATTTCACGTATTCGCACATGATACACCGCTGTCATTGGCTCTGCTCCTCGTATACCTCAGGGCTTGCCCGCAGTGGGCTGCTCTTTGCAGCATACCAGAAAGGCGGTGTACAAATGTACCTTCGCTAGAATCGGGGCGGATGGATCCCCTGATCCCCTGATCCCCTGTCACCTGACCCTTGACCGCTGCGCCCTACTCCACAAACGCATTCGTATACGCCTGCTCGACTTCAATCGGGCTTTGGAGCAAGTTGAGATCGAGCAAGAATTGGTGTGACTCGGCCCACATTGTTTCGGGCATTGCGCCGAGCCGCGGGCTTGTCCAGTAGGGCAGGCTCTCTTGCAAAACCACCCGCTCAAATTCAGGCGTACTCAGATTGGCTTCTGGAATGAACGCAAGGCTGATCTCGAAGGCCTCATCGGGGTTCTCCAGCGTGTCGCGTAGCCCGCGCATCGAAGCCTCCACAAAACCTTGCACCAATTCGGGGCGTTCGGCAATCAGCTGCTCACTCACGATCAGCCCATCCGCCACCAGCGGGAAAAAGTCTGCCACGCGCAAGACACTTGCGCCACCGGTTGCTTCGCGCAGGCGGACTGGCTCGTTCATGGCATAGCCAGCGGCAATATCTATGCTATCCTCCAGCACCAGCTGGAACTGGCTAAAGCCAACTTCCTGCACATTCAGGTCGCGCTCCTGCTGATCGCTGGCGTAGAGCAGGGCTAGCAGCGCGTAGTAGCTTGCGCCGAAGCGGCCCGGAATGCCGATCTGTAGCCCTTGTAGATCCGTCGGGCTAGCGAGTTGCACATCCTCTTTGCCAAAGAAAACCACTGGAAACTGTTGGTATTGCTGCATCACCATTTGCACCGGAATGCCCTGCTGCCGCGCCAGCATCACTGACAGCCCGCTGCCGTGCGCGAAGATCGGCGCATCGGCCGGAGCGGTTGCAGCGCGTTGAATCGTATCGGTCTCAAAGTTGTAGTCGAACACCACATCAAGGCCCACCTCACGGTAGTAGCCCTTCTGCTGGGCCACATAGAATGGCGCGAACTGCACATTCGGAATGTACGACAGGGCCAGCGTCACGGTGGTTAGCTCTGGCTCGGTTGGGTTTGCCGGAGCTGCCGGAGCCGCGCCGCCACATGCCACCAATATCAACACGAGACCTAACAGGAGGCTGTGCTGAAGCATCATCTTAACCTTAAGCATACGTACATCTTCTCCTTTTTTAGCTGTACAAACTATAGCTGCGTCGTTGACACGCCTTGCCGATGCGCCGTCATACGGGTGGGTTTAATCCGACCAGTGAACGATAACCCGCTCAAGCCACTCTACCACTTGGTACAGAGTGAGCGTGATAATAACGAGCGTGAGGATCGCCACAAACATCAGGGGTGTATCGAATAGGCCCCGCGCAATGTTGATCAGTGCGCCTAAGCCATCGCGCCCCGCCACAAATTCACCGACCACCGCGCCGGTGGTGGCGAGGGCCAAGCCGGTGCGAATGCCAGCAAACATCACCGGCAGCGCAAGTGGGAATTCGACATAACGCACCATCTGCCAGCGCGAAGCCCCACTGATCAGGGCCATCTCGCGTAGCTCACGCGGGATCTGACGCAGCGCAACCAGCGTACTCATGAGGATCGGGAAGAAGGTGATCAAGGCCGCAACCAGTATCTTGGCGTGGATGCCCGTGCCAAACCAGAGGATCAGCAGCGGCGCAATGGCAATGATCGGCACCGCTTGCGAGGCAGCTAGGAGCGGTGCGGTGGCGCGTTCGAGCCAGCGCAGCCGGAACAGCAAGTAGCCGAGTAGCGTGCCTGCAAGAAGTGCTAACGCAAAGCCGCCGAGTGCTTCCGTCAACGTTACGAGCGTGTGGTGGAGCAGTAGCCCATTGCTTGCGGCACCGATAAACCGGTGCAGCACGAGTAGCGGTGAAGGGAGCGTGTAGGGCTGGTAGCCGCCGATCCATACGAGCAGCTGCCACCCCAGCACCACTAACACGAGTGCGAGCGGAAAGCTGAAGCGATTCCGCCAGCCCTGCCCGCGTTTACGCCGCATCGGGTGCAGGGCGTGTGCTGACTGATCCGTTAGGGGCGACTGGGCTGATTGTACCGACTGGGCTGATTGTACCGACTGCGCCGACTGCGCCGACTGTCCGTGTAGTGTGGGGACGATTTGCTGCGTGGGTTGCTGCATGGGTGTGCCCGCTCCTTCTGCTCAAGCTGCTCAGTGGCTTCGGGGGCAACACAATGCCCCGAAGCCAGCTATTCTTCGGGGCATACAAATGCCATGCAGATGGATACAGCACCGCAGCACAGGCAGGAATATGCCCATGATATGGCATACTGCTATGCAGCAGCATAGGTATGCCGCATGGCACGCCTTGCTGTATACCAACCTTCTTCCATCCAGACTGTTACGGTCGGCTTCGGAATCACACCGGAATCCTGCCTTGCGGCTCGCGGGCTACCCCTGAAGGAGATTACCGCCGATCGGGAATTGCACCCTGCCCCGAAGGTTACGTGTATTTAGATTGCCTATCACGATAGCACAGGCACGGGGGTCTGTCAAGATTACCCCCAAAAGGGCGCGTCACCTGCCCCAAATCAAACGGCGTGAGGCTCATCTGCCCCACGCCGCGCCTATGCATTAGGATCTCTAGGATTGGCTAGGATTGGCTAGCACAGGCTAGCCTTGGCCTTAGCCCTGTGGCTCCTCATCCGCAAACTCTTCAGCTTCCTCAGCCAGCAGGGTCTCAGCATCCAATGCTGCATCTAAGTCGCCTGTGTCGCTGAGGTCGCCCACATCGCCACCGAGTAGCTCACGTAGCTTCTCCTCAAGCTGGCGTTGGCGATCTTCGGTTTGGGCGGCATCCATTGCAGCGAGCTGATCCAGATCGGCCACCCCTGCTACCCCCAGCATCGCTGAGGCACGCTGCACCTCACTCGGCAGGCTCTCCTTGTCGGCTGAAGCCGCTTGTTCTTCAGCTCCACTTTCAAGCATACGGGCAATCTCACCGACCAGATCGTCGTAGCGACGGCGCGGGCGTTTCTCAATCCCAGTGCCCGCCGGAATCAGCTTGCCGATGACGACGTTTTCTTTTAGCCCACGTAGCCCATCCACCTTGCCATTGATTGCCGCCTCTGTCAGCACCCGCGTCGTTTCTTGGAAGGATGCCGCCGAGAGGAAGCTATCCGTGTTGAGCGAGGCTTTGGTGATGCCGAGCAGCATCGCCACGGCAATCGCGGGCGCACCGCCCTGACTCAGCACATCCTGATTGATGCGGCGGAACTCGGATACTTCCACCAGCTCACCGGGCAGCATGCCGGTATCGCCCGGATCCTCGATCCGCACGCGCCGCAACATCTGCCGTACAATCACCTCAACATGCTTGTCATCAATGTTCACCCCTTGGCTCCGGTAGACTTTCTGGGCTTCGTTGACGAGGTAGCGTTGCACCGCCTCGCGGCCCTGCAAGGCGAGGAGTTCCTGAGGGTCGGCACTGCCTTCCGTGAGTTGCTGGCCGGTCACCACCTGATAGAACTTGCCTTCCTCAAACGGCACGTTCTCGCCCTCTATATGAATGGGGCGCATGCGTGCAGCGTGTGGCACAATCAGCTCCTTCGTCTCTTGCTCGGCGGCACTCACCTCAATCTGCCCATTGCGGAGCCGTACCACCCCACTCAGGCGGGCAGCAAGCGGCGCACCCGGCTTATCCGCACGGTTGCTCACCGCAAGGATCTCGCCCTCGCCGACCTCTGAGCCATCCTCAGCCGTAATGTCGTAGCCATCGGGTACATGATATTCTTCGATGTACACTTGATTGCTCGTGATAATCACCTTGCGGCTGCCGTCATCATCCTTGATGAGTTGGGCCTGCCCGTCAATCTCGGCGAGCAACGCCTTGCCCTTCGGGGTGCGGGCCTCGAAAATCTCTTGGATCCGCGGCAACCCCTGTGTGATGTCATCGGCACTTGCCACACCGCCGGTATGGAACGTTCGCAGGGTGAGCTGAGTGCCCGGCTCGCCGATGGACTGCGCGGCAATAATCCCAACCGCTTCGCCCACATCTACCAGCTTGCCCGTCGCTAGGTTGCGCCCGTAGCACATCCGGCAAATGCCATACTCCGATTGGCAGGTGAGCGGGGAACGTACCAGCACCGAGTCTATGCCAGCCGCAACAATTGTCCGGGCAGTTGGCGCATCTAGCTCTTGGTTGCGCTCGGCCAGCATGTCTTTCGTCTCAGGATGAAAGACATCCCGCGTCAGGATGCGCCCTTCAAGGCGGCGGGCAAGTTCGTCCATCAGTTCCACATCGTCGGCTTTGTGCAGCCACACCCCGTCGTGGGTGTTGCAGTCCTCAATTGTCACGATGACATCTTGCGCCACGTCTACAAGGCGGCGGGTCAGGTAGCCTGCATCAGCGGTACGGAGGGCAGTATCCGCGAGACCTTTGCGCCCACCGTGCGTCGAGACGAAATACTCTAGCACCGACAAGCCTTCACGGAAGTTGGCTTTGATGGGCAGTTCGATGATGCGGCCTGTCGGGTCGGACATCAAGCCACGCATGCCCGACATCTGGCTGATCTGGTTGATATTGCCACGCGCTCCACTCACGGCCATCATTGCCACCGGGCGATAGGGGTTCAGGTTCTCCTTCACCGCCACAATCGTATCATTGGTAGCCCGTTGCCAAATCTGCACCACTTCGCGGTAGCGTTCTTCTTCGGTAATCAAGCCACGCCGGAAGTTCTTCTCCACCTTAGCCACTTGATCTTCGGCATCGCTGATGATCTCGTACTTCTTCTGCGGCACTTCAATATCATCAATGCCGATAGTCATCCCCCCGAGCGTGGCGTAGCGGAAGCCGAGACTCTTGATCATATCGGCTTGGTATGCGGTCATCTCCGAGCCGAAGATGCGGGCTAGCTCCTGCTCGGTCTTGTTGGGATACACGCGCCGCACCGCCTCAAGCGCATCGGGCGGAATGTGATCAGGGTCGGTGTAGTAGCGGTAGCACGAGGCAATCACTTCCTTCAAGCCCTTCTTGGGCACGAGCTTGTTGTAGTAGCGCAACGGCGGCAGCAGCGCATTGTTGAAGATGATGCGTCCAATGGTCGTTTGCACGAGGGCCGCGTGCGTTTCACCGGCTGCCGAGAAGAAGCGCACATCTTGATCGGTGCCTTTCAGCCGTCGCTCAAGGTTGTTGAGTTCTGCCGAAATCACGGTGTAGAGCGAGGTGGTGGTATTCGCGGCGGTGCTGCCTTGCAGTTGGGCACGCGGGACAAGCGTCTCGCTACTTACGCCTTCGGGCTGTTGGCGGCGGTAGTTGTAGCGTTTGATGTCTTCTTCGTCGTAGTAGTTCAGGTCATCGAGCGTCATCCGGACCCAGATGGGGGCTTGAATGTTGAGCAAGCCTTTGTCATACGCGAGCAGGGCTTCACCCGGATTGGCAAACATCTTGCCGCTGCCCTTCATGCCCGGATGCACCATCGTCAGGTAGTAGCAGCCCAACACAATATCTTGCGAAGGCGTAATGATCGGATCGCCGTGCGCCGGGCTGAGCAGGTTGTAGATGCTCAGCATGCGGGTGCGGGCTTCTTCCTGCGCCTTGCGCGAGAGGGGGACGTGAACGGCCATCTGGTCGCCGTCGAAGTCGGCATTAAAAGCGGCGCAGACTAAGGGATGAAGCTGGATCGCACTGCCTTCGATCAGCTTGGCTTCAAAGGCTTGAATCGAGAGGCGGTGCAGCGAAGGCGCCCGGTTGAGCAGCACCAGATAATCTTTGATGACTTCCTCAAGCACGTCCCACACTTCGGGGCGCACCCGCTCGACAATGCGCTTGGCACTCTTGATGTTATGGGCAAAGCCCTTCTCCACCAAACGCCGCATCACAAAAGGCTTGAACAGCTCCAGTGCCATCTTCTTGGGCAGCCCACACTGGTGTAATTGCAGATTGGGGCCAACCACAATCACCGAACGCCCGCTGTAATCCACACGCTTGCCGAGCAGGTTTTGGCGGAAGCGGCCCTGCTTGCCCTTGAGCATGTCGCTCAGGCTCTTGAGGCGATGCTTGCCTTTGCCACTCACGGCTCGCCCGCGCCGCCCATTGTCAATCAAGGCATCTACCGCTTCTTGGAGCATGCGCTTCTCATTGCGAACAATGATCTCTGGGGCGTTTAGCTCCATCAGCCGCTTCAGGCGATTGTTGCGATTGATCACGCGCCGATACAGATCGTTCAAATCGCTCGTCGCAAAGCGGCCACCGTCGAGTTGCACCATTGGGCGCAAGTCGGGCGGGATGACCGGCAGAGCCATCATAATCATCCATTCGGGGTGGTTGCCGCTCTTGCGGAAGCTCTCGACCACGCGCAGCCGCTTGGTCGCTTTCTTGCGCCGCTGCCCGACAGTCTCTTGCACCTCTTTCTGAAGCTGATTGGCGAGCTTATCCATATCCACCATCGCCACCGCTTCGCGCACCGCCCCCGCCCCCATATCGGCCCGGAAGACGCTGCTGGGCGCAAGCTCGCGGAGCACGCGATATTCGTTCTCAGTCAGGACTTGCACGCGCACGGTATACTCGCCATTGTCGTTGGTGATAATCGGCGCAGACAGCTTGTTGAGCTGATCGAGCTTCTCTTTCTCCTCGCGCACCGTCTGGTCGAGCTTGGCCCGTAAATCCTCCTCGATGCGCTCACGCTGCTGGGTCACTTCCCGTTCGCGGCTTTCGCGGTTGGCATCGCTGCGGAGTTCAATATCGCTCAGGTGCTGGGTGCGTTCTTCATCCAGCCGTTCTAGCTCTTGCTCCAACAGTTCATCCAGCCGATCAAAAACATCCTCGGTCACCGCGTGGTCTTCTTCGATCAGCAAGGCTCCATTAAACAGGAGTTCCTCATCGACGCGCTTGCCGCTCAGTGGCTCCAGCCGTTCGCGCAGGGCTTCGGCTTCGTTCTTGAGTGCTTCGCGGCGTTGCTCGTGTTCAGCTTCAATCTGCTCGCGGGTGTTCTCCTGCACCTGCTCCACTTCGCCCATGTTCTGCTTGAACTGGGCTGAGAGGTCAATATGGCGTTCTTCCGCTTGCGCCTGAATATCCTCGCGCTTGCGCTGATATTCTTCGCGCAGCAGCTCGCGCACATGCTCGCGCATTTCCTCATTGACCTCAATCACGATGTAGGCGGCGAAGTAGATCACGCGCTCCAGATTGCGCGGGCTAATATCAAGGATCAAACCAAGCCGCGACGGGGTGCCCTTGACAAACCAGATGTGGCTGACCGGTGAGGCAAGGCTGATGTGCCCCATGCGGTCACGGCGCACCTTCGAGCGGGTCACTTCCACGCCGCACTTGTCGCACACCACACCCTTGAAGCGCACCCGCTTGTACTTGCCGCAGTAGCACTCCCAGTCTTTGGTGGGCCCAAAGATGCGCTCACAAAACAACCCATCGCGCTCTGGCTTGAGCGTGCGGTAGTTGATCGTTTCGGGCTTGGTCACTTCGCCGTGCGACCAAGACAAAATATCTTCAGGTGATGCTAAACTAATCCGTATTGCATTAAACTCGTTAATTTCGAGCATTGATTTCTCCCGCTAGAGATCACAAGATAGGGCGGGCTATGCCAGTTGGACAGCCCGCCTATGCCCGCACTCGTTAGAATTCGCCGCGTTCCATGCCACTCAGGTTGATTCCATCCAGTGCCGCCAAATCGCTGTCCATGTCGTCGTTCAGCTCAATGGCGCGTTCGTCCTCAGTCAACACATCGACACTCAAGCCGAGTGATTGGAGTTCCTTGATCAGCACCTTGAAGCTCTCCGGCACACTTGGCTCATGGATCGGCTCGCCCTTCACAATCGCCTCATACGTCTTGACGCGCCCAACCACGTCATCCGATTTGACGGTCAGCATCTCTTGCAGAATGTAGGCGGCACCGTAGGCTTCAAGGGCCCACACTTCCATCTCGCCGAAGCGTTGCCCGCCGAATTGGGCTTTGCCACCGAGTGGCTGCTGGGTGACAAGGCTGTAGGGGCCGGTGCTGCGGGCGTGGATCTTGTCCTCGACAAGGTGGGCCAGCTTGAGCATATAGGCATAGCCCACCGTCACCGGATGGTCGAAGGGGATCCCCGTGCGCCCATCGTAGAGGGTGATCTTGCCGTCGCGGGGCAAGCCTGCATCTTCGAGCAAGTTCTTGATTTGATCCTCATCTGCGCCATCGAACACCGGCGTAGCCACGCGGTAGCCCAGCCGTGCTGCGGCCCAACCGAGATGGGTTTCGAGGATCTGCCCGATGTTCATGCGGCTCGGCACGCCAATCGGGTTCAGCACAATATCTACCGGGCGGCCATCGGGCAAGAAGGGCATATCCTCAATCGGCATAATCCGGCTGACCACGCCCTTGTTGCCGTGCCGCCCCGCCATCTTGTCTCCCGCGCTAATCTTGCGCTTCTGGCACAGCAGGACGCGCACGGTCTGGTTCACCCCGACGGGCAGTTCGGCTCCGTCGGCCCGGCTAAAGACTTTCACGTCAATCACCTTGCCCCGCACCCCATTGGGCACGCGCAGGCTGCTGTCCTTCACTTCCCGCGCCTTTTCGCCAAAGATGGCTCGCAGCAGGCGTTCTTCCGCCGTCAGGTCGGTTTCGCCTTTCGGCGTAATCTTGCCCACCAGAATATCGTTCGGATGCACTTCGGCACCGACGTAGATGATCCCGCGATCATCGAGATTGCGGAGGCTATCCTGCCCCACGTTGGGAATATCGCGGGTGATCTCCTCTGGGCCGAGCTTGGTATCACGGGCTTCGACTTCGTACTTCTCGATGTGGATGCTGGTGAAAATATCCTCCCGCACCAGCCGCTCACTCACAAGGATCGCATCCTCGAAGTTGCCCCCTTCCCACGGCATATAGGCCACGAGGATGTTCTGCCCAAGGGCTAGCTCGCCGTTGTCGGTGCTGCTGCTATCGGCAATGATGTGTCCCTTTTGCACACGATCTCCCGCCGATACTCCGGGGCGTTGATTGATGCACGTATCTTGATTGCTCCGCATGAATTTCCGCAGGCGGTACTCGCGTAGGTAGCCGTCAATTTCTTCCACAAGGATGCGCTCGGCAGTCGCACTCCGCACTGTGCCATCGGCTTTGGCAACCACCACCTGCCCACTGTCGCGGGCGGCGAGGTACTCCATCCCCGTCCCAACGATAGGCGCATCGGGGCGCAGCAGGGGCACGGCTTGGCGTTGCATATTTGATCCCATCAGGGCCCGGTTGGCATCATCATGTTCGAGGAAGGGGATCAACGCGGTGCTGACGCTGACAACCTGCTTCGGTGATACGTCCATATAGTCTACCCGCTCAATGCGCTCCTTGATGAACTCCTCCGCAAAACGGCACGAAACGGTCTGCGTCGTAAAGCGGTTGTACTCATCCAGTGGTGCGTTGGCTTGCACCACGACGAAGCGGTCTTCCTCATCGGCACTGAGGTAATCCACCTGCTGCGACACCACCGGCTTGATCTTGATCGTGCGGTAGGGCAGGCTTGCAATCATCTGGGCCAGTTCGCCCGTGATCTCGGTGCCAGCTTCGGCTAGCACCGTTTCGCCACGTTCGTCCTGTGGGTCTACAATATCCTCGCGGAGCATTTGCCCCGTGAGCAGCGTAATCGCCAATTGGCGGGCGGTGTCGGGGTCAATCCGCTCGCCGGCCGCCAGCAGAACATCGCCGGTGTGCAGGTCTTTCGCATCGCGTGGGGCATAGCGCCGTTCGAGCCACACGGGGGTGTTTTCGATCTCCTGAAAAATCTTGCGGTAGGGCGTTTCCAGAAAACCCATCTCATTGACCCGAGCGTAGGTACTCATCGTGCCGATCAAGCCGATGTTTGGCCCTTCTGGCGTTTCCACTGGGCAGATGCGCCCGTAGTGGCTATGGTGTACGTCGCGCACCTCGAAGCCGGCACGGTCACGGCTGAGACCACCGGGCCCCAGTGCCGAGAGCCGCCGCTTGTTGGTTAGCTCGGCCAGTGGGTTGGTCTGATCCATAAACTGCGAGAGTTGGCTACCGCCGAAGAATTCGCGCATAGCGGCCACTACCGGACGAATGTTGATGAGCGCATTGGGGGTGATCGTGTCCGAGTCCTGCAAGCTCATCCGCTCCTTAATCACCCGCTCCATGCGGAGCAAGCCCACGCGGAACTGCTGCTGGATCAACTCGCCCACCGTGCGGACGCGGCGGTTGCCCAAATGGTCAATGTCATCGGGCTTGCCGGAGCCATTGTTGAGCTGGATCAACTGCTCAATGATGCGGAAGATGTCTCGCGGCAGCAGCACCATCACGCTCAAGTCAGGGGCATTCGTGCGCGGGTTCTCCCCAGTGTGGCTGCGGCGCACGTCGCGCTCCCACAGGTTCTTGTTCAGCTTGTAGCGACCAACCCGGGCGAGATCGTAGCGGCGCGGATTGAACAGCAGCGATTCGAGCAACGAGCGGGCATTCTCCAGCGTCGGCGGATCGCCGGGCCGCAGCCGCTTGTAGAGTTCAATGAGGGCTTCGCGGGCATTGCTGGTCGAGTCCTTGTCGAGCGTCGAGCGGAGGTAGGCGTGATCGGGGTTGCCATCAATGTGTTGCAGCAGTTCCACGATCTGCTCATCTAGCCCGTGATCCACAAGGCGTTTATCCTCAACCCATTGCCCCACGCCCTGCTCATCGGCTTTCCACGCGAGGATCGCCCGCAGCAGGATCGTGACGGGGAGCTTGCGCTTGCGGTCTACTTTGACGGAGATCACGTCGCGCTTGCTCGTCTCAAATTCGAGCCACGCCCCGCGATTGGGGATCAGCTTGGCTGAGTGCAGCATGCGCCCGCTGGTAGGTTCTTTCTCACCACTGAAGTACACACCCGGCGAACGGATCAGCTGCGACACGACAACCCGCTCGGCACCGTTGTAGATGAATGTGCCGTTGTCGGTCATCATCGGGAAGTCGCCCAGAAAAAGTTCGCTCTCCTTGATCTCACCGGTTGCCAGCACACGCAGCTCAACCTTTACGCGCAGGGGCACGGAGTAGGTCAAGTCGCGGTCACGGCACTCAAATTCGGAGTAGCGCGGCTCACCAAAGGTATAATCCACAAACCGTAGTTCGAGGTTCTTGCCCGTGAAGTCGGTAATCGGCGAAATCTCATTGAGCAATTCCTGTAGTCCGCTGTCCATAAACCATTTGAAACTGCGGACTTGCGTCTCGATCAAGCGCGGCACGTCAATGGTATCTTTGATTCGCGCAAAAGAACGCCGCTCAATCGAATCGCGGCGCAGGGTATTTGTTCCAGTGTCTACGGGTGTAATCAGCGGCTGAAGCACAACACTTTCTACTAGCGGAGACATACTCACCTCGTTTGCTAATCAGTTCGTGTAGGTTCGCAACTGCGGCGATCATGGGCAGCGTGCTGCCGGTGGGTGATTGCCAAACAAATACACAAACCGCCGGTTCAGCAGACTTCCCTTTGGATCCGTCTTTGAACTGGCGTAATTATGGTGTGTGTAAGCTACCCTAATGCTGCGTAGCTATTTGGCAAATGTCAGTCGGTTGTGTCGGTAGAAAAACTATCATGCGCGACCCCACAATATGTACCGCAATGACTTCTAATAGTATCACGGTTTTGGGCGTGCGTCAAGAGGTGACAGCAGATTGCTTGCTGTCGCTAGATGTGAAGTATGTTCCTTCTTATTATACGCTCATTGTCAAGCCCTGTAGATGCGTTGTGCCGCCTATCCCGATGGGCGACAGGCGGCACAACGTCTGCTCAGTGTAGGCAGGTGTCCGGGGGCTACACCAGCGCGGCACTCTCCTCTTCCTGCTGCTCATCCTGCTCAATCTGGCGCAGGCTGCGGATTCGCAGCAAGTCGTTGTGGGTATCTACTACCACTGTATCGCCAGCCGTGAAACGGCCTTCCAGCACGCCTTCGGCCATCGGGTCCTCGATCAGGTTGGTGATGATCCGGCGCAAGGGGCGTGCTCCGAAGGCTGGATCGTAACCGCGCCGTGCCAGCAGATCCAGCGCATCTTCGTGAACATCCAGCTTGATCTGATGATCGTCAAGCTGCTGCTGGACACGATTGATCATGATGTTCGAGATCTGGCGAGTCTCATCCGACGTAAGCGGGTGGAAGATGATCGTCGCATCAATCCGGTTCAGGAACTCTGGGCGGAAGATCTGCTTGAGTGAGTCCTCCACCTTGCGGCGCGTGTCGTGCTCGTCAATATCCACCGACGTTGCCCCGAACCCGATCCGGCTTGCGCGGCGGATATGCTCCGTGCCGACGTTGCTTGTCATAATGATAACGGTATTACGGAAATCTACCTTGCGCCCTTTGCCGTCTGTCAAGTTCCCATCTTCGAGTACTTGCAGTAGCAGGTTGAAGGCTTCGGGGTGGGCTTTCTCGATCTCATCAAACAGCACCACGCTGTAGGGCTTGCGCCGCACCGCATCGGTGAGCTGCCCGCCCTCGCCATAGCCGACGTAGCCGGGCGGCGATCCGACAAGGCGGCTGGTGGTGTGGCGTTCCTGAAACTCGGACATGTCAATCTTGATCAGCGAGCCTTCCGAGCCAAACATAAACTCTGCCAATGCTTTGGCTAGCTCCGTCTTGCCCACGCCCGTAGGCCCCAGAAAGATGAAGCTCCCAATCGGGCGGCGCGGGTCCTTCAGCCCAGCCCGGGCCCGGCGCACCGCCCGCGAGATCGTGACAACCGCCTCTTCCTGCCCGATCACGCGCTTGTGCAGCGCACCTTCCATCTCCATCAGGCGGGCCGTCTCATCGCCGCGCAAGCGGGTAACCGGAATGCCAGTCCACATCCCCACCACTTCGGCGATGTCTTCTTCGGTAACATACGGGCGATCATAGGTCTGCTCGGCGGCACTGATGCCGATCTCACTTTCGATCACGGCAATCCGCGACTGCATCCGCTCCTCGCGGTCGCGCAGGTCTTCCGCAAGGCTAAACTGCTCATCGGCAATAGCGGCTTCGCGCTCTTTCCGCAGGGCTTCTAAGCCCCGCAGGGCATCGCGCAACTTGGGTGGGGTAGCCGAGCGGTACATCCGCACGCGGCTCGCCGCTTCGTCAATCAAGTCAATTGCCTTATCGGGCAGGAACCGATCCGGCACGTAGCGCGAGGATAGCACGGCTGAAGCCTTGATGGCTTCGTCGCTGATCTGCAACTGGTGGAAATCCTCATAGCGGCTCTTGACTCCGCGCAGAATGCTGATCGTATCCTCAACCGATGGCTCATCCACCATCACGGGCTGGAAGCGGCGTTCCAGTGCGGCATCGCGCTCGATGTACTTGCGATACTCATCCAGCGTCGTTGCGCCAATCGTCTGCAACTCGCCACGGCTCAGGGCAGGCTTGAGGATGTTGGCGGCATCGAGCGTGCCCTCTGCGCCCCCTGCCCCAATGATCGTGTGGAACTCATCAATGAACAGGATGCAGCGCGTCTCTTTGATCTCATCCACCACGCGCTTCAGGCGTTCCTCAAACTGCCCACGATACTTTGTGCCCGCCACTAGCGCACCCATATCCAGCGCAACCACACGCTTACCCTTGATGCTGTCGGGCACTTCGCCCTGCACAATGCGCTGCGCGAGGCCTTCAACAATCGCCGTCTTCCCTACGCCCGGCTCACCGATCAGAGCAGGGTTGTTCTTGGTGCGGCGCGAGAGGATCTGGATCACCCGCTCAATCTCGTGCTTGCGCCCAATCACCGGATCGAGCCGCCCAGCTTCGGCCATCTCGGTCAAATCCGTACCAAGCGCATCAAGGTAGGGCGTTTTGCTCTGGCGTTGCGAGGATGACGACGAGGATGAACTACTCGAACGCTCAGAGGTGGGCGGGGTCGTGCCATGCCGCAGCACGCGCATCACCTGATTGCGGACTTGCTCTAGGGTCACGCCCATAATGTCAAGCACGCCCGTTGCGACACCTTCGCCATTGCGTACCAAACCGAGCAGGAGATGCTCAGTGCCAATATAGTGATGATTTAGCCGCTTGGCTTCCTCAATCGCATACTCTATCACCTTCTTGGCGCGGGCGGTCAGCTCTTGATCGGAGCTGTAGGGCGTTTCACCCACCCCCACGATAAACTCTACTGCATTGCGTGCCTGTGGCAACTTCACGCCGAGATCATCGAGCACCCGTGCGGCAATCCCTTCGCTCTCGCGGATCAAGCCGAGCAGGATATGCTCCGTGCCGACATAGGGATGGTTTAGGCCGCGTGCTTCTTCGGTGGCGAGTTGCAGCACCTGCTTGGCACGTTTCGTAAATTTGTCATACAGTCTATCTGACATAGGATACTCCGTTGATAGTAGATTCCTCATCCAGAGTTTTAGGGGCAGAGCATGCAGAAGGTCTGTGTTGGGAAACACCATCGGGACGAGCGTGGTTCCCGGAACCGGCTTGGCAGTGCAAACCGGGGCAGCCATTGCCAGTATTTGCAGCATCTGCCTGAGCGACTACGTGCGCTCATGTGCAGAAAGGTTATCCATTGAGGGGTTGATTGCGCTGTGTTACATCAATGCCCCCGCCCAATGTTTTTACTTGTTACTTTCTATTGTACATCAGGTAGGTACATTGTCACCGCCAATTTAGCTAGGCTTGCGGTTCAGGCGGTGGGGTTTCCTCAGCACGGTCTGCATCGGGGGGGGTGGTTTCGGTGCGGAGATGCATGCTCAAGCCAATCCGTTTGCGGGCGGGGTCAATCCGAATGATCCGCACGGGGATTGTTGCGCCTTCACTGACCATCTCACGCGGATGCTGGACGTGCCCTTCGCCCATCTCGGAGACGTGAATCAGGCCTTCAATGCCATCCTCAATGCGAGCGAATGCCCCGAATGCGGTGATCTGAGTAACCACACCATCCACGATCTGGTTGAGTTGGTAGCGTTCCGCCGCTGTAGACCACGGCTCATTCTGTGTGCGCTTGACCGAAAGCGCAATGCGTCGCCGATCAAGGTCAATATTGAGGATATGAACTTTAATGCGCTGCCCGACGCTGATCACTTCTGATGGGTGGCGCACGCGCCCCCACGAAAGCTCAGAGAGGTGGACAAGACCATCTGCCCCACCAATATCCACAAACACGCCGAAGTCACAGATCGAACTAACCGTACCCGCGTAGACTTGTCCCTCGCGCAGGTTAGAGAGTAGTTCGTCCTTCTTCTCTTCGCGCACTTCTTGCACCGCTTGGCGTTCAGAGAGGATCAAGCGGTTGCGCTCACGGTTGATCTCGATGATCTTCAGGGTCACTTCCGTGCCAATCAGCCGTGCCATCTCGGACTGTTTCTGCACATCCGAGCCGCGCCCAATCGAGCTGACCTGCGACGCAGGCACAAAGCCACGCACCCCATCTAAGTCAACAAGCAAGCCACCTTTGTTATAGTTGGCGACTTGAGCCGCGATCACATCATTGTTATCGTGGGCATGTTGCAAGCGGCGCCAGCTACGTTCTTGACGCGCACGGTCTATCGAGAGGATTGCATAGCCGTCGCGGTGTTCAGCTTGCACGACAAACACAAGGAGCGGCTCCCCAGCGCGTAACAGGTCTCGGGCTTCCGGCGCTAGCGATTGCATCTCTTTGGCAGGCACAACCCCTTCGGCTTTCGCCCCGATGTCCACGAGGAGCGAGTCACGCTCGACGCGCACAATCATCCCATCCACCGTATCGCCATACTGCAAATTGCGGTAGGCGTGTGCAGGATCGGCGAGCAGTTCTTCCATGAGGTGGAAGTCATCCTCTTCGCCTGCGCCATTTGGGGTAGCATCACCGTCTGCATATACAGGATGCTGGTGTTCAAGCTCTGTAGCAGTCTGTTTTTGTTCGTCCATGCATCGCCTGATACTGAAAGGGCGGGAGCATTCTTGCTTCTGGTCTTGCTACAGTATTATACGCAGATTGATCGCAAAACGCAAGAAACCGGATGGATGCGCTAGATGGATACGATCAGGCGCGGTGCTGCGGTAGGCAAAGGTGGGCGGCTAGGCGTGGGTCGCGCTGCTGCTACTCCTCGCGCAGGATGTAGCCCACGCCGCGTACCGTATGCAGCAGGCGCGGTTCGCTGTTGGCTTCGAGCTTCTGGCGCAGGTAGCGAATGTACACCTCAATAATATTGCTTTCGCCGCCAAAGTCGTAGCCCCACACCCGATCATAAATCACTTCGCGGGTGAGGACTTGCTGCGGGTTCCGCATAAATAGCTCCAGCAACTCATACTCGCGGGCGGTCAACTCCACCCGCCGTTCGCTGTTGCGTACCTCGCGGGCGGCGGTATCCATCGTCAGGGTGGCATAGCGCAATACGGCGGGCTGGCGTTCGCTCTGGCGGCGGCGGAGCTGCACCCGAATGCGGGCAAGCAGTTCAGCAAATGCGAAGGGCTTGACGAGGTAGTCATCCGCGCCGCTCTCTAGCCCCGCCACCCGATCCGGCACGGCATCGCGGGCGGTGAGAATGATGATCGGCACATCCGAGACGGTGCGTAAGCGGCGGGCAACTTCTAGTCCATCTATGCCGGGCAGCATGAGATCTAGCACGACAAGATCGGGCGGGCTTTCGCGGGCTGCTTCCAAGCCTGCGTGCCCATCGTTGGCAATCTGCACCTCAAAGCCCTCAAACACCAACCCGCGCCGCAGGTAGTTGGCAATTTCAGTCTCATCTTCGATCACCAGAATGCGTTGTTGCATGTGCTGTATCCTTCCCGCTCCTGCCCAGCCTTGGGCTGCACCTTGCCATATGCTATAGCATACCATATTGGTGCGGGGGTGTCAGGAGCGCGGTGGCAGGTGGCAGGTGGCAGGGTCAGGTATCAGGGGGCAGGAGAACTGGCTCTTGGATGGCGATGCGGCTGTACTGCTTACCGCCGATCCAACGCGCCCTATGCTGCGCCCTACCACCTGCCCCTGATACCCTAGCCACCCACCACCTAGCCGTTAGGCGGCGATCTCCAGCGTGGTGACGGCGGCTGGGCTGACGGGTCGGCGTGTGACACTGTGCTGCTGCGGCGTAGAGCCGAGCTTGCGCCCTAGCACATGCACCACCTCGCCAATGGTCTGCACCACCTGATCAATATCCTCTTGCGGCATATTCAGGGGTGGGGCAATCTGAATCACTGGCTCCATGCGGTCATCCGAGCGGCACAGCACGCCGCGCTGCACTAGCTGATCGCTCAGCCAGTACATCAAGTTTTCCTCGCCCGCCAGCGATTCGCGGGTGGCTTTGTCGCGCACTAGCTCAATCGCAATGAACATCCCCATGCCGCGAATATCGCCCACATTGGGGTGGCTGCCAATCGTCTCGCGCAGGCTCTGCATGATCTGTGGCCCAACAACTCGGGCCCGCTCGTGCAAGCCTTCGCGCTCGATGATGCGGATGTTGGCAAGGGCCGCAGCGGCACTCGCAACGTGCCCGCCGAAGGTGCTCCCGTGCATAAACATATCGGCTTCATCGCCCAAGAAGGTATCCGCGATATGCTTCGCCGCAATCGCTGCACCGAGCGGTGCATACCCGTTGGTAATCGCTTTGGCAACGGTGATGATGTCGGGCTGTGCGCCTAGCTCGGATGAGCCGAACCAACCGCCTACGCGCCCGAAGCCGTTAATCACCTCATCAAGGATCATTACGACCCCGTAGTGATCGCAGATCTCGCGCACCCGCCGGAGATAATCGGGCGGCGAGACGAGCGCACCCCCGCTATTCTGCACCGGCTCCATAATCACGGCGGCAACGGTGGATGGATCCTCAAACTCGATCATCGCCTCGAACTCGTTGGCGCACTTGTTGCTGCACGCCGATTGCAGCATACAGGAGGCACAGCGGTAGCGGTAGGGTGGCGGGACGTGCCGTGCGCCCGGCACCAGCGGCCCAAAGCCGGTGCGGTACGGTGTGACCCCATTGACGGACAGTGCGCCCATCGTGGTGCCGTGATAGGCCACGCGGCGGGCGATCACTTTGGTGCGCTGCGGTTCGCCGCGCCGCACATGGTAGGACTTGGCCATCTTCAACGCCGTCTCGACTGCCTCGCTGCCGCTATTCACGAAGAAGCTCCGCGAGCCTGCGCCCGTTGGGGCAATCGTGGCCAGCTTGGCCGCAAGGTCAATCACCGGCACGCTAGGGAAGCTGAAGGGGCTGACGTAGCCAATCTGGTGCAGCTGGGCGGCCATGGCCTCGACGATCTCGGTGCGCCCGTAGCCGGCATTCACCGTAAACAAGCCCGCCAGTGCATCAATATATTCATTGCCGTCCTGATCCCATACGTGGGAGCCTTCACCGCGCACGAGGATCCGCGGATTTGCGTCGGGGCGTTGGAATTTCGCCATCTGCGAAAAGTGTAGCCAAACATGTTCAGCCAGCGCATGCTGCTGAGTGGGAGATAGGGTACTCATATATCCTCTTTTCGTCTATGTCCGATCATCGCGCCGGAGCAACAGGGTATACCACATACCATCGTGCTACGTTGCACGCTCCTGCTGCGCGAGGGTTCCTGCCCTCTGTCAGTGACAATCGGACGGGCTGATCAACAAAAGAAACTACGCTCGGTGGACCGATGAGATTCCGGCTGTCCGCTTGCATACCGCCCCCCACCAAATTGGGATGTGTATACGCGCTCAGTTCCATTATCTTTGCGGGTCTGTTGCGTCTACTCCTTTGCCTTAGCCTTCAAGGATATAAGCTCCCACTACCAGCCCAATCAGCCAGCGGCTCACGCACCGTGCCTGAGCCAACGCTGTCTAGCCATACAACAGCGAGGAGAACCATTCAAGGGCGAACGCTGGAAGGCCAATTACCAGCACCCGTCCTGGGAACTTACCGTCTGAGTCCAACGGCAGGGACTTGATGGGCGTTGCTTCCATCCCAGGCCTGAGCAACTACCTCAAGCTGCCTATGTGACCATGCATGCAGCAGTCTGCATTGGCGCACGTCCGCACGTCAGCATCCGACAACGGTAACAGCGTACCTCACCGGTACACGTCAACACTGATTGCGAAGGGAGCGATCTGCGAAACAGGGGGAGCGTGCGGGGGACCAACCCGCGAACCCGCCCCCCAAGCTGTTTCATCTACTCCTGTTCGCGCACAAAACGCAACACGCGGAAGGCTTCGGCGTAGGCATACCCCAATGGTTGCCCGGCTTCGGCGTTGCGCTCGCGCAGCCACTCGGCGGCTTCGGCAACGTTTTGCGATACGTGGCACAGCAATGCGGCCAGCTTGCGCTCAATCGTTGCCGATATATCCACAAAGGTATCCGGCTGCAACGTCAGGTTGAGATACAGTTCGTCTACGTGATGGGGTTCGTAGCCTTCGGCCAGCAGCTCGGGAAAGATCGGGCGGGTCTCTGCGCTAGGGAACACCGCATACACGGTTGCTTCGCCTGCCGCCCGATGATCGGGATGATTGATATAGCCGCTATGCACAAAGACTGCCGTCGGGTCTTGGCAGACTACCCGATCTGGGCGCACCTCGCGGATCAGACGGGTCAGGTCGCGGCGCAGTTCCAACGTCGGCTGCAAGGTTCCGTCGCGGTAGCCCAGAAAGCGCACATCCGTTACGCCCACTGCCGCCGCCGCCGCCCGTTGCTCAGCCACCCGAGTCTGCACCAGTTGTTTCAAATCCACGTCGGGGGCATTGCTGCCCGCCTGCCCATCGGTCACGATGCAATAGGCGACGTATGCCCCTTCTTGCACCCACCGTGCCACACTGCCCGCCACCCCAAAATCAATGTCATCGGGGTGGGCGGCAACCACCAGCACACGCTTCGGAACGATATACTCCTGTGCGTTTTGTTGTATCATACCGTACAGTCTACTACACTGATTGCAGTTCTGTCTAGGGGGGGCAATAAAAATTGGTACACTTGCACATAGAACAACTGGTTGGTTTGTGCGTAACGCGACTGGATACGATTCATACTGCCCGCGAACACGCCCTAAAGATTTCGCGTAGCCTGATCCAGCAGTGCGCCCGCACGATCCGTGCGGCCCATCGGGGCGAGTATGGGCATGCGGCCACGCTGCTGGCTGAAGCGGGCACGACTGCCACCGAGCTACGCACCGCAGTTGCCGATCAGCCCTTGCTGATGGGGGCGGGCTATTTGCAAGATGCCCTCAAGGAGTATGCTGAGGCAGCTCTCGTGTATGCCTTTCTCACCGATCAGCTTGCGCCCACCGCCGATGCGCTCGGTGTTGACCCTGCCGCTTACCTGAACGGCCTCGCCGAAGCCGCCAGCGAACTGCGCCGGGCCATCCTTGATCGCCTGCGCCGCGATGACCTAGCCCAGAGCGAACGGCTACTGGCGATTATGGACGAAGTGTACAGTCTGCTTGTCACCGTAGATTACCCGGATGCCGTGACAGGTGGCCTCCGCCGCACCACGGATGCCCTGCGGGCCGTGCTAGAGCGAACCCGCGGCGATCTGACGACAGCCCTGCGCCAGCAACGCCTGATGCAGCAGCTGGCTCGGCTCGATCCCGACGGGCTGCCCAGCGGCGCAACCCTGCCCGACCTCGACGGGGCGGAGTGAGGGAGCCTGAGTAGTATTGGTAATGACGATTGATCTGAGCGATCCTATCGTGTATCGGGTGATGTGGCCCGATGAACACCCACAAGCACATGTAAGTGGGATTTGGGCAAGAAATCCAGCCCGTCGCGTGCATCCCCAAAGACACGTTTCACATGGTACAGTAGAAAGTGACAATTGGATTTCGACGACACGCAATATGCTGTGGGCAATATCATGGCAGATTGCTGATCAAGTACCGATCTATGTTATTGATTTACGTGGCGTGCAAGCTACCATTCTCGATCTGACCATTCCTGTCAATACAAGTGGATGGCATCCCCGTTATCGGCAACTTGCGCTGTGTGCAGCTGAAGTGTTAGTAGATACGTATATCCCTGCTGATGCAATTGTTGGGACAATTCCATAGGTAGTGTATGATGCAAAAGAGGAATGCGATGATCACCGTTTTGCAGCCGCTTGCGACGATCCGCCATGAGTGTGAGGCGGAAGATGGATTCTTGATCGAGTTGCGGTTGGGCAATTTTCTGCCGCAACGTTGGCACGAGCTGCAAGCAGCGTTGAATGCGTATCGAGAACAGATCCATGATACCGATCAAATGCATCGCTTGGTTGCCGACTGTCTGTATGGGCTTGATCTTGAATTCCATGCCGCACTGCACACGCATCGCAATCGGCCCCATTATGCCGATGTCGTGCAGGCTCAACACACCCTGCAACAGATCATTACGGCTTTCGTTACCCCTGCGGATAATCTAGCGTTTGCTGATGAGAGTAAACCAGAGTACATCATTCGACGGGCATGTAGAGAAACGAGTGGCGTTCTTGCGGATCTCCATCAAGGCCACTTTGATTATTCCCAATCGTTGCCCTTGCTCCAAGCGCTACAAGCGTGTCAGGTTGCTGTCGCTGCGAGCGATACGCTGCGGCGTGCATTTGTAGGCGATCTCTACCGTCTCGATTGGGCATTGCGTGAAGCCGTCTCGACCCTACGTGGACACCCTCAGTACGATCAACTCGTAGCGACCCAATTGGCTTGCTCCGAGTATATCGTCGCCTTGTTCATGCCTGATATTGATCTCCCTTCATCTCTTGTAACTCAAATGTAACTCCCCATGCGTACCATGCGGATAATGGTAAAATAGGGTAAACTATTGTTGTAGTGGCAAAACGAGTGAGCCAACAACCGAATTGCGTGGACGTTGCTTGTCCCTCCGCACGGTCGCGTTGCGCTCCCCTTTGGTGTGGCTACGGTATGCCACGCCACGTAAGCTCTGGTGCTTGAAAGGATCACAGTCGGTATTCACTAGCGGTCAATGGAACAACGGAACAACGGCACAACGGAAGAACACACTTATTGGTCTATACAACAAGGAGCAGTGACATGGCAACCCCACCCACTGAAGAGACCACCCAAACGATGCAATCGCCCGTCCCGTCCGCCCCCCCAACCAACGGTGCTACGGCACCGATCACCGGCAGCACCAACGGGACGCAAGCCCCGCCGGTAGCTCCCCAAGCACAACCTTCGCAAGGTAGTAGCCCAATGATGGCACTACCTTTTTTTAATCTCATGCGCGAGTTTTGGGATTACTACATTGATGCTACCCAGCGCACGGTGATGTTTTACGACGTGCTGCGCCAGCGCGGGAATCAGTTCTTTGAACACGTTGCCGCCGACCAGCCGCCCGTGCTCGCCTTCGAGTACGAGAAGGTTATGGATGGCAAAGACTTGCCACATCCATCGAACTACTACATGTTGCGGATCATCCCCAACAAAGGGCAGGAGCTTGACCCGGCCAAACGTCCCTATGTCATCATTGACCCCCGCGCTGGCCACGGCCCCGGCATCGGCGGCTTCAAGGAATCGTCGCAGATCGGCGTTGCGCTAGGCAATGGGCATCCGGTCTATTTCGTCGGCTTCCGCCCCTTCCCCGAACCGGGCCAGAAGCTCGAAAATGTAACCTACACCGAAGCCGAGTTCTTGCGCGAGGTGAAGCGTCGCCACCCCGATGCACCCAAGCCAGTTGTCATTGGCAACTGTCAAGCTGGGTGGGCCGTAGCGATGCTGGCAGCGATAGAGCCTGACTTGATGGGCCCGATCATTATGAATGGTGCGCCACTCTCCTACTGGGGCGGCAAAGAGGGCAAAGACCCAATGCGCTATCTCGGCGGTTTGAATGGCGGCTCGTGGGCAGCCTCGTATGCCTCCGATCTGGGCGATGGCGTATTTGACGGAGCCAATCTGGTTGCCAACTTTGAAAACCTCAATCCGACCAACACCCTCTGGAGCAAGCAGTACAACGTCTATGCCAACATTGACACCGAGCCAGAGCGTTACCTCGAATTTGAGAAGTGGTGGCAGGGCTACTTCTTTATGACCCGCGACGAGATGGAGTTTATCGTCAACAACCTGTTTGTTGCCAACAAGCTCGAAGCGGCTCAGGTCAAACTTGGCAATACCACCGTCAGCCTGCGCGACATCACCGCCCCCATCGTGGTCTTCGCCTCGCACGGCGACAACATCACCCCGCCGCAGCAGGCCTTGAACTGGCTGCTCGATGTGTACAAGAGCGATCAAGATATTCTCGATGACCGCCAAGTGATTGTCTACACCGTACACAAGAACATCGGGCACTTGGGCATCTTCGTCTCCGGCAAGGTTGCCCAGCGTGAATACGCCTCGATGTTTGGTACGCTGGACTTCATCGAGTCGTTGCCGCCGGGCTTGTATGAAATGATTATCGAGGACAAGGCTCCCGATGCACCGCCCGACGAAGTGACCAACCTGCGCTACGATATTCGCTTTGAGGAGCGGCTACTGGACGACATCCGCAAGATGGACGACTCCCGCGAAGACGAAGAGCTGTTCCCCGCCGTCTCGACGGTCTCTAAGCTGAACAAGCTCAACTACAAGCTGTTTCTCAGCCCCTACGTGCGAATGATGACGACTCCGCAAATGGCAGCGTTCCGCCGCGAGACGCACCCCAATCGGCTCCAGCATTACATCTTCTCGAACAAGAACCCGTTTATGGGCTTGATCGCTATGTGGGCTGAAGCGGCTCGCAACAGCCGCCGGCCGGTGGACAAATCCAACCCCTACTGGCAGATGCAGGAAGTCTACTCAGGCCAGATCACAGCAATGCTGGATGCCTACACCAATGTGCGCGACACCACGATGGAAGTGATGTTCAAATCCCTCTATGGGCCGACTGGGCTAGGCGGCATTCTGCCCGAACCCCTCACCACGCGCAAGGTGGAACACGATCCCGAAGTGCAAGCCCGCATTGAAGCAGACAATGCCCGCCTTGTGGCAATGACTGAAGAAGGCGGCTTTGTGGAAGGCTTTGCCCGGATCTTTATGTTGCTCTCCCGCGCCGACCGCGACGTGGAGCCGCAGGCCTTCATCCGCTCCCGCGAAGCGACCCAGAACCACTCCCGCCTCAGTGAGATTTCCTACGACGAATTGCGCCAGCGTACCTTCGAGCAGTTCTACATTCTGCACCTGAACTTCGATCCGGCGGTGCGGGCGTTGACGAAGCTGCTGCCCACCGAGCAGGATCGGCGTGATGCGCTGGAGTTGGCCAAGGAGATTGTGCTGCTGGGCGAGCCGAATGCTGAAGAGCAAAAGGTTCTCGCTATGCTGCACGAGGTCCTTGGGCTGAGCTAATCCCATTATCCCATCGGGCGGTTGCAATGGGGGAGCCGCCCGAGTCTGCTGATAGCTGACTGTTAGGAATCAACACGCGAACTGGATCAAGCTGAATCTATCCGAACAGGAGGAGACTCTGTGAGCAGTGAACTGACACCCCAAACGAACGGCGAATCGCGCATTGTCCAGATCATTGATACCTTTGATGGGTACGGTGAACTGATGAACAAGACCAAAGGCCTCGATCCGATTGTCACGACGGTTGCCTATCCGTGTGAAGCAACCGCACTGGAAGGCCCCCTTGATGCGGCTAAAGAGAACCTGATTGTGCCGATCCTGATTGGCCCCGAAAAGACGATCCGCGAGCTTGCCGAGCAGCACGGGCTAGACCTTACTGGCGTGCAGATCGAGGATGTGGAGTCGGCGACTGAATCAGCAGCGCGGGCGGTAGAGCTAGTCCGCACTGGTACGGCTGAAGCGGTGATGAAGGGCAGCCTGCACACCGACATTCTGATCACTGCTATCGTCAGTGGCGAGAAGGGCTTGCGCATGCCCGGTCGCCGCATCAGTCACGCCTTTGTGATGGACGTGCCAACCTACAACCGCCCCCTGATTATCTCCGACGGGGCGATCAACATTGCCCCCGATCTGAAGACCAAGCGCGACATTGTGCAGAATGCGATTGAGCTAGCCCACGCAATGGGCATTGAACTGCCGAAGGTTGCGGTGCTTGCCGCCGTCGAGATGGTTAACCCGGATATGCAGGCGACGCTTGATGCGGCAGCTCTGTGCAAGATGATGGATCGCAAGCAGATTACGGGCGGCATCATTGATGGGCCCCTCGCTTTCGATAATGCGATCAGCCGCGAAGCCGCCGAGACCAAGAAGATTGACTCGCCGGTGGCAGGCGATGCCGACATCCTGATCGCGCCCGATCTCGAGTCTGGCAATATGCTGGTGAAGCAGCTGATCTACCTTGCCCAAGCTGATGCGGCGGGGATTGTGCTGGGCGCACGCGCCCCCGTGATCCTCACCAGCCGCGCCGATGGAGTCCGCACGCGCATGGCTTCGTGTGCTGTTGCGGTGCTGAAGGCCCACCATCACCGCACCGCGAAAGTGGAGGTGCATTGATGGCGAGCGAGTCGATTCTGGTGATCAATGCTGGCTCCTCCAGCATCAAGTTCACGCTGTTCGATGTTGAGGCGGGCGAGGTGAGCCTGCACTACGATGGCCGCATCCAGCCCGATACGATCAGCTTTGACCTGTTTCTCCAGCCGAGTGTCGGCATTGATAAGGAGTATGGCGGGCAAGTTGAAGGGATTGGCACTGCGCCCAAGTTTAAGGCGAAAGACCGCGACAACGAGCTAGTGTATGAGGAGACATGGGACGCAGGCGAGCGCAGCAGTGGCCACCAAGTTGCGCTGGAAAAGCTGATGAATTGGCTGGACGACCACTTGGGCGATACCACCTTGATCGGCGTAGGCCATCGTGTAGTGCATGGCGGCACGGAGTATGCGGCCCCCACCATCGTGAATGATGCGGTGCTGCAACAGCTCGGAGATTACACGGTGCTGGCTCCGTTGCACCAGCCCAACTGTCTAGCCGGCATTCGGGCAATGCTCGCAATGCGCCCGGACTTGCCGCAGGTGGCCTGCTTCGATACTGCCTTCCACCGCAACCACCCGCTCGTTGCCGATCAGTTTGCGTTGCCCTATGAGTTGTATGAAGAGGGCGTGCGCCGCTATGGTTTTCACGGGCTGTCCTACGCCTACATTGCCCACACCCTGCCCACGATTGCCCCTGAGCTAGCGGATGGGCGCGTTGTGGTGGCGCACTTGGGCAGCGGTGCGAGTATGTGTGCGATCAAGGGCGGGCAGAGCATGGATAGCACGATGGGCTTCACCGCCCTTGATGGCTTGCCGATGGGTACGCGCTGTGGCAACCTTGATCCGGGGGCGGTGCTGTATATGCTCCAAGAAAAGGGTATGGATGCCAAGCAGATCGAGGATGTGCTGTATCGCCGTTCGGGGCTGCTTGGTCTCTCCGGCATCAGCAACGATATGCGTGATCTGGAGCACAACCCCGACCCGCGTGCGGCGCAGGCGATTGACTACTTCATCTATCGCATCACCCGCGAACTGGGCGCACTAGCGGCGGCGATTGGCGGGATTGACGCGCTGGTCTTCACTGCGGGCATTGGCGAGAACTCGGACATGATCCGCGCCCGCGTGTGCCGCGCTGCGGCGTGGCTCGGCATTGAATTGGACGAAGCGGCAAACAGCCAACGCGCCCAACGCATCTCCACCGCGAGCAGCAAGGTGGCGGTGTATGTCATTCCGACGGATGAGGAGAAGATGATCGCGCTGGATACGCTGCGCTTGCTGCGCCCGTAGCCTGTCGCTGCATCACGGGTGGGGCAGGCGGTGTAGGTTTGCCCCACCCGCTGGTGGGTTCCTGTTGATGCTGAGGTTGCATCGGTGGATAGATAACCAGATAGCTAAAGGAGCAATGTCTCATGACGCTTGCAATTGATCTACATGGCAAGAAAGCCCTTGTTGTCGGGATTGCCAACGAAAGCAGCATCGCCTATGCGTGTGCCAAAGCCTTTCGACAGGCGGGCGCGGAATTGGCGATCACGTACCTGAATGAGAAATCCGAGCGGTTTGTACGTCCGGTTGCCGAAGAACTCGAAGCCGCTATCTTTATGCCGATGGACGTGCTGAAAGAGGGCGAACTCGAAGTAGTGTTTGAGCGCATCACGCAGGAGTGGGGCCAGCTAGATGTGCTGCTGCACTCGATTGCGTTTGCCCCGCGTGAGGACCTGCACGGGCGCGTGATTGACACCTCGCTCGAAGGCTTCAAGATCGCTATTGATGTCTCCGCGCACTCGTTTGTCCGCATGGCCCGCCTTGCCGAGCCGCTGATGAAAGAGCGCGGCGGCAGCATGATGACGCTGACCTACTACGGCTCGACCCGCGTGATTGACACCTACAATATGATGGGGCCGGTCAAAGCCTGCCTCGAAGCCCTGACCCGCGAAGTCGCTTCGGAAGTGGGCATGCACGGCATCCGCGTCAATGCGATCTCGCCGGGCCCCGTGAAGACGCGGGCGGCATCCGGCATTGATGATTTCGACAAGCTGCTCGACGAAGCCGCGCAGAAGGCTCCCCAGCGCAGCCTCATCACGATTGAGGATGTTGGCCCACTGGCGGCATTCCTTGCCAGCGATTTAGCCCATGCAATCACGGGCGAGACGATCTTCGTGGATCACGGCTACAACATCGTGGCCTAGCCGGATTGGGATTTTCGGTACGGGGCAAAACGGGCGAGGGCTTACCCCCTCGCCCGCCGCTCCCTACGATCTACGAGGATGCTGTCCCGTGTCTACTGCATCGCCGCCTTGATCAGATCGAGGAACTTGGCTTCACCTTCGCTCACACCGGCTCCTTCCGAGCCAAAGTACCCCAATTCACCTGCGGCATCCGCCACCTTGTCCAACACCTGTAGCACCGCATCTTGGTACGTCGTCGCCTCATCGGGCGAGACGCTGGCAATCGCCTGCGCGGCTTTTTTCACTGCCGCCAGTGCCGCATCCTGCAATGCGCCCGTGCTACCATCCAGCGCACCCGTCACCTGTGCTTGGCGGCTGCCGGGGTTGCTCGCCAGCAACGCCTGCACAATCGCGCTATCGGGATACTGCGTGCCCAGTTCATTCATTGCCGCTACCATCACCGGAAACTCGCGCCGCGTCCCGCCCTGCTCTGCTGCCATCATCGCTGTTGCCGCCGTGTAAAATGACTCGACGACTGCCGCCATGTCCGCTTCGGTAAAGTTTGCCATTTGTCGCATGACCTTTCTGTGATTACCTATGAGTGTGGGTATTGCTTGCGTCACACAGTTACGGATCATATTATGCACAACATAGGCGGCGGTGCAAGTTGGGGGCGGGGGGGGGCTATCGTCCAAGCCTCTACATTGACCTGTCCTGCTTAGAGGTAGATGGATGAGCCATAGCACCATATCAAAGTAGGACCAACTGCTCGCCAGAGAATGAGCGAGCTGAGTGGATCGGCTGTAGATGCGCGAATTGGACAATTGTATCAGCAACATAGCGTGCTTGCTGGACGGGAACAGCATTGCCGATCATCTGCTCAACATCGGATTTTGTTCCTGCGAAGATAAAGTCTGGGGGGAATGTTTGAATCAGGCTACGCTCTACAGTAGTAAGCGGGCGTATATCAGGTGAAATAGGGGCAGTATCGCCCGGATGACTCGTATAATTGGGTGGGATCGGGCGATTGACACCTCGAATAGTTGGGCTTGGTTCATCAATACTAAAGACTGCTCGGCGTTGATAGCTTCGAGGATGCCTGTAGTAATGTTCGATACCTAAACGTGTTCCAAAGTAATCGCGGAGCGTTAGCGGTTTTGGAGCCAGTCTCTGCTGAAGTAGCCAGAATAACTCATTATCTGCACCGCCGTAGTGCCCGATAGCAAACAATCGCTTGCGATACTGAGGGACACCGCACAGGCTAGCATCAAGAATCATCTCAGTCAGACCATATCCTGCTTCGCGCAGCATTTGACGAGCGTTATACCATGTTGCGCTGGTCGCTGCGCGGGCGACATTCTCCATAACAAACCATTTAGGACGAAGATAGGCAACAATTTCAGCGAAGGTTATGGTGAGAAACGAACGTCCTTGTTGTTCATCCCGCTTTCCAGCCGATGAGAAATCTTGGCAGGGTGGCCCACCGATGATCATATCAGGTGCAATATCGTTCAAAAGGTCAGTATGTGCTCGCCAGTGATGTAAATCACACGCAATCGCTGGGTGGGAGAAGTTTTGTTGATACACATTGAGTGCTGCGTGCCAATGCTCAAATGCTGCACACAGCGTATATCCCGCTTGCACAAAACCCAACGACAATCCGCCACATCCTGCGAAGAGGTCAATAATACGCATCACTGAACCTTACATAAACAGATCGGGTGAATTGACGAGAATTGCGTCGAGCCGCCGCTCTGGGCTGAGAAATCGCTGCCCATTGCCCAAAATGATCTGACCAACCGCAGTTTTGTGGATGCGTGGATGGGTCAACTCTGGGCAGGTCATGTAATGGTGGGTACGTCGCCCGCTAATAGCGAACGCTTTATCATTCTTGGTGTCATAGCTCAAATGGTCAAGAATAGCTCTATAATTAATTTTTCCATTGTTGGCAAAGTCCCACAACATCTTCATTAACCACACAACAGATCGCCCGATTCGCTTGAATGTATCGGGACGCTTATCACTTTCTGCTTCTTCTACCATAAGTTGTGCAATAGCGAGGTTGCTCCATACAAATATGTCAAAGCAGTTGTCTGCCAATATGCTTGATTTGCCTTGTGTTTTCCAGATTGGCTGCACGAGTAATGGTAGCTGTCCGTAATGATGCGTTCCAACTAGCGCACGTACACCTTGAAGCAAATTCGGCAAATGCTTCTTAACGAGGGCAATATCAGTCCAATCTGAAATTGGCGTGCATGTTGGTGCAAGTCGTTGATGCAGCACAGCTTGATCTGCGTGGGTGCTATACCAATTAGCAATACTGAGACATACATACACAATGGTGTCTGGGCGTACAACAAGTTCACTGCCATACCACTTGTCACCAAGCTCACACGTCGTATTATCAGGCAGTGCAGTCAGCTTGATTTCTAATGCACGAATACTATCACGCCGAGGCGTGCTAAGGTCTTGGATCACAACGTCAATTCGTGGTATCGTCTCAATCACAAATGGGTTATAGGGTGCAAAGGGTTGTTCAAAACCGAAGTGAATAGTTGGCTGCAACGGTTCAAGTCCAAAGAGGTCTTGAACACTGACATATCCTTGCACAATTGAGTTCATCGGACTGACGGAAAGGTAAACAGGTTGTAGTGATTGATGAAACATATAGCAAGCAAGAGCAACCGGAAATGAACTGTTAAACTTATTCTTGCTCCAGTGCTCAGGGAGCGCAAAATTACGATTGGAATTGGTGATGCCAAACAGCCCTGCTTGCGATGTCATACGGTTACTTCTCATTATGTTCAGAACTAATCTGTACTAGTATAGCACACAAATAGCTTTTCACGAGCGTTACAAGTGGGCCATCCAAGCGTGGCGTAGCAGGTATGTTCAGTCGCCATGCTGCGCTACGTGGGGCTGTGAACGGCTTAATTTCCGCTATCCATAAGCGGGTTATGCTGCGTCTTGCGAGCTGGAATGATCCGGCTGCTCGCCTCAGCCAGCGGCGTGATCCGCGCCGCCGGATCACGCCCACCGCTACCACACAGCCGCATCCTTGCACCGCCCCCGCGCCTGCGGTACAATAGCATCGTTTGGGAAACTGCACCGGATCGGAGTTCGTGCCGTGCCGCACAAAATATTGATGATCGCCCCAACCAGCTTCTTTTCTGATTATGGCTGCC